>JBIKZJ010000216.1:0-10562 GCA_044354755.1 Schlesneria sp. | reverse complement strand
CTCACCGCCCAAGATCTCATCGACCAAGATCCCGCAGTCAGCCCTCGACAGGACGAGATTGCTCAGGAGGCTGACTGTGATCACTGATGACGATTTGATTTGTGTCGAACTTGGTCCGCAAGCTTACGACATTCCGATTGTCAGCCGCCAATTGACTCAATGCGCGAAAATCTTCCAGCAATGGTGGTACATTCGCGATGGAATGTCTTCTGCCTTTTGTTCGGCAAAACCGCCACAAGCGAGTCTCTGGGTTGCCGAAAAACGACTCGTCGCCCCGCCGTTCACCCTGATTGTGACCGATTCCAATGTTGTGAAAACGCATGCTGCAACCGTCCGCGAATCATTGGTTTCCGACGGTTGGCGATGTGAAACCGAAGTTCTTCCTGCAGGAGAAAGCTCGAAGTCACTCGAAATTCTCGCTCAAATTTACGATCGGCTGATCGCACTGAATGCCGATCGTCGTACGCTCATCATCGCCGTGGGTGGTGGAGTCGTCGGAGATGCCGCTGGTTTTGTTGCGGCAACATTCATGCGGGGGCTTCCCTTCATCCAGGTTCCGACGACGCTGCTGTCAGCGGTTGACAGTTCGGTCGGGGGAAAAACGGGAGTGAATCATCCCCGGGCCAAAAATATGATCGGAGCCTTTTATCAGCCGATCGGGGTCTTGATCGATACCTCAACGCTGGAAACGCTGCCGGATCGTGAATATCGTGCCGGCTTGGCCGAGGTCGTCAAGTATGGCGTGATTCTCGATGCGGATTTTCTGACTTACCTGGAGCAGCATGTTGAACAGATTCGCGCACGTGATCCGGTGGTTCTACGTCACATCATCGCGAGAAGCTGTCGTATCAAAGCGGATGTCGTTGAACAGGACGAATTTGAGACGAAGGGTCTGCGGGCCGCATTGAATTATGGCCATACCTTTGGCCATGCGTTCGAGGCACTCGCAGGCTACGGCGAGTTGCTGCACGGCGAAGCGGTGGCGATCGGTATGGTTTATGCCAGTCGACTTGCCGAACGCTGCGGTTTGATTAACGAATCGCTGACCCGCCGACAAATTGAGTTGCTGCAGGCGCTTTCCCTGCCAACAAGCCTGCCCGCGAACCTGGAATTATCCGCTGACGATGTGTTGGCACGAATGCGGCTGGACAAAAAAACCGTCTCGGGGAGTTTGCGTTTTGTGTTACCGATTCGTGTAGGTGCCGTCAAAACGGTTTCCGATATCCCGGAATCCGAAGTGAGGGCAATCCTGGCAGAATTCGTATAATCATGCCGTAACCATCACGGCGTGACCATCACGCCGTCGCATTTCACCACGTGATTTGCTGAAGCGGGGATGTGGTTTCTCCGCGACAAATGTGGTTTCCCGGCATCATGCTCGCGGAGAAATCGATCCCCATCGGGGGTGGAATTTCGATCAAAACGTCAACAAACCAAGTGCTTTTCGCGAAAACTCGTCATGGCATCTGGTTTGCTAACAGATTTGCTGATCCGATTTTTACACCACCGATTGAGGTCAGTATGACATCCAGGGAATTCGGCCTGTCTGTCCGGTCGATTGCCGAGTTGGCGATCGTCATTGCCCACGCTGCCCAGGATTTGATTGACGAGATTCAAATCCCTCCCGCGAGATCGTTACAACTTTTCTGGCAGACCGGTCGTCAGTTGCAGCAACGATGGATGAAACAACTGGAAAGTGACACCAATCGGGTGTCACACGAAATGGATCGATTGGAAGCATTCGCCCCCGGTTTATTTGCCAGCGAAATGTTGGTGCGAACGTGGGGGACCGTGCTCGCTTGCCTGGATCGACGCAACGGGAGCGGTGATCTGACATTGATTGCCCGGAATGTGATCAACGGACTGACTCAGGTACGGCATCAGGTTCTTGCCGAACTGCTGAATCGACCCCCGAATGAGGTTCAACGAGTGATGCAGCTCGATCGATTTCGTCGTCGTACAGAGCTCTGGACAGACCAGATTCTGGCCTCCTTTGCCAAGGACTACGATGGTGCGGCATTCGCATTCGATCATCAGCGCCTCAAGCAACTTCAGGGGGCGAGTGTCTGGGTCTCCGGGGCCGTTAAAACGCGATCGGCAAACGTAGTCGAGTTCTCAAGCCCCTCGCAGTTTTCCGCAGAATTCTTGGATGAACCAGAATTTGCCGGTCTGATGCGAGCGATCCTGATGGCGATTCAACCCGCACGCTCGACCAAGCCGGACGCGTCGCGATCCTTGATGGAATGGCGAATCATTGCACACAGGCATCGATTCGGAGAATCCCCCCGCTACCCCGTCTCTGCCAGGCAGGATCTCAGTGGCGAGATTTCGCCAGCCCGAATACTCGGCTGATTGGCCGTCGAAAAAGGCCTATCACCAGCAAGCTCAGGAAGCCGACAAGCCCCCCCGCGAGACCCAGCGAAAACGAGCGAGATTTGGGATTCAGATCAGGTTCCTCGATCGCTTCCATGAGAATCTCAGCACCCGATTGCGCTGGAATCCCAACGGGTTTTCGCGTCGAAGGGAGGGATCTTGATTCGGATTCGGATTCGGATTCTCGCATCGTGTCGGATGAACGTATCGCAGCCGCGAGTACCCTGCTCGAAATTCTGGCAGGAATTCGGTCCTCTTCCGCAGCACAATCCTCGGATTCGCTCGAAGCGGGTGCTCGCGTGGTCGCCGGGATTGCCTCTGGAACCGTCGTGACGGGTTCTATCGTTCGAGGGTCCGTCGTTCGGGAAGTCGCCACCGTCTTCGGTTCCAAGATTGATTCCCGTGCTTCCAGCGAGACGCTGCGATTCGCCATGACGATCGCATCATGAGCCGGAATTTGATGGGTCCGCGCTGGCGGGGCCGAGTCAATTCGATCGGCTCGGAAGGTATTCCGAATCGCCTCGCTCGAAACTTGTGTCACCGGATCTGGTGTCAGTGGATCTTCCGATGCAGGGGCCGCAGGTTTCTTTTCCCGTCGGAAGAACGTGGACCAGTTTCTTGGTGTCTTCGGTGTCCCTTTTGCTTCTTTCGCAGGGGGCGTGGCAAGTTGGGTGGAAAGTTGAGAGGCCTCTTCGGGTTCCTCTGTCCGCGTCGCTGCGGACGATTCGTCCGCAGTTCCCGGTTCCTGCGTGAGTCGCGTGGCGTCCATTTGCCCTTCAATCCGGCGCACCAAATCCAGCGGACGATCCTCGTCCGGAGCATAATCCAGTTGTGCTGCGTCACCAAGTTCCTGAGCCGCAACCGCCGCTTCGTGCGCCCGATCGAGCTGACCGATGGCAAACAGTTCTTTGGCCCGCGAGATCAGTGAATCAACACGAAATCGTTCTTCCAGTGCGGTGACACTCCGCCGTGGTAAGGTCATGGCATGACGAACATCATCAGTCAATGCGGCGTTTAACCGTTCCAGTGGAGAATTGAATTGCTCCGTCTCGGTGGGGTGGGCGTGAGTGGTTTCGGCGGGTTCCCGCGAATTCGGATCAGAGGACGTCCCTTCGCTCTCTCGATCGGACGAGATCAGCGGCAGGCCCAGACGCCGGGGGGGACTTTTGGATTTCCCCCCGGTCGAGGTTTCTTCGCCCCGCGCCAGCACCTCACTCGTCGATTCCGATAGACTCGTCGAATCCTGTTGCAGGGCGACGTTGGCGGCCACTGCGGGTTCGGCCAAATTGTCCGCAGATTCCCGGTCCGGATGCGTCTCTTTTCCCGGCCAGCGAACGGGTGGAACCTGCTGCCACAGCGAAGTAATCGCGGGCCGTGTCCGGGCACAGCCCGACGGGAGCGAAACGATGATCAGCATGCTGATCGCGATCGCAACGATTCGCAGGTGAAAATGTCGAACGGTGAGATTGGTCGTTGGGACTGCCAAAACAACTCGTCCAGAGAAGCTTGTACGGTCTTCGTAGCGGCTTTATTTATCGACCATATTCTCTGTTCAGCTGAGTTAAAAAACGGAGTCAACAACGACAACTCCCTCGGCACCGGCAGATTCTGCCGAACATCACCCCTGAACGCCGTGCAAAAGCCCCAGGCTTCAGCCCACTGACTCGTGAGCCGCAAATGGTCGCGGTATGATATAAGCCGTCAGCACGGTCGCACGTCATACCGTTTCGATTGGCTGTGATGATTCGATCTGGTGTTGCTCCCGTTTTCTGAATGAAGAACTCTGATGCTGAAAAATATCCCCCCGATGATTTCGCCCGAATTGATGTCGATTCTGATGAGGATGGGGCATGGTGACGAAATCGTGCTCGCCGATGGCAATTTCCCCGCCGAAAGTTGCGCTCAGCGCGTCGTTCGGGCCGATGGACACGGCGTGATTCCACTGCTCGACGCAATCATGCAATTCTTTCCGTTAGACACCTTTGTGGACCACCCCGCCAGTGTGATGCAACCGGTGAATGACGATGCGATGGAACCTCCCATCTGGTCTGATTATCGCCGAGTTCTCGCCGCTCACGAGGGCCACGAAGTCGAATTAAGACCGATCGAGCGTTTTCGTTTTTATGATTTTGCAAAATCCGCCTATGCGATTGTCGCCACCGGCGAGACGGCCATTTACGCCAATCTGATTTTGAAAAAAGGGGTTGTGATGGCCTGATCCCCCGCAACAATCGCACTTTGTGGGCGCACCCCCCGGCCGCTTCCCAAGGCCGCTCGTAGGGTCTGTTTACGGAGTCTCTCTGCGGAGTCTGTTTACGGAGTCTGTATACGGGGGATCTTCCGGAATGTTCTCGCTCAAGAACGCGCCGCGACGGAGATCGCTTTCATGCACTGCGTCGAGTCATTTCAAGCATCAGAAAAGAGTGGATCCATGAAAACAGAAGCGGTTCTGGACGATATCCGGGCTCGAATTGAATCGGGGTACCCACTGTTGTTTTTAAAAACGGCTGAGGAAGATCGTTGGGAGCGAGAACTGGCAGAACTGGCGCTCGAAAGCGAATGGGGCTTGGTGACCTGGACCATCACCTGCGGATTGCAACCACCGATTTCGGGCGAAGACCACGAGCCCCCTTCGGCCAGTCGCCTGCTGACACAAATCCGTGATTATCCAGAGGAACACTTGTTCCTCGTCAAAGACTTTCACCCGTATCTTCAAGACCCCTTGGTTCTGCGTCAATTGCGAGACCTGCTACCGGAACTGATCGCTCAACGAAAAACGTTGCTGATGTTCGGTCCCGTATTACAGGTTCCGCTCGAACTCGAAAAAGATTCCGTCCGCATCGAACTCCCGATTCCCGACTATGACGATTTACGCGATGAATTTGATCAGGTGTTGGCAGTACTGCGACAAGCGGCCAATCCGCTGCAGCTGAGCTCGGAGAATGAAGACCGATTGATTAAAGCAGTCATGGGTTTGACCGCACAAGAAGCCCGCAAGGCCTGGATGCGCGCTCTTCGTGGTCGAACCGAATTGAACGACGAGGTCTTCACCACCCTGATCTCCGAAAAGCGAACCCTTGCTTCGGGGTCGGACTTACTGGAATTCTATGACCTGGACGAAAACGTTGCCGATATCGGCGGCCTGGATCAGCTCAAAGAATGGATGTCCAAACGAGCTGAAGCCTATTCACCCCGTGCCCGCGAGCAGGGGATTCCGCTCCCCAAAGGGATGCTGCTGCTGGGTGTGCAGGGTTGTGGCAAAAGCCTCACCGCCCGTGCCACCGCTCGATTACTCAGCTTCCCCTTGATGCGACTCGATATTGCCGCCCTGTTAGGAGCTCAGCGGGGCGAGTCCGAAAAGAACATGCGCAGTGTTTTGAGCTTAGTCGAATCGATCGCCCCCGCCGTGCTCTGGCTGGATGAAATCGAAAAAGGGTTTGCGGGAGTCGAAGGGGATGGTGTCGGAGCCGCAGATGCCACCATGTTGCGGCTGGTGGGAACATTTCTCACCTGGATGGCCGAAATTCAAAAGCCGATTTTTGTCGTCGCCACAGCCAACTCGGTCGAAAATCTCCCCCCCGAAATGCTCCGCCGCGGTCGCTTCGACGAACTCTTTTTTGTCGATTTGCCCAACTTTGAAGAACGCAAACACATTCTTGGTATCCATCTCAAAAAACGAGGATGGAAGACCGAGCAATTCGATTTGAGTGATCTCGCCCGCCGGACCGATGGGTTCAGTGGAGCCGAGCTCGAGCAAATCGTGGTGACCGCCTTGATTGAAGCTTTCGGAAATGGCCAAATCCTGTCACAAGAAGAATTAGAGCGAGCCTGGAGGTCGACCGTGCCGCTTTCCGTAACGATGGAAGACAAAATCTTCGCGCTGAGAAACTGGGCCCAAGACCGCTGTCGCCGCGCCACTTCGGACAGCCGCGTCACCGCGATGCTCGAAGCCGAACAGCGCATCGATACGACGCGGATTCCCGTCGACGATGACGACTCGGCTCCGTTGCCCCCATGGGCTCAATTGGCTGCGTCCGGGCAATTGAAAGCGGGAATCGTCGAATATGTCCGCAAAGATGGTGATGTCCTGTTTCCGGGTCTAGTCGAAGCCATGTCCCCTTACATGGAAGTGGCGGGGGATCAAGGTCTGGCGGTCCGTTCAAATCCCAATACCGTCTTGTGGGCTGGCATGAGTCAACCGTTGTGTGAGCTCATCTGTGAGCTGGTCTCGTCAAAACGGCTCTACATTCATCCAACCGACATCGAGCGTTACAAAGAGATTCAAAAAGGGGTTCGGCTCCCCATTTTAAAAGAGCCGACTGACGAAAAGATCCCCCGCGCCTCATGGCTCGCCGCATCACTCAGAACCGCACCGCATCCCGTTCACAGTGCCCGTCTCTCCCGCATCGGCCGCATGAAACTGGGAGGAAGCTGACGGGAAGTCAAAAAATGAGAAGATTGTAACCACGAATCGAACGAATCCCACGAATAGGAAAAGAAAAAAAGATTATGATCTCTGACAACGGACAACGGACAACGGACAACGGACAACGGACAACGGACAACGGACAACTTGTTCACCTAACCGACCGTCCACCAATCCTTCGCTCCAAAGCGGGCCCCACCGTTTTTTCACCGCAATCCCGATAATACTGTGCCAGTTCACCAAGAATCGCAGGCGAAGGGGTTTTCGAACCATCATCCTTACGAAGATCCCGTCGTAGTTCCATCGCCCGTTCCACCAGCGCCGTCAGCCGCTTCACCTCCACCAGATTCTGCTTGCGGCGTTCCACCACCGACAGCCGGATCATCGTATTCCAATCAACGGCGTGCAGTTCGAGTCCCCGGTGATAGGCGGAAATCGCTTTGTCGAATTCTTGATTCGATTCATGAATCCATCCTTCCAGCCGCCAGAAGCGGGCATCATTCCCGGCCGATGCCGGAGCCTGTGCCAAGATCTCCGCACCACGACGAACATCCCCCGTGACAATGCAGAGATTAGCCTGATAGGCAAGTAACTCGATGTTCTGCGGAAATCGCTGCAGCATGACATCCACCTGTTTTTTCTTGTCGCTGACGCTTTCTGATTCGGGATAACTAGGAGACGAAGCGGTCGACATCGAAGCAGAACTCGAATCCTGCACAGCAAGCTCGGGACGGAGCAGGAAATTCGACACCAGAAAAATCTCTTCTTCAGGATGCTCTTTTAGCCAGCGGGCGTTCAGAGAGACGGTGTTATTATCTCGCAGGGTAAAAAGCAGAAAATCATAAGCGTAGGCTTCTGGGGGTTCGCACTGCGCCGCAATTGCCGCACGAATCTGCCTTGCCAGCTTTTGACGTTGTAACGTGGCGGCATAGAAACCGATCAGCTGCTGATGAGCTTCCGCCGCTTTGGGGTTGATTTTGAGGATTCGTTCGAGTGTCTCGGCACCCTTCAGGGGATCGTTCAATCGACGAAACCTCAATTGCGTTGCCTCGGCCAGGGCTGCGACCGCCTGCGGATCCCAGTCTGGTATTTTCGAAAAACTGTCAGCCGCTTCCAACCATTCACCACGACCGATCGCGGCCCGACCCCGCAGCATCCACCCCTCGCCACTCGACGGATTCTGACTGGTCCAGCGCTCGACCAGCACCTTCAATTCATCCCAACGACGCTGAGAGGCTGCCTGACGGCATTGATTGGCCAATTGATTCTCTTGATGCCGTCGCCATTCCCGAGCAACCTGCGGAAACGCCAGCACCGCCAGAAAGGTGATAGCCAGCAGCGAGAACAGAGCAATTCGCAGACGCAAAACGTTCATCACCAGCCTATTTTCTCAAGGACGATTCTCTTCGATTCGCAAAATCTGATCGACCGCCACGTTTTCCAGAGTCTGGATTACACCCGACGGCCAGCGGATGCTCAGGGTTTCGAGTCTGGTGATGTCCCCTAAACCCCAGTGAATCCGAGGATCACTCGACGAAAGGAAACTGGACGCGGGTGACAGGTCCGCAATCCAGACGCGATCACCCGATTTTCCCACCGCACGCGCACCATAGGCGAACCGGTTTGGTGACGAACTGTGCAGATCGAGTTTCAGCCAGTGCGAACGAGAATCGGTTTGATTCATCAGCAACATGACCGGACCTTCGAAATCGACTACGAGCAAATCGACGCGACCATCCTGATCAAAATCGGCAGTGGCACAGCCCCGACCCACCAGGGGTCGCTGCACGTCCACCCCCAACTGTGGCACAATATCAATGAATTGTTGACCAAGGTGATTCCACAACAGTTGTACAGGCTGGCGATAGGGGACACCCGACCCGTAGATCTCGGCCGAGTTATGATTGACATGCCCATTTGCAATGAGCAAGTCTGGCCAGCCATCGTTGTCAAAGTCGATCCACTTGGAACCAAACCCCAAACTGTTGCGAGTAATTCGGGCGATGTCCGTCCCTTTGGCACAGTCCACAAACAACGTACTTCCCAGGCTTTGAAAGAGTGCCGACGACAGGTCAAACCAATTGGTCACAAAAAGATCCAGCCGGCCATCACGATCAAAATCGGCCCAGTCGGCGGACATGGCCGAGAGCGGCCGCCCATTATCCGAGGTCGCGACACCGGCAATCGAGGCCATATTCTCAAAACGAAAATCACCCTGATTAAGCAGCAGATCCGCAGCCACCCCATCATTACCCATATAAAAATCCATCAGACCATCGTCGTCGAGGTCTGTAAAGGCTAGCACCATCCCCACACCATGCGTCTGTTTCATAGCCTGTTCGGCGGGAATCATCTGAAATGCACTTTTGCCGGTATTTCTCCAGATTTGCCCAAACTCGGGCAGATCCGAGCGGGGGCCACAGCCCGAGACAATCCCGTGTGCGTACTCGCAATATTTTTTCGTTTCCGGCCCGAAGACAACGTAATTCAAAATGACCAGATCCACCCACCCGTCTCGATCCAGGTCCATAAACCCCGAACTGGCTCCCCAGAACCCCCCATTCGCGGGATCCAATCCTGCCGAGATGGTTTCATCCCGAAACCGTCGGCCATCCAGATTTTTATAGAGTGCCAGTTTCTGGTATCCGGTCAGCAGCACATCCAGCAAGCCATCCCCGTCATAATCCCCGATCGAGCCCCCGGTCCAATGTCCCGCAGTCGCCTGTAAGCCGCTCTCTTCCGTCCGATTCTGAAATCGCCCACCCCCTTCATTCCGAAAAAAGGCCGGGGCAGGGTTCCCAATCAGCAATACGTCTTGCCAGCCATCATTGTCACTATCAAACACGACACAACCCGCTCCGAACGCTTCTAAGGCGGTCATCGGTTTTGGTTGATCGGGCCAGACAAATTTCAGCCCGCGTTCGCTGGCCTGATCCACAAACAACAGTTGTGCAGGAGCCGAAATCTCTGGTGTCACCTCCTGGGTCACCGGTGCCACCACCTGGTCGTTGTAACGCAATGCCGCCGAAAAGGGAGAGGCATCACGAGGTGCAAGGTCACCGGAAACCGCTGTTGACGGGATCGACTCAGAAGGAATTTCGGGAGTGGACGAGCTTTGACATCCCGCCGATACAACCAGCAGCAGGCCGTACAGGGCAGAAAAACCCCAACGAGAAGTCGCACCGTTCGGTACGGTCAAAGTGCATGGCATCAATCGGGCTGCTCCAGCGGAAAGAAGATCGGTCGGCAAAGCGTGGATACCCCGCCAACTTCACAATACGAATATCGTTCGCAAAGTAGAATTCGTTTTGCACGTGAAATCAATGTTGAACGATCTTCGATCGGAAAAAGGGAACGGGCTTCACCTGCGGAGGTGATTCTCTTTTCTAAAGAATTCACCGGTCGGCACGGTCGCCCCCGCCGTAATGGACGGCCAGCCAGATCGTCGGCTCGTCGGGCGTCGTCCAATCGACTCGGTGCTTGGTGTGGGCAGGAATGTTTACAAAGTCGCCGGGTTGCATTTCCATCAAGGTCGCCTCGAATCTCAGTCTAGCCGCTCCCTTTAAGACGATGACCCATTCGTGCTGCGGTTGGTCATACCAGAAGTCTGCGGGCGAGTTGTGGCCGTGTGAGACGATCCGTTCAATCCGCACGTTAGGGGCTTCGAGGAGCGTCGTGAACAGTTCATCAGGAAGGCCTGGCGGGAGATCGGTGAAGAGGTTGCTCGTCATGTCACTACTCGACTTTGTAGGAAGCAGAAATT
>JBIKZJ010000131.1:0-14303 GCA_044354755.1 Schlesneria sp. | reverse complement strand
TTTTTAAATGTTTCTCTCGATCTGCCTCGCCCAATTCTTCCAGCAGAGCGGTTCGATCATCGGCAGCCATATCATTAAACAAGGCACCGGCATCAGCGGGTTCAAGACTTTCCAGTAGCTTGTGCTGCGTCGGACGATCGAGATATTCAAAGATTAACGTCCGCTGGGGACCATGCAACAGTTGAAACGCAGCACGCTCGTGTTCAGCGTTCAAGTCCGCGAACAATTCGGCGATATCCGCCGGTTGCCACATATCCAACGCTTCGCTCAGCGTTTCTCCATCGCCGACTTCGATCAATTCGAGAATTTCAGGGAGCATTAATTTTGTCAGCATAATTGTCGTATCTTTACTTGCGTCATTAACCAGAGCGAACTTTTCAATGAACATTCCCGCTGAATTCAATCATTGGCTGTGAACGTCGCCCGTATGCCCGTATCAAAGCACCAGAATTATTGACTTGTTCATCCGATGCATTGCGATCAATGATCGGCGTTTCGGGAGTTGTTCACCACAGGAGTGCTTCAACTCGATCACCAACCTGGTAACAACGGGCTGCGCTGGGAAGAAGCACCATGGCATTTGCCGCGACCGTTCCGCAGAGATCTGCAGAACCATGCCATTTGACCAGCGAGACCATCGGCTGCTGGTCTCGCCAGACGAGCGTTGCGGGGTGATAGATCGGACGATCCAGATACGTGGTATGTTCGTGTTCGAGGATGGCTGAAATCGACTGTGGGGTCGCAGGTTCGATCCCCATGAATCGGCGGATCGCCGTCCGTACAAACAATTCGCAACAAACCAGACTGCTGACCGGGTTACCGGGTAGGCCAAACACCAGACAGGTTTTCGAGTCTGTTTGAGGGACGGGGGCTCGTATTCCGAACCAGATCGGTTTACCGGGCTTCATTTCCACCTTGTGAAAGACCTCCTTGACACCGGCCTCTTGCAGCAGACTCGGAATCAAATCAAGAGTTCCTGCCGAGACCCCTCCGGAAAGCACGAATAGGTCTGATTGGAAACCTTGCTGGATTTTCGTGAACAGGTCATCACGATCGTCACGGGCAATTCCCAGCGAGGTGACAATTCCCCCTGCAGATTCAATCTGTGCCGCAAGCATCAGCGCATTCGAATTTCGGATCTGCCCAGGTCCGGGGACTTCGCCCACCGGGACCAGTTCATCCCCTGTTGCCAAAATCGCCACGCGTGGACGACGTCTGACGACAACCGTTGATTGCCCTAACTCGGCCAAGGCACCGATTCGGGAACCGTTCAGTGTCAAACCGGCACTCAGGACGCGGTCATCCTTGTGAACGGAAGTTCCACGGCGAATCACATTAGATTCCGCTTTGTCATGTTTCGTCGCGACCAAAACGAGGTCACCGTTTCGTTGAGTCTCTTCGACCTTGATCACGGAATCCGCCCCCATGGGAAGTGGCGCCCCCGTCATGATTTGTGCCGCTTCTCCAGCACCGATCGTTCGCGCAGGGACTCGACCCGCCGTAATGACCTCAACAACCCGCAAAACCGCGGAACCTTTGGCAAGGTCGCCACTTCTGACCGCGTAGCCATCCATCGCGGACTTGTCAAAGGGGGGGGAATCGCAGGGACTCGTTACGTCTCGACCAAGACAAAGTCCCAAGGAATGCTCCAGAGGAACCTCAGACAGTTCACAAGGCGCGACGGTTGCCAGCAAATGTTCAAACGCCTGGGCAACGGTCAACATGATGAATCTTCACGAAGGTGTGCCTCATCGAAATGGAGGAGAAGACAGTCCTCTCCCCACGTCCAAACCGACTCATGCTATCGGGAAGAGATGCACCCTGTCGAGGAGACGCCAGGGAAGTGTGGCGAATGAAAAAATTCGGCAGGAGACCGAAGTGTCTCTTGCCGAATTTTCAATTGGATGCGAGCACCCAAATCCCTCAGAGTAAGGTGATTGAGGCTCGACCCTCGATTCTTAGTACTGCCATTCCACCCCTAAATTGAAGTTCGAATTATAAAAACTCGATTTCTGCGAATTGAGCTGCGGGGTTTGTGGATACTGATTCCAGATAATCGTATTCGACGGTCGGTAAACATCACCGACATACAGGAAGGTATAGCCTGCCTGGAGATTCGCCCGTTCGAAGATTTCCAGCTTGTTCAGATACGGAACCAGATGAAATACGGGAAATTTACAATTGATCGATTGTTCAAACATGGGTGAGACCGTGGTGGTTGTCTTGCTCACGTTGAATGTGGTCGCGGCGGGGTTATTTGGCATCGACGGAACATTGTTCGTATCGAGAATGTTGAACCCATTTCCGATTCCGTACCCGGTAAGCTGACGCGAGGTCACATTGGCCAGGGCACCGACTTTTGTATTACCCCACATCTTGAATTTCGCATCGGACTTGCCGAGATCAACCCGAAAGCCAGCCTCGGGACCCACCATCTGGGACACATCCGTGGAGAACAGGTGCGATCGGAGCACATTCGGAGTGAAGAAGATGGCATCGATCGTCGAAGGCGTTAAGTAGCCTGAGGTGAACGTGCCACCGTTTCCACCACCGCCACCGTTACCGCCACCGCCACCATTTCCACCACCTGTCGATGAATTTGAGACGGTATAACCAAGACCACTGTCGGAGGCGTCGAACAGGAAGGTTTCACGCAGGTAGAGATACTTGGCTCCTGCCAATGGCCGGACCATGATCGCCTTTCGATCATAGATCGAATTCAAATACCAGTCCGAACTGGCTCCCATCAATTGGGACGTAAACTGGACGTTGACACCCATATCGTAGGGTTGAACCGCCCCGTAAAGTCCATTACCGTCCGTATCACCGTTGGGACCTGTTCCCGGTATCAGGGTCGTTGTGGTCCCAACCGTATTGTTAAAAATCGAGCTGTTTGTGCCCGAGCTCCCCAGGGGAAGCCCAAACCAGGCATGTAAATGTTGTGTCGGATTGTAATTTCCGCTGTACTGGTTCAAGTTCAGTGCGGGATCGCTCAGCGACCAACTGGTCGAGGTTTTTCCTTGAACGAACCCGCTCAACTCAAAGCCGGTATCGTCAGGATTAGTCCATCCCCATGTCCCACGAATTCCGCTGGTATTCAGAATGCTCGAAAGAACCCCGGTGTCTTGAGCGGCGAAGATCGTCGGAGTTCCTACACCGAGGCCGCCGTTCCCGCCACCACCGCCACCACCACCACCACCGCCGCCGCCGCCGCCACCGTCGATGGAGCGGGATGGTCCGACGAGGAACAAGTTTTGGTTGAACTGGGTAGTTCCCCCACCCAATGATCCGTTTGTCGAAGTTCCCTGTCCCCCGGTAGCTCCGTTCCCATTCGAAAGCGCCTGGAGCGCAGCGATTGAGACGTCATTCACGTTCGGTGCCCCGATCAACGCCGAATTTGTATTTCGGGTATGGCCGATTAACGCTTCGACAGAGAAATAATACTTGCGATTTCCCTGCAACAGGCGATTGAACCAAAAGCCATCCTCGTAGGATGTGGAATCCACCGGAGGCCCAGCGAATGGTGAAACATTCGGCCAGGCATTGGCATTCGGAGGATACCCCGCAGGGGGCATTCCTCCGTAAGATGGCTGAGCCGGTCCATACGATTGGTATGGATTCGGCAGCACATCCAGCCCCGCCTGATCGGGGTTCCCATTCGACGGCATCCCCGGTGGCTGAGC
Organism: Schlesneria sp.; assembly: GCA_044354755.1. GTDB lineage: Bacteria > Planctomycetota > Planctomycetia > Planctomycetales > Planctomycetaceae > Schlesneria. The sequence continues at coordinate 10,620 of JBIKZJ010000131.1, read as the reverse complement.
GTCGGCCGTACCAACGCTCGCCCATGCCATGCATCCACCCAATACTGCAGCCAACCAGTGCCGTGTCCGCATCAGTCGTTCCCTGACTATGAACGCCGTGAAACTCGGAACGTTCGTGAATCTCGCCTTCGCGCCGAGAAGCCCGTTCTCCGCCAATCGACGCAACGAGGAATCTACGGGCGCAGCAATCTGCGCCTACTTTAACTATCGGCGTGAGTTGTGGGTAAACTGTATCGAAGATACGGATCGTACGGAAAATTCGCGATTTTCCTTCCACATCGACTTTTACCAGCAAAAACTGCCGAATCAGACCTGATCTGGCTACCATGTTCGCCACAGATTCCGCCGACGCTTTCCTGACCGCACGAACGCTTGCCGTGATGGATGTGGGAAGACGTTTGCCTTAGACGAAAAGTGCGATTTGCAGGTCGCTCGGGAGACCTCGGATTTCAGGGGACCGGAAAACGGTCCCCATTTTCCACTCGCAGCGATGAACCTCAATGCGGGGTCGGTCACAATTTCTCGAAAGCCCGCTTTGTGGCTTCCGCCAGCGAGGAGAGATTATGATTCAAACGAACTCCCGCGTAGCCCGCTTGGGCGAGCGAGTATCGCAGATCCGAGTCCAGCAAAACCTGCCGTAAAGAGGACGCCAGCGAATCGGGATTCTCCGTTTTCGTGAGTAATCCCCCGCCGGTGGATTGAATCAACTCGGGGAACGCGGCATGGTCAGGCAAGACGACAGGAAGGCCGTTGGCTAACGCTTCCAGGACGTAAAGCCCTTTGGGCTCCTGAAACCTTGCAGGAACACTGAACAAATCTAGCGATTTGAGGAATGAGACCTTTTCAGCGTGCCCCGGCGGGCTCCCGATATATTCAAAGGCTGCTCCTAATGGTTTTGCCAACTGGCATACCGTCTCAAAATAGCCTTGATGCTGCTGACCCAGATACCCACCAACCCGCAAACGGATCTCGGGGAACTCGTTTTTCAGGATCAAGACGCTTTTCACCAGCAAATCAAGACCCTTTTCAGCACAGATCCGGGCAAAATACCCAATCGCCGGGGGCTGACCCAAACGCGTCTTCGGTTGGCCATCATGTTTTTGACAATCAATCGCCAGAGGAAGTTCTAGAAACTTTTCCTGGGGCAGGCTCAGATAGGCAGACATGTAATCGCGGTAGAAGCGGCTGTGAACAATGTATCCGTCAAATCCAGCGGCGCGTTCCACCAACTGCGACATCACTTGGTGGCGATAGGGCTCGATCAGTCCATCCAGAAAAACATCATCTCCCTGGAGAACACAGTAAACAGGCCCCTGGTAACGTTTCCGTACTGTTTGGAGCGCGCCACTGAGAAGCGTATTGCTAAAGCAAACCAGGTCTGGTTTCAGACGGGAAATGTATTCCGCCAGTTCTTCGCCGGCCCGGCGATGCGGACCTTGTTCCCCCTCAAGCATCGAAACAGTCATGCTTCCCAACTCGGCGGCATCATTCCCGACAGCCCCTCGGGTGGCTCTCTGGATGATGGCAGGAGAATCCAGCCAACGGGTGAGGAATCGCGGCAGGGTTCTCCAGATCACGGAACGGTCGTTCAAATACGTATTGATGCCGCCGAAAAAGATGGGGGATGAGGTCTGGTTTTCTTCATCGACCCGAATCGGGGTGTAGAGAGGTATCAACGACACCTCAACCCCCGCACCGTGCAAGGCGCGCGCCCAAGTGTTGTCGTGCATGCACGACCCACAAAACATGCCCGCGCCCCCAGCGGTGATGATGGCCAGATGCATCAGAACCCGTTCTCATTATTTGGACAGGAAATCATGCTTTCCAGCCAGAGAGTTCACGAACTTTACACATCGCGGCCAGAATCGTAACCCAGGTTTTTGGATCTTCCAGCGTGGTGTTGGGGAACATGCATCCATCCCAACAAATGTGCCGAATGCCGCGATCAGCAGCCCCTTTCAACCAAAAGTTTGAAGCGGCAACGATATCCAGCTTTCCCTTGGGGTCATCCGCAAGACAATGACGTCCTGTTTTATCGTGGGTTCCTGTGCCATGCACCGTACCATCATTCTGAGCCACGTGAAAATCGATGGTCCAGGGACGAAGTGCGTCGGTCATTTTTGCATAAGCGGCAGAAAATTCGGATTCAGAATAGCCTTCCTTCAACAATGCGTGCTCAGGTGCATTGTACCCCAGTAAATAGAGGTAGGTGTGGGCAAGATCGGCCTGAAAGCCGACTGTTCCTGGCATGTCGGTTTGCTCGAGCAGGTCAACCATGTTTTTCCACGAGTGCATCCCACCCCAGCAGATTTCCCCTTCGGCGGCCAACCGCTCTCCATGTGCTGCGGCAACGATTCCCGCCTCACGGAAGGTAGAAGCGATTTTTTTGGTGTTACCAACAGGATCCTCCAGCCAATGACTTGGCCCATCCGCCGCATCAATTCGGATGACTCCGTATTGTCTGACACCATGTCGATTGAAAATCTCTGCGATCCGGCAAGCTTTTTTCACGGCCAGCACGAACTTGGCTCGCTGTTCTGGCCCCCCCATCGCACTGTCGCCGACGGTCCCTGGCCAGACGGGTGCCACGAGCGATCCCACAGACAGCCCATGACCAGCGATCTTGTCGGCAATTTTCTTCACATCGTCTTCGGACAGGTCAATATTGACGTGGGGATCAAACAGAAAGAGATCAACCCCATCAAAATGCTGACCGTTGATGGTCGTGCTTTCTGTTAAATCGAGCATGCGATCGAGAGAAATAAAGGGTTCGGCGCCCGGTGAACCTTTACCGACAATTCCCGGCCACATGGCATTGTGAAGTTTTGGGAACGTGTTGCTCATGGAATACTCCTTCAATTCGAGAGGATAGGGAAATCGTGTGGCGTCGGGACGGTACAAAATCCAGAACGTTACCATACCGTGCCGGAAAATTCTTCGATTGGACCGAATTTCTCGGCAGGTCCCCTCGTTGCGTTTGAAAAAACCAGGGGATTGGAATGAAAAACTTGGCTGTTTTGCGACGCGGATGATCATCAGCGTTGATGCTGATCGCCCACATTCGGGGGACTGGGCTGAGCATTCGGACCGTAGTAACGGAGTGACACCAAGGTTTCAGAACCTGTGTTTTCCACGATCACCCCTTCCGCCGCCCCCTTGGCGCTGACGAAAACTTCGTCAGCGGTCCATGCTGCGGATGCCAATCGCTTCACGTTCGCCATTATCTGAAAATCTCCTCAGTGCGAGTGCATTCCGACCGGTCGCAAACTCGGAACGGTCGTGACTTTCGTCGTTCGATCTCGAAGAACATCACGGAAAACTGATTTTTGAGGTTTGTCTCGGAAAATGCAATCCTGTGAAACGCAATCCTGTGTGAGGTCTCTGTTGCGGGGATCACTCTGTTCACGTGTGCTTGAATCCCAGCGCAGAGGCAATTCAAAAATTTTACCCGCTGAGGAATTTCACCAAAGTCGTTGCCTGAAATCCTTTTTTCGCCGGTTTTTTCAGCGTGATCACTCCTGTGAGGGATTCCCGATGATGAAAATAACAGTTCCTGTTCTTGTCCCCCGCCGCGATTCAGCCATAATACCCTATGTGGATGGCGAGAAACGTTTGTTGCTTCATCCTAACAGCATTGGCTGTCTTTTCACTCTTTTCAGAAAGTCTGTCTGGATGCAAAAACTGATTTCACTGACTGCGGCTTTCGCGGCAATTGCAGTCGTTTCGTTGGTCGCTTGTCCCTCGGCAAACGCCCAATGGGGTACGTTGAAGGGTCAAGTTCTCTTAGAGGGTGAAATTCCCAAAATTGAACCGCTGGTAGTCAAAGGGAATGCGCAGGCCAAAGACGCTGCCGTTTGCGCAGCCCAAGAAGTCCCTGACGAAAAGCTGGTGGTTGATCCGAATTCCAAGGGGATTGCCAATGTGGTGGTTTATCTTGCGAAAAAACCGACCAAAATTCACCCTACTCTCGAGAAAAGTGCGGTTCCTCAAGTGAAGTTCGATCAGCAGGGGTGCCGGTTCATGCCGCACGTTTTGCTGGTTCGCACGGATCAGACGGTACTCGTTCTTTCCGATGACGAAGCTGCCCACAACACACACACATTTCCAATCAAAAACCGTCAGGACAACTTTGTGGTATCGCCAAAGGATCGCGTTGGCGTGACCGTGAAGCCCCTGACACTGGCAGAAAAGCTTCCCTCCAAAGTTGGGTGTGATATCCATCCCTGGATGATTGCTTACTGGGTGATTCTCGACCACCCCTATGCAGCCATCACCGATGCAAAGGGTCAATTTGAGATTCCGAACCTTCCTACCGGATCACACGAATTGATCGTCTGGCAGGAATCTGCCGGGTATCTCGAAAAGAAATACACCGTCAAGATCAAAGATGGTGAGAACATCGAAAAGCCGCTGAAATTCACTTCGAAGCAAATTTTGAAGTGATGAGCCTCGCGAAAAACCCGACACGAAATTTCCTGTCGGGTTTTTTCGTAGCCACTTTTGAGCCGCAACGGAACAACTCGTAAAAAGATGCTCTCAGGGAAACCCCAGGATAGAATTCCCCTCTGGACTCAATCTTCGTTTTAATCTGTAATCCCTGTCGTACGGTTCTTGAATTCGGATCGTGCGGTGAACACACTTGTTTGTGGCAGGGATGCAGAATCGGTGAAAACCTGGAGTCGGCTTGGGATGCTTGTCTGGCCGTACCGGCGAAGGCTGATGCTTTCGGTCGTGTTTGGTCTCGTCGCTGCATCTCTGTGGAGCTTCGAACTGCTGCTCACCTTTCCGATTACCATCATGTTCGGCGAGCATTCGACGCTGGCCAACTATGTGGCTCATGAAAAAACCGCAACAATCATCGCAATCGAGACCCGCAAACGCCAACTCGATGACTTGGACGCCAAGTTACAATTGTACCCGGAAAATGGTGAGCGACGACGATTGTCGGAGCGCGTGGTGGTCATTAAAGATCAGCAACGTCAGCAAGTCGAACTTGAAGTTTATACTTCCAAGCTATGGTTATTGACCTGGGTCGAATCGGTCGTCATCCGCAATTTACCCGACGACCCTTTTCGCATGTTTGCCCTGCTGTTTGGTTTGATTCTGCTGGTGACGTTTGCTAAGGGGGCCGCAGGGTATTTTCAGGATGTGCTCGCCGGTGGTGTGGCGGAATCGGTCGTGATTGACCTGCGTCAGCAAATGTTTCGAAGTGTGCTGCGGCTCGATCCACAGACAGTTTCACTGCAGGGGCCTTCAAACTGGCTGACCGATCTGACCTATTCGCTTCAGCAACTGGCCGCCGGAATGACCGAGTTGGGGGGGCGTGTCGTTCGCGAACCCTTCAAAGCGATTGCGTGTCTTGCTGCTCTCTTCTATTTCAATTGGCAATTGACCCTGGGGTTTTTGCTATTCATGCCTTTGCTCGGTGCGCTGTTTCACTGGCTGGGACAGCGATTGAAACGTGCGGCGAATCGGGTAGTAGACAGTATGGGGCGGATCTATCGGAATCTGGAAGAAACCCTGCAAAACTCCAAAGCGGTGATTGCGTTTGATCAAGCAGGCCATCATCGTCGCAAATTTCACCGAGAGAACAAAAGCTTTTACGAGCACGCGATGCGTTTAGTTCAAATCGATGCCATGAGCGGCCCGGTTTCCGAGTTATTGGTGATGGTCGCCGCAAGTGCGGTACTGTTACCCGCCGCATTTCTGGTGCTGCGAAATACAACTTCGATCTGGAATATCCCACTGGCCAGTTCACCACCAACTTTTCCTGAGCTGGCCTTGTTCTACGTATTATTGGCAGGAGTTCTTGAACCCGTTCGGAAATTTTCCAAGTTTTATAACACGATTCGTTTTTCGACCGCGATCGCAGAACGACTTTTTGAACGGATCGATTGTCCGTCATTAGTACAAACCCCGCAGGCACCCCAGATTCTCTCGACCGTCAGCAGGGATATTGAGTTCCGCGATGTCGACTTTGAATATGCACGCCAAACTCAAAGCCAAGGGGACCGAGGCTTGGTTCTGGATGGGCTGAACCTGAAGATCGCGATTGGTGAAACGGTTGCGATCGTCGGCCCAAACGGCTCGGGGAAATCAACGTTAGTCAATTTGCTTCCCCGATTTTACGACCCCCAGCGAGGGAAAATTCTGTTTGACGGAATTGACCTCAAGGATGCTCGCCTGCGTGACATTCGTGAACAGGTGGCGATTGTTCCTCAGGAAACCGTTTTGTTCGACGATACGATTTTGGAAAATATCCGCTATGGACGACCCACTGCGGCTGACGAAGAGGTACTTTTTGCGGCACGCAGGGGACACGTACTTGCGTTTACCGATGACATGCCACTTGGTTTAAACACACCGGTCGGTGAGCAAGGGAAGCAACTTTCGGGTGGACAAAAACAACGTATCGCATTGGCAAGAGCGATTTTACGAGACCCTCCGATCCTGATTTTGGATGAGCCCACATCGGCGATCGACGCACACAGTGAACATTTAATTTACTCTTCACTCCGAGATTTTGCCTGCGGCCGCACGACCATCCTCATCACGCATTGTCTGACACCCGTTTTGCTGGAATTTTTAACCCGGATTGTGGTTCTCGACCGAGGTCAGGTGGTTGCAACGGGAAGTCACGACGAGTTGCTCCAGACGTCGCTGGTCTACCAGCGATTGTGGCTAGCCCAAACACAACGTTCTGCGGCATAACGTCGCGGAACACCTTTTGCGGGTGACACGATTTGCGGGTGACACGATTTCGGATGCGACCAGAGTGTGCCGTTAAAAAATTGATGTCTCAGTGGTGATTGTGTCGAAAAGAGTCTGAACATTCCGGGTGAATTTGTTTTTCAAGTTGAGAGAACGAACTTGGATCGAATCGTGGTTCCTCGCAGAGTCATTTCGAGCGCTTGTCTGTTGCTGGTCACCATGGTTCTTGCATCCTTCTGGTGGAGAACGGGAACGGATTTTCCGGAAATCCATAACGAGTCTCTGCCAATGAACTTTGCACTGGTTGACCCTAAGCCGGGACTTAACGACTGGCCCTGCTGGCGAGGCACTGGCGGGCGTAATCTGGGGACGTGTGATCATTTTCCGGTCGACTGGTCAACTCACGGCCACGAAGGGTGGCAGGCGACGGTTCCAGGATCAGGAAATGCGTCACCGATTCTTTGGGGGCAACAGTTGTTTGTGTCGAGTTACGAAGCGACTTCTCAACGAGTTGTGCTGAATTGCCTGCTGCGAAAAACCGGACGGATGCTCTGGCAGTCCGAGTTACACCGAGGAAGTTTTCTGAAAAACCAAGAAGCTTTATCGGTCGCCTCGTCAACTCCTGCTTGCGATGGGCAAAATGTTTTCACGGTGACCAACGTATCAGGGAAGCTATGGTTAACGGCTGTCGATTTGAACGGAAAAATCCTATGGCAAAACGAGGCCGGTCCGTGTCGTACCATGTCTCGCACGCTCGCATCACCGGTTCTGTATAAATCACTTGTGATTATTGCGGCCAATCAATCGGGTGGAATTAGTTATCTTGCCGCTCTCCACCGGCAGACGGGGGCTTTGATCTGGCGGATCAAACGCCCCGCTGGAGAAAGTGTCGGCTCACCAACACTGGCAATGCTCGGCAATCGACCTCAATTGATACTGGCCGGAACCGATTCGGTATCCAGTTATCATCCCGCCTCTGGCGAAGAACTGTGGAAGTGTGAAACGAAGGCCGCACGCGTTGCGGAATCCGTCGCTTTTGACGACGAACGGGTGTATGTTTCTGGGGCTCAACCAAACGAACTGCTGACCTGCATCAAGGCTGACGGCTCTGGCAATGTGACCAATACGAAGGTTGAATGGCGATTACGCCAAATCGGGGGTGAGCTCACCTCACCGGTCTCCTTAAATGGATTCGTCTACGTTTTGTCAGATGAGGGGCGTTTGTCCTGTGTGCAAGCGACTTCAGGAAAAATTGAGTGGAGCAAATCGTTGAAAGGTCGTTTTTCTGCTTCGCCTCTGTTAACGCAAAACTATTTGTTTTGTGCGAATGACGCCGGTGTTGCTTACTCAATTCGATTGGGAACGGCAAAACCTCAAATCACTGAGAATACGCTGGAGTCGGGAATTGTCGCTTCACCAATTTGTGCCGGTGATTCGATTTTTATTCGAACCAAGGACCGGATACACCGCATTACCACGACGGCTCCCGAGCCAGCTCCCTTTGCGGACAAGTCAACGACAACGAAACGACGTCTCTAAAACTTGCGGAAAATCGAGAGCTTGCTCAGGGCGAGGCGACTTGGTTTGAAGCGGGATTCAACCAGGCGGCAACCGCCTCGCCGACCGTCGGATAAACTCCGATCAGACTCAACGAATTTCTGTCGAGCGCTGCACTGGTTTCGAGGCCATACCCCGTGGTCACGAGCGCCGTTTGACAGCCCGCACCGGCACCTGCTTGAAGATCGCTTTCCCGGTCACCGACCATCAGTGAGCGATTGAGATCAATCCCGAGTTCACTTGCTGCTTGCCTCAACATGCCCGACAGAGGCTTGCGGCATTCGCAGACAGCCTTATACGGCCCTTGGCCAGCGGTCGGATGGTGTGGACAGAAATAGATTCGATCGATCCTCGCATTTTGTTCTGACAGCATTCGCTGCAGCCGTTCGTGAATCGCGAGCAGACGGTGCTCGGGAAAGTATCCCCGGGCAATTCCTGCTTGATTGGTCACGATGACGACGGCAATCCCCAGCGCATTCACGGCCGAAATCGTTTTGGCAACCGTCGGCAGCAGTTCCAACTGCTCCGGCTGCGACAGGTAATGCACTTCGACATTGACCGTCCCGTCTCGGTCGAGAAACAAAGCAGGCCGCAAAAAGCGGGAATCGAAGTTCGTTAACGGAGATCGAATCAAAAGAGGACCTGCTTTCGCGAGATTGTCAAAATCGTGAGCCAACTTCTCTCGACCAGCGATGCCGAAAAGATCCCAGCAAGACATCCCTGCCCACCCTGGCTTTGGGTTTTGACCACGATAATCGGATTATCGTCGTGATCGCAATTCAAAAGTCCGAGAAATTGCCATTTCCGCCCCTTCCACAATGAAGGATCAAAAAAACCTGAGAAAAAAACATTCGATTCTGAGGCAATTTGAGGAAATCTCTTCAGACCTCATTGATGTGGCATTCTCGATCAAGGTGGGGATTTGTGATTCCGTTCTGTGGACCAATCGCCGGTCCCTGCTGGCAATGTCAGCCGCAGGAATTCCGGCAAAAGCGATACGGACTTTTTTGAGCGTTGAAAATGTGCTACGATACTTTTCTTGATGAAAAAGCGTTGACAAGCGTTTCGTTGAATGAATCGGTCGGTGAGTCATTCCAATAAAACGGTTGGGGGCCTGAACGTGTGGAATCGCTTAGCGGATCAGTGGGCACTCGTCACCGGAGCCTCGGCGGGCTTGGGAGCCGAGTTTGCGCGTCAACTCGCGTCGCGAGGGATGCATCTTGTGCTGGTAGCGCGACGTGGCGAACTGATGTCCGAATTAGCTCAAGAGCTGCACACTAAACATGGCACCCGCTGCGAAATCATTGTTGCCGATCTGTCTGATCCCGCAGAACCTAAGCGAATTCTGGACGAGATTGCCGCAAAAAGTATTTCCATTGAATTGCTGGTGAATAATGCTGGGTTTGGTGTCGTGGGTGAAGTCGAGAATGCAAAGGTGGACCGACTACTGCAGCTGATTCGACTCAATATTTCGGCTTTAACGGAACTGACTTATCGGCTGTTGCCAGCAATGCTGGAAAGGGGACATGGTGCGATTCTGAATGTCTCATCCTTGTCGGGGTTTCAACCAGTCGCGTATATGGGGACCTATGCTGCGAGCAAAGCGTTCGTTCTGCACTTCAGTGAAGCGCTTCACTGTGAATTGAAAGACCGTGGAATTACCGTGACAGCGGTTTGTCCTGGTGTCACACGTACGAATTTTTTTGACATCGCCGGGGCACCCGGCTGGCTGCAAAAACACTCGTCACTGTCGGTGGAACCCGTGGTGAAATCGGCATTGAACGCAATTGCGCGCCGTCGACAATTTGTCGTACCTGGTTGGCGTAATTTTTTACTGACACTGCTCGTTCGGATTGCGTCACGTCGCCGAGTGGTCAAGGAATCGACTCGCTTTTTCCGTCCCCGTCGAAACGCCCCGAAATAACGTCGTCAAAATTGTCTTTATTACGGTCGAATTCGTCATTTTTTGCGAAATTTGCCCGAACTGCGACTTGGACTGAAATATGGCGGAACTTTTTCAGACCTACGAACAAGCCATCGAATTTCTGCTGAGTCGAATCAATTATGAACGAATTCACGCCGAGTCCTACACGGCGAGGAATTTCAATCTGGTTCGCATGCAGCGATTGCTCGAACTCATGGGGAATCCTCATTTGCGAATTCCGGTCATTCATGTTGCCGGTACGAAAGGAAAAGGATCAACCAGTACGATGATCGCCGCGATGCTGACCGCGTCGGGGTATCGATGCGGCCTCTACACCTCACCCCATATCGATGTTTTCGAAGAGCGGATGAAGGTGGACGGGCAACAGCCTTCATCCACGGAACTGCTAAATCTGGTCAATCGTCTAA
>JBIKZJ010000060.1:0-19154 GCA_044354755.1 Schlesneria sp. | reverse complement strand
GTCTAATGCCCGTCTTCGTCGAGATGGACAAGCAACCCGGCCCTATGCAGCCAACAACATTTGAACTGGCCACCGCGCTTGCCTGGCAATACTTTGTCGAGCAACAGGTCGACTTGGCAGTGCTGGAGGTGGGACTCGGCGGCCGATTGGATTCGACCAACATCTGTCGTCCGCTGGTCACTGTGATCACCAATGTCAGCCGAGACCATACCAACGTGCTGGGAAGTACCGTTCGGCAAATTGCCGGAGAAAAAGGGGGGATTATCAAATCGGGGGTTCCGGTGATTTCCGGAGCCACCCATCCTGATGCGATTGAGGTCATCGAAAGTCTCTGCGCTCAACATCGCGCCCCGTTGAGTCTGATGGGACGGGATTTTCATCTCACCGACCGACGTTTCGATCGTGAAGGAAACGTGGAAATTGACGCCGTCATTGCACAATCGAACTGGTCTGGGATTCCCGTCACGCTGCGGGGTGCTCATCAGGCTGAAAATGCCGTCCTCGCACTGGCGGTAATTGATGCTCTTCGACGGCAACATTGGACCATCCCTGCGGAACAAGTCCGGACAGGAATGTTACAAGTCACTTGGCCTGCACGCGTGGAAATCATCTCACGACGCCCCACCGTGCTGGTCGACGCCGCCCACAATTGGGAATCGGCACGCGCCCTCGTGAATTCGCTCTACGAAGAGACTACGCAAAGAAAACGAATCCTGATATTCGCTGCCACAAAGGACAAGGATATTGCCGGAATTCTTCGGCAACTATTACCTCATTTCCATACCGTAATTTTGACACGCTATTGTAATAATCCACGAGGCGTTGAACTCGATGAATTAAGTCAATTGACCGAAAACCTCTCCTCCAACCCCGCGCATCTGGCCTTATCGCCGATCGCCGCCTGGACTCTTGCGAAACAGCTGGCATCACCTGGGGATCTGATTGTGGTGACAGGCTCGTTTTTTCTGATTGCGGAACTGCGAGCAAAAATCCTCGCCGAGGCTGGCGAGGCTGGTTGATGTAAAAGCGTGACGCAGAGGAACGAGATTTGCACTCTTAATCCTGCGATGGTGATTCGGTCCCTCAACCAAGTGAAATCGTTCTGTTTAAGGGATTCCGGCAGGCCAATGACAACCACTTGACCGGTGAAGTTCTGGCCCCATGGTATCAATGTGGCTAGAATCTAGCCGGAAGAGCTTGGCTTTGTGCTTACGTTGTTCTCAAGATGGTTTTGGGTGCGATTGATCGGCGACGTTAGTGGCCTGATTTTTGAGAGGGCGATCTGTTTGCTGTCACCTCTGCTTTTTTCTGTGGCCTCAATTCGAAGCTTATGGAAGTGTTTTGCTGAGACAAAGTCATGGAAATCATGATCAACAATCCCTGTTTCGGGGGAATCATTCCTTTATCGTTCTCTCTTGATCGACACGCAGCGTTGTTGCTGTTGGTGGCGTGTCTGGTGTCTCCGTGTTTGGCCGAGGTTTCATCGGGACCGTCTCAACAATTTTTGTCTGAAAATTGTTTCCATTGTCATTCGGGAGAAACTCAAGAAGGGGCTCTGAATCTTGAGAAGTTAGGGACGGATCTTCAGGATCTCAGTCAGTTAAACACTTGGACACGTGTGCATGATCGAATTGCGAATCGCGAAATGCCTCCGAAATCGGAACCGAGGCCAAGCCCAGCCCAAACTCAAAAGTTTCTGTCTGAGCTCAGTGCCGATTTGAATCATGCCGATTTGACCCATCGCCGGACGACTTTGCGCCGCTTAAATCGAGTTGAATACGAAAATACCGTCTGCGATCTCTTTGGAATTAATATTCCTTTAAAAGATCTACTGCCGGAAGATTCTGAAACCGCAGGATTTGACACCGTCGGTGACGGACTGGGAATTTCGACTGAACATCTCTTAGGCTACTTGCAGGCGTCAGACCAGTTGGTTACGAAAATTTTAGAACCCGACCCCAAAGCTCCCCACATTTCGGTGCGGATCCCTTTTTCACAAGAGCCCGGTCTCTCTCCGCAAATGGGCAAACTCTTTCTCAAACTGGATGACGAGTCGTTAGTCATTTTTCAGGGGCAGACTCGCAATTCTCTATTTTATTCAGCGAAGGCAAAAGCCGACGGTACTTATCGAGGCCGAGTTCAGGCCAAAACTTATCAATCCAAACGTCCACTGGTCATGGAGTTGCAGGCGGGTGATACAAATGCGTTGCGGATTTCCCGACTGGTTGGATACTTTGACATTGTTCCTTCTGAGGAGTGGACAGTGGTTGAATTTGAATCATTTCTCAAAAAGAACGATTACATTTCAATCGACCCTTACCGTCTGCGGGCGACTGGGAAAGGGGACGAGGTTTTCAAGGGGCCGGGTTTAATGATCGGAGAGATCTCAATCGAGGGGCCGCTCGAAACCTGGCCTCCACCCGCACGTACAAAACTCATTGGCGATACCGATTTGCGGAACGGCACGACCGACGATGCTCGCGCAATCTTGACTCGACTTTTACCCCGTGCCTTCAGGCGACGAACCACTCCTGGGGAAGTAGAACCTTTTCTGGAATTGACCGAAAACAGTCTAAAATCCGGGCGTTCATTTACTGAGGCGTTGTCTGTGGGATTACAGGCGATTTTGTGTGCGCCCGAATTTCTGTTAAGGGAAGAGCAATTGCTGGAACAACCGCTCTCTCAACCGCGAGTGATTTCCCCTGAAGCCTTCGCCTCAAGAATTGCCTATTTTCTGTGGAGCTCGATGCCCGATGACCAACTCCTCACGCTTGCTGCCGACGGGAAACTGGACCAAGCCGAGGTTCTGCATACGGAGGTTGAGCGGATATTGCGGGATCCGAAGTCAGATCGATTTATCGAAAATTTTACCGGACAGTGGCTAGGCTTAAGGAGTTTTTCCACCACTGAGCCTGATGCCAAACTGTTTCCCGAATTCGACGAAATGCTCCGGTTTTACCTCGTAGAAGAAACACGTGCCTTTTTTGCCGAGATTCTCGATCACGACTTGTCGTTGCTGGAATTCATTGACTCAAATTGGGCGATGCTCAATTCGCGACTGGCCCTTCACTACAATATCAATGGTGTATTTGGTCAGCAGATTCGGCGCGTGACACTGCCACCCGGCAACGTCCGCGGTGGTGTCCTGACTCAAGGGAGCGTTTTAAAAGTCTTGGCAAACGGAACTTCCACTTCTCCTGTCATCAGGGGTAACTGGATTTTGAACAACATCGTCGGAAAACCAACACCACCTCCCCCCTCTGATGTGCCAGCACTTGATATCGATATCCGCGGTGCGTCAACCATTCTTGAGCAACTCGAAAAGCATCGGAATGTTGAATCGTGTGCGACGTGTCACGTTCGCATTGATCCGCCCGGTATAGCGTTGGAAAACTTTGATCCCATCGGAGGTTATCGCCGGTATTATCGGTCCCTCAGTATGGGTGAACCGGTCAAACTGGAAATCAATGGTTCCCGAGTTCAATTTCGAAATGGCCGATCAGTGAAGTCGAGCGTCAAGACACTCGATCATGGCACAATCACGGACGTGCGAGATTTGAAAAAAATGCTTTTAAAAGACAAAAAACAAATTGCAACCTGCCTCACAGAGAAACTGCTGGTCTATGGACTTGGGCGACAACTTGGATTTTCAGATCGAGCCTCGATTCAGGAAATTGTTGCAAAAGTAGAACAGAAGGGATACGGATTTCGTACATTGATCCACGAAGTGATCCGCAGTCCGCTCTTTCGAAAAAAATAATCTATCCCATTCCGATGGACCATCGAATCGCACCAAAACACTCGTATGTTTCTTCTTCTTAAGAGATACGGATCACCGATGAAAGCACTGAATCGACGCGCATTCTTGAAGGGGGCTGGGGTTGCCGTTTCTCTTCCCCTGCTCAATGCAATGCAGCCTGCGTACGCCGCTGACTCTAACAATCAACGTCCGAAACGCCGGATGGTGACGATCGATCTTCATCTCGGTTTGCACCCTGAAAACTTCATCCCCAAAACAGCGGGACCGGATTATGAATCAACCCCGTACCTCCGTGTGATGGAGGAATTTCGCCAAGAGATGACGATCATCACGGGAACATCGCACCCGGCGGGGGGCGGGGGACATTTGGGCTACATGTCCCTGTTAACGGCGGCCCCCAGGCCCGCACAACCCAATTTTAAAAATTCCATCTCCATCGATCAACTTGCGGCGGACGCGATTGGGCCCGTCACTCGCTTTAGTAGTCTGACGCTCAACACATTTGGTTCAATCGCATCCTCTTTTTCGCGGAATGGAGTTCAGGTTCCGCCTGAGTCTCGGCCCTCAAAAGTCTTCGGCAACCTGTTTTTGGATGGAAACTCTGCGGAAAAAAAACGACAGCGTCAACGATTAAAAGATGGTCAGAGCATCATGGACTCGGTTCTGGGAGAGGCACGAGCACTTCAGGGGCGGGTCGATGCCGAAGACCGGCACAAGCTAGACCAGTATTTCACCGCCGTTCGGGCAACCGAGCAACGCCTGCTGAAGGCCGAAGCATGGGATGTCAAGCCGAAGCCGATCGTCAATTTCAAGCCCCCGACCGACATCAACAATATTGCAGATGTCATCGGACGAGCCAGCCTCATGTACGAAATGATGTTTTACGCTCTTCAGACCGATTCAACACGACTAATCACGTTCGTCAATGGAGGGGGACTGATGGTGCCCACAATCCCTGGGGTGACACAAGATTACCATAGCCTTTCGCATCACGGCATGGATCCCAACAAAATCGCTGAATTAACACTCATTGAAACCGCACAAATGCAGGCATTTGCTGATTTTCTGAGGAAGCTCCGCAGCGCCAGCGAGGAAGGCTCGTCATTGCTCGATCAAACCATGGTGCTGTTCAGTTCCAATATTGGAAACGCCAGTAATCACGACTACCGTAACCTTCCGGTGATTCTGGCTGGCGGTGGATTCCAGCATGGCCAACATTTGGCATTCAACCCAAAAAACAACCTACCACTCTCAAATGTATTCGTTTCGATGTTGCAGCATCTCGGCCTCGAAATTGATAAATTTGGATCTAGTACAGGAACGATTACCGGGTTGAAAACTTAGCGATTGATTGTTTCGTGGCATGGAACTTGATTTGCGGACACTCTTTGCGTCAGGTCAATGCACATTCGGTTGAAAACAGGAAAATCCTTTGATTCCCTGGACAGGGGCGAGTTGCGATTGCTTACGGAATCCCCTGCCACCAATCTTCAGATCACCGCAATCCTCAACTGACTCGTCCAGAATACAGCGGTTCGATCACGTCGCCGTTGAGCAAGTGATTGGGTCTTCCCAGAGGATCAACAATCGATACATCCTCGCTGACTCCCAATGCGTGAAACAAGGTCGTGCAGACATCGGCAGGTGACCATGGACGCGAAGTTGGATAAGCTGCGATATCGTCTGTCTGGCCGATCACCTGGCCTCCCCGAATTCCCGCCCCTGCAAACAACCCGGAATAGGTATGAGCCCAGTGATCACGCCCTGGGACCGACTCGCCCGGAAGTTTGGAAATTCGCGGAGTCCGTCCGAATTCACCCATAACGATGACCATGGTCTGCTCAAGCTGACCCGTCGCAGCAAGGTCTTCCATCAGTGCGGCCAGTCCCTGATCCAGCTGCGGCAACAGGGTGTTCTTGAGTCGCCCCCAATTATCCACATGCGTATCCCATGTCTGCACAATTCCCATCGCGGCCTGAACGATGGGAACCCCCGCTTCGATTAACCGACGAGATAACAGCAGCGACTGACCAAATTTGTTGCGCCCATAACGCTCGCGAACAGACGCCTCTTCCCGCTGTATCTCAAACGCTTTCGCAACCCGATCCGAGGTTAAGAGTGTCAAAGCCAGTTCCTGTTGCTGGCCGAAAGAATTCATTCGGCCTCCTGCAGCACGCGACAACGGACTCTGATTGAGCTCCTCTAATAATCGTTGCCGCGAAAGGAGCCGGGGTGAAGTCACTCCTGGTTGTAAGCTTAATGAATCGATGCGGAACTGAGCGTCATTCGGATCCTGATTGATCTGCCAGGGGTCATGCTTTGGCCCGAGGAACCCCGAGTACTGACCCGGCCACGTGAGCGGTCCTTCGATAAAATAGTTTGGTAACGAAACACCACTGGGAATTCCATCTGTCCTTGGTCGAATCGCATCCAAGGCCGATGCAAAGTTGGGAAAGTCGAAACGAGACTCAACACGATCCAGATCACTGCCACCCCGTGGTAGTGGAGTGGGACGCCCCGTCAACGCCACATGTGTGGCCAGCAGGTGATTATGTTCCAAGTGGGCCAGTGAACGAACAATTGACCAGTACCCCATCTGCTGAGCCAGTCTCGGCAGATGCTCACAAATCGAAATTCCAGGAACCGCAGTTTCAATCGAAGAAAACTCACCACGAATCTCTGCAGGGGCCTGCGGTTTCGGATCGAGTGTATCCAGTTGGCTTGGACCACCACTCAGCAGCACCAGCAAAACGGACTTGGCCCGAGCCGCAGTGGTCGCAGCGACCAATTGCCCCCCTGTGATTGGTAATGCACTTCCGACAACACCAGCAGCCCCGATTTGAAGCAATTGACGGCGATCAAGTTGAAATCGAGGTTGCGACATTTTGTGATTCACTTCAGTGAAAGGTGACACAATTTCAGCAGAAAACGGGCCGTGCAGCCACAATCTGTAAATGATTCATACCCTGAGCGGGAACCAGCGACAAGAGGGGATGGGAAATCGGCCGTGGGACCGCACGAAATTGACGATAAAAATCACGACGATTCGGGCCATGATCCCTGACTTATTCTTCACGGAGCCGCCACAGGAGGTGATTCCGAGCGAATTCTCAGGCGACGAACCTCGAACGGGTGGTCTTCCGCTTGAATTCCAATCAGGCCGGAACTCAGGAAATCTGGCTCCGATTTGCTGATCAGTGTACCGTTTAAGAAGACCTGAACTGCACCTGCCTGAGCGAGTATTTCCAGCGAATTCCATTCACCGACAGGTTTTCTGGCCTGTTGGCGGGCTTGCTCATTGTCGTCAACTTTCACGGGTGCCGCCCCTCCGTTTTCTTTGATCGCTGCCATTTGGAGGAATTTTCCCTGGACTTCCAGACACGTTGGCCAGAGCTTGTGTTCCCCGGTGACATATATCAGAAACCCGGTATTCCCTTTAAATTTGGAATCGTCCTTCAGTGTTTCAGGGCGAGGAAACCGATAGTCCAGACGCAACGTAAAGTCCTGATACGATTGTTTTGAATACAAATAACCCTTGGGCTTTCCCGAGCAGGCAAAACCCTCTCGAGTCTCCGTCCAAGTCTGCTCTTCAGCACCGAACGCATCAAACTGATCTCGTGGAAGCAGCCGAAAATCTGACTCCAGCTCGAAAGGGGGCTCATTCACCACGACTCTCTGGGATTGAGCGACGGCTGTTGTCGGTTGCGCCGTTTCGTGCCGGGCGGGAACCTCGGCATGACAGCCCGAAAATAGCAACACAGAAAATAACCCTGCCCGCCAATTGCCAACAGAACCCAGATCGACTGACAACATAGCGAGATTCCATGAAAAGGATTGACGGTCAGAGACAACTCAGAGAGACGCAATCAAGCAGACTCAACTTGATTTTACGGCAGAGCGGGTTCCGTCTGCCGCGTGAAATCGACTTGTTTGGCTGAGCCGTTGTGGAATCTTCCTCGGCTTTACCCAGCGTATCGTTTCACAAAATGCAGTGTGAATATGTTTCCCACCAGTGGCAAGTGTCAAGTCCTGGCCGATCTGCGGCGACTTTCTGGTTTTCGTGTTACCGGCGGCTGAGCAAGAGGCTACAATTTCGGGAACGAGATTCGGGAACGAGAGCGCCGAATACAATTCGGCGTTGATCATGTCGACCAGGATAGCCACGATGCCCAAAAACCGTCTCCCCGCCAAACGACCCCGGCTTCTCTCTGGTGAACAGGGAGTTCTCGCCGAACATCTTGCCGAACTTCGTGGCCGTATTCGCCTGCTGATGTGGATTTCCGGACTCTGCTGCACCGCCATGGCAGTCCTCGGGGGAATGCTGGTAACGGGATTTCTGGACTGGGTTTTCCATTTTGATGATGCGGGAACGCGGCTGCTTTTGGGACTAGCATTACTGGGACTCTCGTCCTGGATGGCCTGGCGACAGTTAATTGCCCCGTTGCGTCTCCCCCTCTCGAGCCTGTTTTTAGCCGCGCGAGTCGAAGGCCGATTTCCTGGACTGAAAAATCGCATCCTGAGTGCGGTCGAGTTTCTCGAACATCAGCTGGACACAAAAAATGGATCCCCCGAACTTCAACAAGCTGTCGTTGGACAGGCGCTGGATGATTTGCAGCGGATCGAGCCGGCAGACATTCTCGAATCCCGAGGTGTTCGCAATCTGAGCTTGGCAGGAGCGTTCGTCTCGCTCGTGGTCGCGACCGTCGCAATACTACATCCCCTGGAAGCAGCGACTTCCGTACAGCGATTGATCTTTCCGTTTGCCAATGTCCCTTGGCCTCGCTCTGTCGAACTGAAACTGGTTCGAGCCGACTTGACGCCCATCCCCTATCATCCCGACCAGCCGCTGCTGATCGCAGAAGGTGAGACGCTCGATTTTTACATCATCAACACCCGTGGTCGACTCCCCGAAAGGGTCTGGTTTGAATACCGCAAAGAGGGGAACGACACGCTGCTGCGTGAACCGCTCCGTCAAACGACCCTCCGCGATGAAAAAGGGATCTCTCAGGACGCGGCAATCATTAACCGAATTGCCACCCAAGGAAAGCTCTCTTTTCGGGCCAGCGGTGGTGATGACGATGTGATGCCCTTTTATCTGCTCGAAGCGGTCACACCGCCACATGTCAAATCATTACAAGTCATCGTGACTCCCCCGGCCTACTCGCGACAACCGACCATGGTGCTTCCTTTCGGGGTCGGACATGTTCAAGGTCTGCTGGGGACCCGCATTGACATCACCGGTTCTGCAGATGAGCCCTTGAAATCGGCCCGGCTTCGCATCGGAGATCAGCCTGCCGTGTTGATTCCACTTGACGAAGACCAGCACCAGTGGAACGTTCAGTTCGAGATCAAAGAAGTCGCCGCAACTCACTATTGGTTTGAACTCACCGGCACGCATGGTTTCACCGACCGGGAAGCGGTGCGGTACGAACTTCGGGGGATGGCGGATACGGTCCCGGAAGTCAGTATTGAAACACCAATGACGGATGTGCTGCTTACTGCGGATGCTGAATTGCCGGTCTCAATCCTGGCAAAAGATGATCTTGGCCTGAAAAGTCTCCGCATCAGCTACCTTGTCGGTGACGATGAGGTCGTGCGGGAGATTCCGTTGTTTGATCGTGAATCTGTCCGGACAGATCAAACCGAGCCAGCCATATTGAACGAGTCACCTGCAGAGATTTCCGCACCGATCGGACCACAGCGGCAGCAGGTTGAGCATCTTTGGAAGATGTCGGCCATCGACCTCCCCCTCACTACGGGAACCCGGATCGTGTTTCGAGCCGAAGCGACTGACGATTATGATCTGGGGTTACCCCATTTGGGAAAAAGCATTCCTCGCACGATCACGATTGTGTCCCGCGATGAAAAACAGAAAGAACTGGCGGCTCGTGTGACGGATTTGCTGGAAGAACTTCAAAAGAGTTCCGAGCTGCAAAAACGGGCGCGGCAGCAGACGCAGGAACTGCAAACGCAACTGGACAAGGTTGGTGAACTACGGTCTGAGGATGTCGATCAATTGCATCGCGCAGAACTCGACCAGCGTCAGGCGGCCTCGAGACTGCTCCATCCCGTCGACGGCGTCGAATCACAAACACGACAACTGCTCAAGGAATTTCAGGAGAATCGGGTGAGCGATGCCGCCACCGAACAACGTCTTGAAAACGTCGCGGGTGAACTGAGTCGTCTCGAACGAGAAGAACTCCCCAGTGCGGAACAGGCTTTGACTCGTGCAGCAAAGATTGCCGAGGAATTCACGCGTCAATCTTCCGATCGAACATCCTCTCCTGCGGCAAAGTCCGATCCCTCCGCAACGCAGAAATCACCTGCGGATTTGCTGGAAAAACCCCGTTCGTCTTTACCCGGCGAGAATTCCCCAGCGGAGAATTCCCGCGTGGAACCCGCATCAGCGCCAGACTCAGGCCAAGACCCAGACTCGGCGCCGGACCAATCAAAACCCATGCCGGAAGACTGGGCAAATGCTGAAAACAAACCGGCCAGCGTTGCGACATCCGAGCCTCAACCCACCTCGCCCGCTGAAAAAGCCCTCAAAGCAGCCTTGGCCGAGGCTCAGTCACAACAGACCCGCTCGCTGGAAACACTGACGGAACTGCAGGAATCATTATCCGAATGGCGAGATCGACGGGACACGACCAAAGACTTAAATTCGGTGATGACAGAGCAGGAAAAGGTGCAACAAGAGGCTGCCGAGTTGGCTCAACAGACTCAGTCCAAATCGGCTGCGGAACTGACACCGCAGGAACGGGCCGAACTCAATAAACTCGCCGCCAGGCAACGACGGGTAGCCGATCAGGTGGATCAATTTCGAAAGCAACTCGACAAAACCGTCGAATCACTCAAAAAGAACGATCCCGATTCGGCCGATAAGCTAAACGCCGTTGAGCAGGAATTGCAGCAACAATCGACCGCCAGCGACCTGCAGCAAGCGGCCGATCACATTGCCGAAAATCAAATGGGGGCTGCGGCAGCAATCCAGCAAGCTGCGATGGACGAACTGCAGGAAATCGAACGAATGATGAAACGGCAACCCGATCAAGATACCGAACAAGCCCTGAAACGAACGCAAGAGTCACTGGAAGAATTTCAGCAATTGCGCGCCGAGCAGGAAAATCTGGCAGATCAGTTTCAGCAAATGAATCGCGATGAGGACTCGCAGGAAAGTCAGCAGCAGCAGCAGGAAGAACTGATCGGCAAGCAGGAAGAACTCGAAGAACGAATGGCCAAAGCCGAACGAAAACTCGAACAACTTCGTTTGCGAGGTGCTGCCGATGCCGCACATCGCGCCCGTAAACGCCTGAATCAGATGATGAAAAACATTCAGGAGGAGGCAGATGGCGAAGATTTGCAAGAGGCGATGGACGAGGCTCTCGACGATCTCGAACAGGTCGAACGGGAACTGGTGCTGGAAAAACGGATTGCCCAAGATCGACTCGCGTTCGAACAACTGGAAAAAATTGCAGACCAGCTGAAATCGATGCGATCGCGACACGAAAACATCCTGAATGAGACCGAACGATTGGCCGATGCGCTGCTGGACCGCGAGTCATTCAGCCGGGGTCAATTGAAAACATTGAAAGACATGGCCGAGACCGAGCGGTCCTTGCAATTCGAGGCAGAGCGAATGGCTGAAGGGATGACCACTGCCGAAGTCTTTTCGCTCGTGCTCAAGCGACTTGGACGATCCCTCAAACTGGTCGCAAACAGCTTGGAAGAACGGAACACCTCTGCAGCAACCCAGGCTCTGGAACGGGACGCGATTCAGAAAATCGATCTGTTATTGACAGTCTTAAAGCAAGAGCAAAAAAAACAAGATCAACAGCCAGAGCCACCAGAAAAGCCAGAAAGCTTAGCCAGTGAACCCGAGGAAGAACCCGACAAAAAACCCGAAAACGCTCAACCACCCGGCGATTTGCTACCGCAACTGGCGCAACTCAAGTTGCTCAAGTCACTGCAGGAAGAGTATCTCGAACGAACGCAGCGACTCGACACATTTCGTGATCATCAGGGAAATCTGCCCGAGTCGATGTTAGCCGAGAAATTGGAACTGGCTCGAGAACAAGCGGAGTTGGCTGATTTGACCCGGAATTTGATTTCCAGCACCCAGCAACGGCAACCAGATCAAGACGCCGGTTCGGCCCCCGCTGACGAAACTCACCAACCACAACTACCGAATCAAGAATGACCTCAACCGGATTAACCCTGATTCGCCAGGAATCGGTCATGAGCCGTCTTATCCCCGGAAAAATTCTCGAATTGATGTAAAACTCAATGAAAATATCCCGATCCGCTCAACCGAGTCATCTGACAAAATTACCATTGGGAAAATCCGCTGCCAAATGGCCGCTGACTTCTCTCAAACAGCCTGTTTTCCGTTTTTTCACACCCCGCAAAATCTCGCTGTTCACTTGTTTGATCGCGCTCGGTTGCTCTTCGGTCCTCTACGCCATCGAGGAAACGTCGAGCGTTGAACCGACGGCCAACCCGACCGAGGAGGATGCACAGCCGAAACAAACAACGCCGCTCGAAAAATTGGCCGAGGAACCACAGGCCGAGGAACTTAACAAAGAGGAACCGATTGAAAAGGTTGACGAGATCCCCGATGACAATCCCGTCACTTCTGACCCCAAAACAGAATCCGATAAGATGGATCGAGCCGTGAAGGGGATGAGATCGGCTGGCGATAAGCTCGACGACGGAATCACTGCCGAGGAAACGCAAGCAATCCAAAAACAAGTGATCAAAGACCTGGACGAGATTATCAACCAGTTGGAAAATCCACCTCCGAAACAGGGTGGTGGCGGCGGTGGTGGTAGTGGCGGTGGTGGTGGTGGCGGCGGTGGTAGTGGTGGCGGCGGTGGTGGTGGTGGCGGTGGTGGTGGTGGTGGTTCATCCTCACGGTCACAGCGACGCGGAAATCGGGACGGCTCGTCACTCAGAAAACGGTCCTCAGGGCCGGGGCGGGGTCAAGGATCGGCCAGATCTCAAGCCGAACCAAAGCCGGGTGAGGATCAAGAGCAAGCGGGGGGGACTGCGAGCGAAAATGGTGTGGATTCGTCAAAACAATCACAACAGGATCGAAAAGAGGCGGAGGAAGCAGCCCGCCGCCGCAAGCTCGAAATGGACGTCTGGGGCCATTTGCCCCCCCATGTCCGCGAAGAATTGCTGAATACTTACGGCGAAAGGATGCTGCCAAAGTACGAACATCTCGTCAAACGATTCTACGAAGCCCTCTCGACCCAGAGTGATTCCAAAACGAAATTGCCCGCAGAGATTCGCCCCAAAGTAAAGAAGTGATCACCTTTCGCCGCAAATTCGTCGTCAAGAACCACATTGACCTGTGCCGCGAACCCGACCCGCGAAACACGGATTTTTGCTGATCCGCGACGATGCCACGCCCTCATTCCATCTCCGTTTACAGACCAGTTCGGCGTTCACGGTGAATTTGATGCCACTACCGGAACCCTGAAATGACAGTGAGCGGCCTATATCGACTTCTATCGTGAGGGGCTGAGGCAGGTTCAGTTCAGTACCTCGGGAACCAATGTCAGCACCGTCACACGTGTTTTCACGATCATCGCCTCGGATGATGAAAATCCACTCTCCGCAACCAGCGATCCTGTGCTTCAACGCCTGACGGTGACACCACCTCAGCCAACAAACGGATCGATAAGAACCGAATTACTTCTTTTCTTCCGGCTTGGGCTCTTCGGGCTTCTTTTCTTCGGCAGGTTTGGCAAGTTCCACACCACGAATGATTTGCAGTTCTGGCAGCGCCGTTTTGATGCCGCCAACGCCTGCATCGGTAACTTTCGTTTGCCACAAGTACAGCTTTTTCAGCTTCTTTAATCCTTCCAGCTGCTTCAATCCTGCGTCGGTCACTTCGGTCCCGTAAAGATTCAGGTATTCCAGATTTTCCAGGCCTGCCAACTGCGATAAGCCGTCGTCCGTGATCTTGGTTTTTTCCAAGTGAAGTCGAACCAGTCCTTTGAGATTCTTGAGATGGGCCAACCCGGCGTTTGTGATTTCACGACCACGAAGATTCAACTGAGCGACCTGAGGCAGACTGGCCAACGGTGCCAGCTGGTCGTCGGTAATTTTGCCATCCGCCAAATGAAAAGCAACATCCAGATGCGAGTCATTCTGAGCCAATTCCATTACCTGGCCACCCGACTTCCGAATCACCGCAATCGCCGTCGTTTCGGCTTCCGTCAGCACAGGTTTTTCCTGTCCGTTGGTCGAGGCCATGAACAGTGAGCCGATTACAGACCAAATTGTGAACATTCGCATCATGGTGCCAAACTCCTGAGGGAAACAATAACCACGAAACTCTGAAACGAAACTCAAAAACGAGACTGATACCGCGTCGAGCTTCTCCCGCCAACGACAATCTGCGTTCAAGACAGACCCTCGCCACGGATTCTCTCAACCAACTTACCAGATGATGGCTTCGAGACAAGTCAGACGTGGCATCGTCCAAATTCATGGTGCATCGGAAAGCCCTGGCCGATCATTGCCCGAAGAGAAAAATCCTGATGCCAGACCGGCATTTGAAACCAATGTCGAGGCAATCCTTGTGAACTTCATGGGCAAAGTGCGGAAGATTGTTAGACTGTGTGAATTGTTTCTGACTCTGAAAAGCCGACTCTTCTAAGACTGTACGCAGACCATGTACCAATTTCGGCTCGCTGTCGCCTCACGTTGCTTTATCCAACCGCTTACTCCGTCGATTCAGTCGGCTGCCGAATTGAACGTGAAAGGCTTGCAGCTGGATCTGCGCACTGAATTACGCGCCAGTGAATTAAGCTCCACGGGCCGCCGTGATCTGTTGCATCAAATCAAAGAACATGGCCTTACCGTCGCCAGTGCGGTGTTTCCACTGAATTTCCCCCTGTACGAACCCGACAAAATCGATGTTCGAGTTGCGGCCATTCGAGACGCGATGCGATTTGCCTATTCCCTGCAGGCCAAAACCCTGTGCCTGCGCGTCGGACAAATCCCGACAGATGTCACATCAAAAGAGCGTCAATTGCTGGTTGAGGCACTCAAAGATCTCGCTCGTGACGCCAATCATATTGGAACCGCGCTGGCAATTACCCCGACCAATGATTCTGCCGAAACTCTGCAGACGCTTTTTACCGAGGTCAACACCGGCCCCATCGGCGTCGATTTTGACCCCGCCCACTTTGTGATGACTCGACGCCCGGTCACCGAGGCGTTGCGAACGCTGCATGACCGGATCCTGCATGTTCAACTGCGCGATGCTCATGCGGGAAATGACGGAGCTCAAGAGCAGCCCGTCGGCCAGGGAACGGTGGATTGGATTGAAGTCTTGGCTCTCCTGGGGGAAATGGATTACCGGGGTTGGCTCACCGCGATTCGAACGCAAGGAATCGACCCGGCACGGGACTTAACACGCGGAATCAAGTGGATTCAGCGAATTTTGCTGGGTGGTTGAAGACCCACTTCGCATGAATCGTGAACCAAAGTCGAGAGGACAAACCGATGCCAAAACTTTACATCATGACGGTGCTGGCGGCGAATCGAACCGGAATCCTGGCGGCACTTGCCAATGCCTTGGATGAACTGGGGGGAAATCTGCGCGATGTCAGCCAGGCTGTGGTTCATCAGTTTTTCGCCATGATCATGGCGGCAGAATTTCCAGACGATCAAAGTCCAGAAGTCATTGCCGATCATATTGGTGCGGTTTGCCGTGCCTTTGGTGCGAATGTCACGGTTGTCGACCCCACGCTCGCCCTGGGGATGGAAGGGAACACCGAACCGACACACAAAGAGCGATATGTTTTAACGCTGGCGGGTCGGGATCGGCCTGGAATTCTGCGGTTCCTCGCCCATCGCCTGGCGCTGGATGGGATCGATCTGGTCGATTTACAAGGGCGACTGCAGGATTCGACGCAAACATTTTTGAGCGCCATGGAACTGGCCGTGCCTCGGGGTGTCGACGCCCTGCAGCTCTGCGACGAATTGAGGCACGAATTTCAGTCCGATGGAATTACGGTTTCACTGCAACATCGTCGCGTGATTGCGGCACTCGCCCACCCTGAACCGGTCGGGTTTAACACTGCGATTCCCTAATCAGACAGCTTCAGCCTGCTCAGCCCCGCGACCAAGCTTATGCCCGCGACCGAGACTTCCGAGACACCCCCATCGAGTAACAGCCATGGTACCCAACAAGGGATTTTTCTCTGCCCTGCAGCAGATTCGACAGTTGCCACTCGACGTACGGACAGTGACACTCGGAATCAATATTGCCGATTGTGCCGACCGGAATTTTCACAAATTGTGTGACGGAATTTATCAGCGGATCATCGCGAAAGCGGGACGGATGAATGCCGTTTGCGGCGAAGTCGCCTCGCTGATGGGAGTTCCCGTGCTCCAGCGGCGATTGTGCGTCACTCCGATTGATCGTGTGGCCCAGGGCTTGAGTGCCAACGATTTTGTGAATGTCGCCAAAACACTCGACGGGGCCGCTGCCAATGTGCATGCGGACCGAATCGGCGGCTATGCAACCGATGTCCAGCATGGGATGTCTCAAAGTGCAAAACAGTTAATCCTGAGCCTCCCCGCTGCCCTGACGCAAACCGAGCGGGTCCGGGCGGCAGTCCACGTTGGCTCATCCGAAAATGGGGTGAACATGGAAGCGATCGCACTGGTCGCCGCCATGCTGAAAGAGGCGGCCGAAGCGACCGCACACCGCCAAGGGGACGCCGCTGCAAAACTGGCCATACTGGCGAATGACTCAACCGGCCATCCTCATCTCACCGGAACAGCACTGGGTGACGGCTGGGGAGACTTGGTGATTCATGTTGGCATCGGTGCCGCAGCCATTATTCGTCATGCACTCGAACAACAGTTTCTGGAAAACCCCAGCGCACGCCTGGACGAACTCGCCTCGGTGATTCAGACCGCAGTGTTCCAGGCCACACGTGCTGCCGAGTTGGTGGGACGTGAGATTGCCGAGCGATTAGGAGCGGAATTTGGCAGCATTGATGTGACACTGGCACCAACTCAACGACCCGGCGACAGCGTTGTCGATCTGCTGCCAGCCATGGGGATTGAACGAATTGGAGCCCCCGGAACGGCAACCGCCCTGGCGATGATCCAAAGCGCTGTCCGAGCCGGAGCCGCATTTGCCTCGTGTGCCACAGGAGGTTATTCCCGCATCATGCTGTCGGTCCTCGAAGATGCGTCACTGGCTGCGGCCACACAATCGGGAACCCTGACCTTTGACCAGCTTTGTATGGCCGCAAACTCGGGGGCCAACGGTCTAGACCTGGTCTGCATCCCCGGCGACACCGATGTGGCAACCCTCTCGGCCATCATTGCGGATCAAGTTTCGTTCGCCGTGCTGAACCACCGTCCGGCCGTTGTGCGACTCGTCGTCGTCCCCGGAAAGCAGGCGGGAGATCTGGTTTCCTACGGCGGAATGAAGGGAAGTGCTCTGATTCTTCCGATACGTGGTGCGGGACTCTCCGAAAAATTTATTCAACGTGGAGGACGGCTTCCGCCAATTCGCTGACGGCCCCTTCTGGATTGAGAAACCGGGATTGAGAAACCGGGCGCGTTGGGAATTCCGTCAGGATGACTACAATCTTGCCAAGTGCTATGAGCCCTCCACGAGGAGCCCATTCGACCGAACAATTGTTTTTTCCCTTTTGATTACCTTCAGGACCCCGCTTGAATCATGAGTTTTCGTGACCTCCTCGAAACATTTCCCAATCCGTTTCCACAGCGTGATTATTCCGTCGAAACAATTTGTCCCGAATTCACTTCGCTCTGCCCAAAAACCGGCCAGCCCGATTTCGGCGTGCTGACACTCACCTACGTCCCCGATCAGCTCTGTTACGAGCTCAAGTCATTAAAAATGTATTTGCAACAGTACCGAAATCACGGAGCCTTCTATGAGGCGGTGACCAATCAGATTCTGGATGATCTGGTGGCTGTCACACATCCACGGTCCATGACTTTGGTTGGTGCCTACACACCACGTGGGGGAATTCGTACCAATGTGACCGTCCATTATCGGGCCGCCAGCGCGCATTAAGCTCGCTGCCGTTGTCGCCAATCGCGATACGAACTCTCGTAACAAGCTGCGGTTTTTTTTGTCCACCAACACTTTGACCACCAACACTTTGACCACCAACACAGAGAGTCATTCTGATGAAACGATCAATTCACTGGCTGCGGATCGCAGGCTTCATGGGAGTCGCCGTTGCGACGTTGACACTGGGGAGCTGGGCGAACCAGAAAACCGAAAGCGACTCGAATTTTGCGAGTCAGACGATTGATGTCGGCATGGTTGTCAGTGACATCGATAAATCGCTCAAGTTCTACAAAGAAGTGATTGGCTTGACGGAAGTGGACGGATTCAAGGTCCCAGCCCAATTTGGCTTGGATGCAGGACTGGCCAACAAAATGGAACTGGATGTGCATGTGCTGCTGTTGGGGAAGGGTGAAACCGCCACCAAGCTCAAGCTGATGCAGTTCAAATCCGCTCCAGGGGCACGAGTCGACAATGGGTTTATTCATTCTTCATACGGGATCCGGTATCTCACCGTCCCCGTCAAAAATCTGAATCTCGCAGTGGAAAATGCCGCGAAAGCAGGGGGAAAACCGATTGCCAAATGTCCAGTTCCGCTTCCCGAAGGATTCCCCGCCGGCCTGGCTCTCGCCAATTACCGCGATCCCGATGGAAATCTGATCGAACTGGTCGGCCCCTGGAAAAAGTAAATCAGGATCTGCTGACAGGCCCTCACGACACCGATAATCCCAATGCCGTTGATGCCGAAACGTCTTCGGCCACATCCCGGATACGGAACACGACGGATGAAGAGCAAACTCTTCGTCCGTTTTTTTGGTCCAACCACAAACCCTGTGCGCGCGATACAAATTCTTGAATCTGCAGCAAACAGGACGACTTCGGTCCCAGATCTATCTACCTTAGCGACCAAAACGATCGGACTGTTCGGTCTCGACCGGCTTCGTCGTCCCCTGCTCAAAGCAGCATCGTTCAGCGAGATCGATTGAAGAGTGCGGTCGATTGGTGAATCACACCCTTTCCAATTCCAAAAAATGCGATGAAAACCGAATACGGAATACAGTGGCCAACAGTGATCGAACCAGGTTGTTCGATCACTCGTAAACAATGAGGTCACGTTTCACACGCTTCCAAACATTCCGTTGGGCTCGCCATGCCCAAAAATATACGGAAATTTATTAAGTTTAATTTTTAAAAATTTTTTTTAATTCAAATAAAAAACGTTTCTCGACGATTCGTTGGCGGTTCTGGACAATCAATGCTCATGTACTCGTCCTGTCCGGCCAGATCTGCTGGGCGCTCTCGATGAAGTCGCCGGTA
>JBIKZJ010000595.1:0-3202 GCA_044354755.1 Schlesneria sp. | reverse complement strand
GATCTGGATGGCCGGATTGCGTCGTATGAATTGGCCTATCGGATGCAGTCCAAAGCCCTGGATATCGGTGAGTTGTCGCAAGAGACCAAAGAGACGCACGAGTCCTATGGGTTGAATGACGAAAATTCGAGTAGGGCATTATTCGGACGGATGTGCCTCTTGTCACGCCGTCTGGTCGAGAAGGGGGTTCGTTTTGTTCAGCTTTATAATGCTGTGGATAAACTCGGCTGGGACGGACATGAACAAAGCACCGAATACCATCGCCGGAATGCCGCCCAGACAGATCAACCGATTGCGGCATTGTTGGCGGATCTGAAGCAGCGTGGGCTACTGGACAGTACGCTGGTCCTATGGGCGGGCGAGTTTGGACGGACACCGATGATGCAGGGGAATCTGGGCCGTAATCACAATCCGTACGGATTCACGATCTGGATGGCGGGGGGCGGGGTGAAGCCGGGGCAATCGATCGGGGCCACGGACGAAATTGGGCTGCGAGCGGTCGACCAACCGCAGTCGGTGAAAAACCTGCATGCCACGATTTTGACCGCGCTGGGACTCAACCCGGATGAGTTATTTTTCGAGAGCAACGGTCGTCAAGAGCGACTGACGGGGGTGGCCCAAAGCTGGCAGACCATTCCCGGCGTCTTTGGCTAACACGGCCTGACTTTGAAGGAATTCGGGTTTCTTTGGCTAAAAATCGGAAAGACAAAAACCGTTAGGGTAACGACTTCAGCCAACAAAAGAGGGTGTCACCAATTTGCCGATATCCTGCCGCTGACGGATGAACCCCATTGTTTTGCCGTACCAGTTTTTGATCGGACTGCCCGTTTGCCGTCCCGGTTTCGGTCGGATAGTTGTGAACCGCATCCAGATTCACGTGGGTGGCAAGCAAGTGCAGCGATTGTTCTGTGCGGTGGGTGTACCGCTTGATCATCGCTTCGACCAGTCGGTGTTGATTCCGTTTATATTGCCAGCGAGTTTGCCCTGCAGCGTAATTACTGCCGAAAGCATCCTGGCTGGCGGCGGGGGGAACGGGCAACATCACACCGATCTGGGTGGTCGGACTCGCCGTGTGAATCATCTCGATCAGTTGATCAAAATGGGTGAGCATCTTTTCAATCCCTGCTGCAATGGTTTCGTCATTGAACGAAAAAATGTCGTTCGGGCCGAGAAAAATTGTGACGGCGTCGGGGAATTGGCCTTGATTGACATCTTCGCAATACTGCCGGAAGTCGAGCCGAGTTGAGCCATCGGCCTGTTTGTACAGGAAGGGACTGCCTCGTTGCCGATAGTCACCCTGTCGGGCGACGGGCTGAAAGTGCGTCGCAAATCGCATAGCCGTCCAGCCGCCGTAACCTTCGTGCCGATTGGCCCCCAGTGTGGGTTCGGTGCTATGAGAGCCGACCAGGGTCAATGCGAGTTCTCCAAAGCGAGCCGAAAGGTCGAGCAGATGCTGGGAATAAACCGAGGCATGCGTCAGGCTGTCCCCGATCAAAAGCAGGGACTGTTGCGGTTTGGTGTCGGATTTGGCGGCCACGATTTTGATGCGGGTTTTTCCCTGAGACACGAGCCGATGCTGTTCGTCTCGGACCTCCAATTGCAAAGGGATTTCGCCGACATCCGCTGCAGTAGGAATCCAGGTCCAGCGTTCAGCCTGTTGTCGTCCTTGAGGGCAGATCACATCAAAAGCATAATTGGCCGGGTTCAGTGCCAGCACCACATTATCGAAATAGAGATTGGTTTCGATCCCGACCATGGCGACCAGTTCGGGGGGCAAGCACAAGTGCAACGGGTCAACAGGCTGAGCAGGTTCCCGATTTGCCGCAGTCGGTTCTTCCGTTTGAACGGTCGTATTCCAAACCAGTATTGAGGCCACAGCAAAAAAGAAAGAAAAAAGAAAACCGGTTTTGCATCGCCTGATTGTCATCTTCTCTTCCGTTCTTCTCAGTGCCTCTGTGTCTCTGTGGTTAATCCTCTTTTCCGGATTCTCTTTCTTCTCGCGAAGTCTGATGCCGCAAAGTTTTAGTATTCGTTTGCGGCTTCACCCGCCTCGTCAAACTGCTGAAACTTCTTTTCGCTCACCTGACGAATGGTTCGCTCGGTCACTTCTGTTTGCAGCTTGGAGAGGGCGTCATCGATCGACATCGCTCCCAAGTCCCCTTCGATACGGTCGCGGATCGAAACGGTTCCGTTCTCGACATCGCGGCCACCGACGATCAGCATGTAGGGGATGAGTTCGACCTGGGCATCGCGGACTTTCGCGTTGATTTTGGTTCCACGCAAGTCGGTGCTTACGCGGAAACCGGCGGCGCGAAAGCGAGCCTCGACTTGCTTGGCGTAGTCTTCAAACTTGTCGCTGATCGACATGACCCGGATCTGTTCCGGAGCCAGCCAGAGAGGGAAGGCACCCGCAAAGTGCTCGATCAGCATTCCCGTGAAGCGTTCCATCGAGCCAAACGGTGCCCGATGAATCATCACGGGGCGATGGGTCTGATTGTCTGCCCCGACGTATTCCAGCTGGAACCGTTCGGGGAGGTTGAAATCGAGTTGTACGGTGCCGAGTTGCCATTCTCGACCGATACAATCACGGACCATAAAGTCAGTTTTGGGACCATAGAAGGCGGCTTCTCCCTCACGTTCAACGAAAGGCATCTGCATCTCGGTGAGTACTTTTCGCAGCGAGTTTTGCGCGTTCTCCCAACCTTCATCGGTCCCAACATATTTCGATTTATTTTTTGAATCACGACAAGAGAGTTGCACGCGATAGTCATTCAGTCCGACACTGGCCAGCACGAACTTGACCAGTTCCAGTGTCGATTTGAATTCCTCCAGAACTTGGTCGGGTGTTACGAAGAGGTGCGCGTCGTCCTGCGTCAGTCCGCGGACTCGCAGCATCCCATTCAATTCACCGGATTGTTCGTGGCGATAAACCGTCCCAAACTCGGCCAACCGCACAGGTAGGTCGCGGTAGCTGCGTGGTTGTGCCTTATAGATCTGGACGTGATGGGGACAGTTCATCGGTTTCAGCAGGTATCGTTCCTGCTGCTTTTCCCAAACTCGCAGAAATTCTTTGCGGGCTGCGGGGAGACCGCTCTGTGGATAGCTGGTCAGGTCAACACCCATCAACTTCGCCGAATCGGCCAGTTTTTGTTCATCTTCTGCCGAGAAGGGTGTTCCGTCTGTGATCAGGGCATCGAGCCGA
>JBIKZJ010000596.1:0-3202 GCA_044354755.1 Schlesneria sp. | reverse complement strand
GGCTGCGTGACAATACAAATTCCAAATGGTCGCGGTACAAAGGACCTCTGTCGCAGAATGGTTTCCGTCACAGGAGGCCTCAGCAAGGCAGACAAGAAGGGGGGAGTGATGAGGGGGATTTCCAAGTTTTTTTTTGCCATCGCACTACTGCTCTCGGTCGCCTGGACTTCGAACAGCGTCTGGGCGCAGGGGGGGTACTGGGTCAATCCTGCTCCAGCTCGCACGATCATCATCCGGGGAGTTTATCCCTCGCGGACGATTTTGAATAACGCGACGCGAGGAGGGGTGATCGAGTACACCCATCAGGGTAACGGTTACGTTTATTCCCCCGGTTCCTCCTATCCTACGGTGATTTCGTCTGGCCCCTCGATTTACCCCTCGACCACCGTCATTTCCCCTTCAGATCCCCCCGTGATCATTGAGACCGAGCCTACAGGCCGACCTGCTGCTGCAGGCCGACCCGTCGTCAACAAAGGAGAAATCCGCCTAATTATGCCTCAGGAAGCGACGGATTCCCTCGCCTACCGACTGAATGGGACACTCTATTCGATCAAACCGGGATACCAGCAGACATTTGTCGAAGACCGCAACTGGATCATTGAATTTCCACAGTTTGGAATCCCGAATTCGCTCCGTCGCTACCGATTGATGGCCGGAACTTATCTCTTCAGTTACGACGAAAATGGTTGGGACCTGAGACAGGCTCCGATGATCCCCCCCGTGATCGCCCCCGTGACGGTTCCCCCGCCGGCTCCCGCTCAAGTTTCACAACCCGTCCCTGCTCGTGCTGCGCCCACCCCGAAGCCGACGCCCATCCCGCCCCCCATCGCACCGCCGGTCGCTGCACCTGTTCCGGCGCCAGACCTCTGACACGATTGGCCCAAGCCGACCGTTCTGCTATTTAAGATCATGAGATCCGGTTTCCGCTCATAAACGACTCGCGGAACGGCGAGCTGTCACTTTTGTATCGAGAACGTTGAATGAATTCTCCCGTCCAGATGATTGGTCTTGGTGAGCTGCTTTGGGACTGCTTTCCGGATCGTCGCCTGCCGGGTGGCGCGCCGGCGAATGTGGCGTTTCATGCACAGCAACTGGGGCTCAGTACTGCGGTGGCAACGCGGGTTGGCCAGGATGAATTTGGTGACGAATTGCTCCAGTTTCTCCAAATCCAAGGCTTAAGTACGGAATTGGTGCAGCAAGATTCGACCCATCACACGGGAACTGTGACGGTCACACCCGGGACTTCGATGAGCGTCGATTATACCTTCCTGGAAAATTCTGCCTGGGACTTTTTAGAGCCGAAGCCAGAATTACTGGCCGCCATGGGGGCCGCAAAAGCGATCTGTTTTGGCACGCTGGGACAACGCAGACCGGTTTCGAGAAACACAATTCAACAATGCCTGAATGCGGCGGCGAAAGACTGTCTGATTGTTTATGATGTGAATCTGCGGCCCCCGTTCTTTTCCAAAGACTGGATTTTGCATTCTTTAAAACGAGCGACGGTGGTCAAGTTGAATCTGGAGGAAGTCAAAGTCCTGACCAAATTGCTTGGGTTTCCCCCGGTCGACGAAGTTCGGTTTGCCAAAAAACTGCTGGATGATTTCCGTCAATTGAGCATGGTCTGTATCACCCGAGGGAGCGAGGGCTGCCTGGGGGTTACTTGTGATGAAGCCATTTCGCTTTCCGGGATTGCCGTCAAGGTCGGGGATACCGTGGGGGCCGGAGATGCCTTTACTGCGGCGATCATCTTCGGACAACTCGCCGGATGGCCCTTTGCCAAAATGCTGGATCTGGCGAATAGTTTCGGGGCTCTGGTTGCCAGCCATGTCGGTGCCATGCCTTCGATGCCGAAAGAACTGGCGTCGTTGAAATCGACGCTGGAATGGTCGTTTCGAGAAACGGAATTGCGTTGAAACGGCTCTGCAAATCGGGTCGCAGAATTTGTGCAAAAGCCCTCTCCCGTTTCACCGTGACAGTCGCTATCCTCTTAAACAACAGTTTGTTGTTTTTATGGAGCAGGTGAGACCTCATCACGATTCATTAGCCGACCTGAGCGCCGACAGGCTTGGTTTTTCGTGGTCCACACACCCTTCAAGGATCAGAAGGAATTTTCAATGCGAAATGTACTGGCCGTCATTCTCGGTGGTGGCAAGGGGTCCCGACTTTTTCCGCTCACCCAAGTCCGGTCCAAACCCGCTGTTCCGCTGGCGGGAAAGTATCGATTAATCGATATCCCCATTTCCAACTGCATCAACAGTGGGATCAACCGGATCTATCTACTGACCCAGTTCAATTCGGTCAGTTTGCATGCGCATATTCGTCAAACGTACAGCTTTGATCAGTTTGACGGCGGGTTCGTGGAAATCCTGGCCGCCCAACAAACCATGGAAGGGCAAGCCTGGTACGAAGGGACCGCCGATGCGGTTCGCAAA
This sequence comes from Schlesneria sp., assembly GCA_044354755.1. Taxonomy (GTDB): domain Bacteria; phylum Planctomycetota; class Planctomycetia; order Planctomycetales; family Planctomycetaceae; genus Schlesneria. The sequence continues at coordinate 770 of JBIKZJ010000596.1, read as the reverse complement.
AATCTTCGCCACTTCGATCAAAATGGCTTTGATTACGTGCTGATCCTGTCCGGCGACCAACTTTACCGGATGGACTTTGCCGAAATGCTCGAGACCCACAAAAAGTCGGGGGCTGAGGCTACCATCGCGGCACTCCCCGTGACGCGCGATGCCGCTCGCGGTTTTGGAATCATGCGGGTGGATGACGAGGGGCGAGTCGAAGGATTTCTCGAAAAACCGAAATCCGATGCAGAAATCGACCGACTCGTGCGGACTGATCCGGCCTGGATTGATGCACGGGGAATCAAAAGTCACGGACGCGATTGTCTGGCCAGCATGGGGATTTATCTCTTTAACATCAAAACCTTGGTCGACCTGCTCTCGAAGTCCGATTATCAGGATTTCGGTAAAGAAGTCTTTCCCATGTCCATCCGGACCCACAAAGTTCACGTTCACCTGTTTGATGGATATTGGGAAGACATCGGGACGATCCGCTCGTTTTATGAAGCCAACCTGGATCTGACGCTCCCCAACGCACCGTTCAAGCTCGAAGATCAAACCGCTCCGATCTATACCCATGCCCGCTTCCTGCCTCCGACACGATTCGATGGGGCCAACATCAAACGGAGCCTGATCGCGGACGGCTGTGTGATTGGTGAGGGATCCGTCATCGAGAATAGCGTAATTGGCCTACGATGCAAAATCGGCAAGAACGTCACCATCGCCAATTCGATTTTGATGGGAGCCGACATATACCAGACTGACGCAGAAATTTTGGCTGATGAAGAGGC
>JBIKZJ010000215.1:0-10625 GCA_044354755.1 Schlesneria sp. | reverse complement strand
AATCCAATTGGCGGAATTCCAGGTCCGGATGCGTGCAGCCATAGCAGCCGAGGCTGGCGCTGAAATACGCGGTCATTCCACGTCTTAATTCCGGCTTTCACGAGATTGGCAAAGGGGGTTTCCTGCGGTGCCGCATCCAACCCTTCGTTTCCCTGAACGGAGCGAATCCCGTCAAAAGGGATCACCCGCTGCCAGGGTTGAATCTCTCCCGTGACGATCATTCGGGCTGCGACCGCTTGCGACTTGAGCAGGGCTGCCAAGCCATCGGAATCTCTGGATTCGAGTTCCGATCGCCAATTGGTCCCCAAGGCCCAAGCCATTCCAGACTGGAGGCCAACGGTCTCGGCAAAGTGCAGATCAAAGACGGCTCCATCGGCCGCCAATCGATCCCAATGAGGGGTCTCTACCCATTCGTTGCCATAGCAGCCAATCGAATTCGCGGCGAGTGAGTCAAAGGAAATGATTAAGGCCTGCATCGAGTTTCGACTTTCTCTCAATTTGGACATCGTCGATGAGCAGGGAAAAGGAGAGTGATCCAAGTTATGGATTCTACGCATGAGTTAAAAAGAAAGAGAGCAGATTCGGCGCATTGGAAATCAGCGCTGACCTGCTCTCTCAGTTTCACGAGTCACAAACAATCCAAAGAGGCTTCAGATCGTGAGTTCGCATTATCGGTTTAAGGCATTCGCAATGCTCGACGCCATTGTGGGCTTTCAAGAATTCGCTGGATTTGTAATTCGTGAAGTTGATCGAACCAAGTCCCGTCAAACTCGAAAACCTCGTACATCCGCTGGGACTCGTCGAATTGAGGGTCAGTTGTTCCCCCCCCTTCGTCTGTTCCAGCGAATCGACTGGGTACGATGAGTACCCAAGTCCGATCTCCTGTTCGCTCCCAAGTTGGCTTGGTCCAACGAAACCCGACGTCTTGCAACTCTGCCTGTCGCATACAATGGCCTCCCTGCCAATCAACACGGCTCCATCCTGAGGCCGAATTATTGAAAGAGTGGCGCAGTTGGTCAAGCGACTTCCGGTAAGTTATTGAAACACTTCATGGACTTTAACCACTTGCAATCCTTGTCGCGGAACTTGCTCTGGGAGGCTTTGGTGAATTAGGCTAGAGGCAATGAACCATCCTCGTTGAAAAGTCCCGACGCGGAGTTGATTGACTGAGGAGGCCGATTGAATCACAAACCTTGCGATCAAGCCCAAACGGCGATGTTCCACGCTCAGGAACAATGGGGTGAATCGACCACAGTCAATACAAAGGTGCTGGCATCGCTTGTGGTGTTAGCACCGGATTCGTGCAACGATTGCGGGCTGTGTTGCGAAGGGATTGGATCACCCATGTTAATTTATGCGTCGCGACCTGGACTCCCCACCCCGCATCCCTTTCGGCCAGTAACGCTACCAGAAGAGCTCATCCAGGAAATTGATTGCGCCTTCTCAGGATTATTACGTGGCCAAGAGCCACAACAACGTTGTCTCTGGTTCGATGAACAGCAGCGTGGCTGCCGACACTATGAATTTCGACCGCCGATTTGTCGTGAGTATGAACTGGGGGGAACCGCTTGCCAGCAGCGTCGTCGAGAAGAGCGACGTACGATCAATTTGTACAACCTTGTCCACGAAAACGGTCCCGCAGAAACCTCGGATCCCGTTGGCTAGTCCACTCGCTTTAGTCATCCAGTCTGGGTGGTCTGCGTCGCTCTTTGATTTCGGTTCGGTCCCGTTTCGCGGCGATCCGCCGCCGCTTCGAGGCCTGCGTCGGCTTCACGACGCGCCGTGGCTTTGGTGCTGTCGCAACGGCTCCAATGAGTGCTTTCAGTTTTTCCAGGCAGTCGTTGACATTTTTGGGCTGATCCCGGAAACGCTCGCTGCTTAAAACAAGCTCTCCTTCCAACGTAATTCGCCGCCGATACGCCGCAACAAACCGCTCGCGAACGTCGCCTGGTAACGATTCCGAATGGACAAGATCCCAGCGAAGAATCACCTTCGAATTAACCTTATTGACGTTCTGTCCACCGGGGCCTGAGCTGCGCGCCGTCGACCAGGTGAATTCGCGACAGGGGATGCGAATCCGACGTGAGACATCAAGCATTGTCGAATCATCGGGGAACATGGTCGTGCGGGAATCTTTGAAAATCAACAAAACCTGACCGGAACTCGATCTCAAAGCCATCAAACCATCACAGTAAATTGGTCAGAGACGCCTGTTGAGACACCAAAAAAAGTTCAAGGTTCAGGGCCACGCCACGCAATGATACCAATTCCTGGCGTCAACCGTTTGCTCAATCGTGTCATTCGGTTTGTCAGGCAGCGATATTCGAATGATGGATCTCGCCATGCACATTTTCGATTTGATTCGCCAGAATCCGCTCGGATTGGTTTGCAAATCCGACCAGTAATGCAAAGTCACACAAACGATTGATGCGTCGCGGAATGCCTGCAGTCAATTCAAAGATCACTCTCATTGCGGCTCGATCAAAAATCAGTTCCATTCTCCCCGCGGATTTCAGGCGGTGCGTTACGTACTCGGCGGTCTCACTGGCTGTCAATGACTTCAACAGACAGTGAAAGGCGATCCGATCGGCGAACGGCGCAGAGGATTGGAGCTTCTCCATCAATTCGGGTTGTCCGGCGAAAATCAGTGAAAAGTTGGTTCTTCCAGGCTGCTGGAAATTCATCAACTGATGGAGCATTTGGAAGACCCGGCGGTCTTCAATCAAATGAGCATCATCCAGCAAAATCACCGGGGGACATCCCGCCGCGGTGAATTCGCGTAATCTCGCCGCAAACGTTCGTAGTAACACATCAAAACCGGCTGACGGCGTGTTGAATTCGGGGGAACCGTCGCAGAGTTCATGAATGAGATAGGCCGCCATTTCTTGAGGCGACAGCTGAGGATAGACCAGGTGAACCACAGGTCGCAGTGGGACAGATTCCTGCCGAATCATTTCGAGAACATGGGTCTTTCCTGTACCACTTGCGCCGATCAACACGGCGGCCCCTTTGCCATGTTCGATCAAATACCCAAGCTTTACGACCGCTTCTCCATGAAGCGAGCCCGCATAAAATGATTCGGCACGAAAGTCCTGATCGAAGGGTGCACGTTCCAGTTTCCAATGAGGTTCATACATGTTGGCCTCCTTGCCGCAGTCTCGTTGGTGGAACACGTCTGTCGGATATTCATCGAGGTTGAGAGGCTCCGTCTGTTGCGACCGCCCCGACGATGCAACGGAATCTCATGGCCCACGCGACTCTTATCGAGCAATTTTTGAGTCTTTCGGACCATTGGAAATCTGCGTGGGTCGACCCAGCGCTTGAGTCGGTTCATCGTCTTCAATGATTCCCGTTAACCAGACGGTTGGGGGATGAGCCTGCTCCGAATTCTTGGGTAATGACGAAGCGAGTGTTCGCTGGGAACTCACCTCGTTTTTCGTTTGAATTGAACTGGAAGCGGTCGATCGTGGCCGATCCAGGGTGATCAAAGATATTTTTTCGCTCGTTGCTGGCTCAAATAAAGGGGTGACGGAATCAATTTCGTCAAGTTCTGCCGATGAATCCGTTTCCTGAGCCAGGTTGAGGGAATTCATTAACCGCCACGAACCCCAAATGGTGAAGAGCGTTAAAACGCCAAACAGGGCAATGATTGATGGACGAATGGCCTGCCGTCTCGACGAACTCTTCGCAGGGGACTGCGGTGCTGAATCCATTCGATTCGCAGGAGCAAGCCGAACTGAAAGCGTTGGCGGATTGGGCTCGTTCATCACAGCTTTCCTTTCGTATCCCGTCAACAGGTGAAGACCCAAAACCAGAATGACACCGTTGAGTCGGTATGCAGCAACGCACACGAACCACACAGAGATCGCTCGTTCTGTCTATCGTCGAAAATCCTCAGCGACTTGAACAGATTTGACGATTACGCCGACTTTTCGGGACTGACGACCGTTACGGGCCATTTAAAAAACAGCACATCGATCGGTGATGAGCCGACGTTTTCCTCCCCTGCGGGGGCTGTTGACAGGGGATTCTTCGCGGTAACCAACCTTCCGCAAGGCTGATTCAGACCGCTGGAACACCCTCAAGTTTTTGCCGCAAGACGTGGCTTTACTGAGGCGGTTTGAACATACGTCACCATCACAAGGATCCCAGCCAAGGCCATGATTTGGGCCATGCTGATCGATTCACCGTCTGCACTTCCCCACAAGACCGCACCAATCGGCACCATATTTGTCGTCATGCCGGCAAATAGAGGCCCGTGTTCCTGAACCAGCCGATTAAACAAAAAGGTGGCAATCCCGGTCCCGATGATCCCCAGCGTTGAGACAGCGAGCAGTGCCGAGCCGATTTGATCCAGCTTAGCCACACGGTGATTCTGGACGAACAATGAAAGTGGTAACAGGAACGTGGCGGCGGCAATCAGACAGACCATGGTCAGCTCCAGCGGTGGCAAGTGCTGCAGTGAGCGACGAATGATACTGTTTGCAACGGAATAAGTGAGTGGCACACTGAACGCCAGCAGGATGTCGACCAGAGGAACGGACTGACGACCATAATCCAGCATCAACACCATCAGGCAGGCCAGGGCGCCGATGACACCCACCACTTGCCGATTCGTCGGCCAGATCCCCAGAATGGGAATGGAAACCAGAATCGTGAGTAGGGGAGTAAAACCAACGGTCATGCCGACGAAGGCGCCGCTGTGTCGAGCAACCATCTCGGGTTGCAATGAGTGTGGCCAGACAAAGCCAAGCAGAACAACCAGTAAAAGTGGTGCCAAGTCGTTGCGGCGGATCGTGATTCGCTGCTTGAGCAGCAGAAAAATCAACCCGAGGACCAGCGCTCCCCCCATGGCGCGTCCCGCACCCACGCCAATTGGGGAAAAACACGCCATCGCGCGCTTCATCAACACAAAACTACTGCCCCAGATCAGGCAGATGACCGAGAACCAAATATAAGGCATGTTCCACCAACGACATCAAACAGAGTCCCAGCTATGTCCGTCCCAAGCAATCACGGTTTCGAGGAACTCCGTCACCCCCCGCGAAAAAATATCGAACAATGCCTCACCCTTCTCTGCTGTTGCAGCACTCGGTTGACCAATATGACCAGCAACGGTTCGGTCGTTCGTCGTCCAACCCCGGTAGGCTGGCTCAAACGCAAAACCAAAATCCACTGTTTCGACTTGGCGCACATCTTTGACCAGATGCGGTGCCAACCGCAAAATCATTGAGGTCTCCCATTCACAGGCATGTCCCATCTGTGATTGGACAAGATCGGTCCTGATCTGGTTCGGTCTTCCATGGTCCCAGTACGTCGCGAATAACAACAGTAAGTCCTGACGCAGCCGATGTCGCTGCCGCACCTCAAAAACCGCCTGTTTTCCCGGAATCGAATTTCCACCATGGCCGTTTAACAGGACAATCCGCCGAAAACCGTGAGTCAACATATTTTCGATCAGGTCATTGAGCAGATCGAGATAGAGCCTTGGACTGGCGGACATGGTGCCCGGAAAATCGAGATGATGATGCGAGTTTCCCAGCCACATCAATGGCGTGAATAGCACGCGATTCTTCATGACTTCGCTGGTGCGTCGTACAACTTCACCCAGTAGCATGCTATCCGTGAATACGGGAAGATGATGGCCATGTTGCTCAAGTGCCGCAACGGGAATGACGACCGGTAGATCGCGAGAGAGTCCGTCGACTTCCGGCCAGGTGAGTTCACTCAGGTTCATAGACTCCCTTTTCATCAAAACAGGATACAAAATCGGCTCACGGTCGAGTCGGGGGGGTAGGAAAATCAGTCGGATTGAGGCGGTTCGGATTGAGGCGGCAAGGTGCAATCTTGCTGTTGAGAAAGTTTGGGAAAACGCTCCCGATAAAACCAACGCTCCCACCAACTCGCTCGCCTTAGCCGCAAATCATCCTTCGAGACTGAGCGTTGCTTTCCCCGGCGCGTGATGATCTGCAGCGTTCCGTTGGGATCGACCTCTTTGACGGTCCAAAATTTATCGACTTGATACGAATACGTATCACCCCCCGCTGCGGGAAAAATATCGACAGCACGCGGACCTGGATCAGTACTTTGCTTGGTGATCCGAAAGACCACGGCATCTCCCGGCTGATAGTTCGTCCTCATCTTGTGCCACCCACACCAGGTTCTCAGGACAATTGAAAAAGCGACTATCCTCACACCTTAGGGGCAGCAGCCTTTGGCGACAAGTTAAAACAGGGGAAATTTCGGGATTTCGAATCACTGCGGGCCGTTTTTTACACAACCGCCTGCGGAAACGATCGCTCATTCGCTGTTGGACGGAGTCTGTTCCCCGGCTCGATTTTTCGTTCCGTGTGCAGCGCGCGTCAATCGATCGTTGAGTGCCCGCCCCAAGCCCTGCGGAGAAAATCGAACCGCAACAATTCCATCCAGTCCCGCCGCATCCAGGCGGTGCAATCCTTGAAAAAAGTTCGCCGCAGCAATCACCAAGTCTCCCTCACCCGATAACACCTCCATGCCCGAATACGCAGCGACATCTTCGGGCGTTTGCAAGCAAAGCAATCCCGTACGGGGCCAGGGGGGCGTCGAGGGGATCGCGTCCACGACAATCAGGGGTGTCCTGGGAGAATAATGGCTTGTGAGCATCCCCGGTGCAATGGGGGACTCAGCAGGGGTGACTGCGGGATGTTCGACTCTTCCGACCAGTCGTTCGATCTCTTCCAAAGCGACCCCGCCAGGACGCAGCATCGTCACACGGTTCCCCTCGACTTGAATTATGGTCGATTCGATGCCAACTCGACAGGTTCCGCCATCCAGGATCCCGTCAATTCGATGACCGATTTGGCTTCGCACGTGTTCGGCCGTGGTGGGGCTGAGTCGTCCAAATGGATTGGCACTCGGAGCGGCAACAGGAACACCAGCCTTACGCAGCACTTGCCGCATCAATTCGTGATCGGGTAAACGAACACCAACATTCGACAACCCCGAAGTCACTAAATCGGGGATGGCATCGTTTTTGGGGACTACCAGCGTCAAGGGGCCTGGCCAGAATTGTTTTGCCAGTTGTGCGGCCAGCGGAGGAAATTCGCGAACAACTCGTGGCAACCATTCAAAATCGGCAATGTGCACAATCAACGGATCGAAAAATGGCCGGTCCTTCGCCGCGAAAATTTTTGCCACGGCAATCGGGTCAAGCGCATTTGCAGCTAATCCGTAAACGGTTTCGGTGGGCAATGCGATCAGCCTGCCTGCCTTTAAACACAGCGCCGCTTGCTCGACTGTCAGGACTTGATTGAGCGACATCGAATTTCAGATCTTTATTTTCGTGGTCTCAGGTACTGAATGAATGTGCCAATAAAGGCAATCGCAATTCCCGTCACAAGCCCAATACCATGGCACCAGTTGGCCACATTGGGGATGATGCCAACAACACAAAGCACGTGCCAGATCAGCATCGCGGTCACCGTTTGCTGCGGAAGATCAAAACCACTTTCTGGGTCCAGTCGCCCTTTGATCCAGATGTAGCCAAAGAGCCCGTAAACGACCCCCGACATTCCTCCGAATTGGGGGTTGCCAAATACATGCCCTGGGATTTTTTGCCCTTGAAACCAGAAATGAGTCGCATTGGGAAACCAGATCTGCTCGGCGTTTTTCAGCCAGAACTGAATCGCGTTAGGAAACCAGAACTGTGCGGCATTGGAAAGTGCCGCGATCACAAGCACCATGCTGATAAACCTGAGTGAACCCCGACGTTCTTCAATTTCGAGACCAAACTGATAGAGCCAAAGCATGTTGAATACATAGTGCATTAACCCAAAATGTAGGAACATCGGGGTAACGATTCGCCAGTACTCTCCCTCAAGAATCGGAGTGAACGTTCCATTCGTTGAAAAAAAGAAGCGACTGGCAAACGGATCACGAAAATTTGGCTCTAACTGAGTCAAATACGCAAACAGGGTGGTGAGAGCAATCAGCCCATAGGTCAGCGGAGCCACCTGGCTGCGGGGGCGATCCCATTTTTCCGACACATTGACCGTTAACGATTTCTGGGCCTGCAGGCGTTGCTGTTCTTGAAGCAACCGAGATCGAGCTCGTTCTGGCGCATCCCGAAACCGCTCGTGGCTTGGGTCTCGGTGAAATTGCGCCAATTCCATTTTTGCTGCAGCCACCTGATCGTCGTCATGAACCCAGATTTGATATCCTTCTTGACCCTGATCAACGCGGCATCCGATCCCATCCGCTCGCAAATGGTCCGCAAAATGCTCGGCATCCTCGACTCTTAACAGAGTTCCGATTTGTCGCATGGATGATTCGCTCGCTTTCAAAACAATACGGACTTTGCGTAAGAGTTCTCTATCGTAACGGATCTCCCGCTTCAGCGGAAACTCATGGTGTATTGCTTCTTGACACCCAAGAGCCCCCGACAAGGCGAAGATCATGGCCATTTTAAGCCAAATTCACGACAGACTTTTACTCACGCAATAACAACCCTCATTCAGTCTCTTCCAAGAACAGACATTTGTCGAGTCGCCTTATTGACGGCTTTGCTGAATTTTTCTGGCCAAGTCCCGATAATGCTGACTTTGTGCGGAATCACCCCTGTGCCGATAGGCGTTCGACAGGAACTCGTACGTCTGTACGACCGACGGATCCAATTCTCTCGACTTCTGTGCGGCATCAATCCCGAACTCCCACTCCCCTTCCTGAACCAAAACGCCGGCGTATCGCCCCCATAACGAGGCTTTCCAGGGGTTCAATTCCAGTGCGCGTTTCAAGTAGGGGCGTGCTTCAGTCCGATGTCCTGACTGAAGCAGCAAGTTTGCCATGGTTTCCAGGGAATGTTCGCCTGCGGGATCGAGGTCGAGTGATTGCCTCAAGATCAATATCGCTTCGTCAATCCGACCACTCATCGCAGTCGTGGTCCCCAAGGCATTCAGAATCACCACATCCTCGGGAAAATCCTTGCGGACTTGACCTAAAAGTAATCTGGCACGACCAGCCATTTCTCGGTCATTTCTTTTTTCCGCCTGCTCAGCCAACCAGAGCCCTCGGGCATAATCAATCGCCTTTGGGGGCAAACGCGACTCGCCCCCATCGTAGATCTCGGGAGGCCCCGCAGGACGATTGATCACGGGATTTGCGTCTTGCTGACGCAATACACGGTGATCGGTCTGCGAGGTATGGGGAACGTCGCTCGCCCCCAAACGCGGCATGTGACAGGCGATACACGAGTCATCTGCTTGCGTGACAAGCCGCTGGGCCTCAGGCAGCCCGCAGCCCCGATCCGTGTGGCAAGCCAGGCATTTTTCCCGATAGAAGGCGTCCATGGCCGATTTTTGCGGGCGCGAGTGGGGATCGTGGCACGAAATGCATCCGAATCGGCCCTGGCTCTCCCGATAGCAGCGACTCGAACGCATTTGTTCCACCTGACTCACCGCCCGTGTCGTGCCCGCTGATGTGGTGCGTGTCCCCGCAACAAAGATGACACGCGTTTCTTCCAGTCGCTCACCCGGTCGAAAATCACCAATTTCATGACCAGATCGAGGATAGGTCCCCTCCCCCTGCAGATGACACTGCGAACAAATGTCTTCTCGACGTGCGGCGTCCAGTTTCACCGGATTGATGATTGGGTCGAGGGTTGCGCCTCGAGGCCCCTGCTGGTGCAGCTTGACATGTTCGTCCCCCGGACCGTGGCAGCGCTCGCAACCAATTGATAATTCATAAAAGGGGGGAGAACCATATTGATCGCTTGCACCGCGAATGTCGTTGACCCGACCTGCATGACAATTCAGGCATCCGTCCACAATCCGTCGACCAAATCGTCGATGAACAGGCAATTGGTACTGAGGGGACAAATCCCAGCGACCGGCGTGGCTGTACCACGTAATCGGCGAGAGATACATCGCGGTGCCACGGTCAATCAAATACGAGCGACCTTGATGTCCAGACCCCATCGTATAGCCAACACGGACAGCCTGGTCATACAACGTTTCGCCGTCGCGATCGATCAATCGCTCGTGATGAAACACACCTTCCGGTGTGGTTTCAATCGTATACCAGTGGCGGCCATCAGGAGAGAACGAATTCTTTTCCGACGCCTCTTCAATTTTTGGTGCGGCCATCGTCTCCCAGAGCGAGTTCGCCATCGAATGGCCGCGATAGGTCTCGGCAATCTGTGCATGACACTCGCCACATACCGCACTCCCAAGATACACGCCGGACTTGGAAACGGGTTGGGAAAAGGGTTGGGATGAATGGCCAGTCTCCAATCCTGCCGTCGCTTGTCCAGCGGAGTGGTGGCTCGGATCACTCACTTCCTGGTCATCGACCTCACGACGAGCAAAGCACCACAGAGCAAGTACAAGACCTCCCGTAACCAACGAAAGGCCCAATGACAGCCCTCGCCAGCGATGAAATCGAGACCATTCGGAACGAAGAAGTTTCATGAGGGGTTACCAGAATTTTCCGCGTGAACTTGAATTTTCCGCGTGAACACCGTCGAGACTTATTCCTGGCCCGGCGAGGGACGGGGTTCTTGTAATCGAAGTTTTTGGTCAACTTGGATCTCACTGAGGGTTTGCACAATCCCACTCGGCCAGCGAACTTCGATTGTGCAGGGGACAACCAAT
>JBIKZJ010000214.1:0-10652 GCA_044354755.1 Schlesneria sp. | reverse complement strand
CAAGATCTCCCGGACCTGTTGCAAGCCGGGGATTGTCTGGTTCTCAATAACAGCCGCGTGCTGCCCGCTCGTTTGTTTGGAGTCCGAACGGCAACCGGAGGAAAATGGGAAGGACTGTATCTGAGTTCGACCCCGGACGGATTATGGCGTTTGATCGGGCAGACGAGGGGATACCTCCGTTTGCACGAAACGGTCACGTTGATTAACCCGGCGGGAGAAACATTACGGCTGAAACTGATCGAGAAGTTCTCGGACGGCGTTTGCCATTTCCTGCCGTCGCAACACGAGGCGGCGTACAAAATCCTACAGCGATTCGGCACGGTTCCGCTTCCGCCGTATCTCGATCGCAAGCAGGCGACAGAGATGGATTGGGAGCGTTATCAAACGACGTATGCCCTGCATCCCGGTTCCGTGGCCGCGCCGACCGCCGGGCTGCATTTTACCCCGGAATTACTCGAGAAATGCCTTGCCCGTCAGATCGGTCGTGCGGAAGTGACACTGCACGTCGGGGTCGGGACGTTTCGTCCGGTCTCGGTAGAAAATCTGGCCGAACACCAAATGCATTCGGAATGGTGTGAGCTCGCTGCAGAACCCGCACAACTGCTCAACGAAACCCGGATGCGGGGTGGCCGGATTGTGGCGGTGGGAACAACCAGCTTGCGGACGATCGAGTCGGCGTACCGTGCAAGCCAGGTCGCATCACCGGCGCGCGTCGCCGTTGAGTTTCAGGAATGGCGTGGGGAAACCGATCTTTTCGTACGTCCACCAACCAAGATATCCTCGACCGATGTGCTGTTGACGAATTTTCACCTTCCCAAATCGACGTTGCTGATGCTGGTGACCGCTTTTGGTGGACTGGACTTGATGCTGGGGGCCTATCACGAGGCGATCGAGCAACGATACCGATTTTACAGTTATGGGGATGCGATGCTGATCCTCTGAAATGTTGGTTTTGTGTGATGGATTCGGTATGGGGGGGGGCCGGCGCGTTCTGTTTGGTGCGATTTTTTTGCTGGGTTGGGGCCGGTTAACTCAAGGTGTTCGGCCCAAACCCCGGCTCAGGAAGTCGAATGATTCCCGCATCACTTCCGGGGCCATGTGGGAGTGGCGACTGAGTTCCACATTCAGGCTGCCTCGATAGCCGAGGGACTTCAGCGTCTCGAACACAGGAGGAAAATCAATGGTCCCCTCGCCAAAACGAAGATGATCGTGAACACCTCGGCACATGTCTTCAATATGAATCGTGAAGATCCGCTCGCACCATTCCTGCAGCGATTCGGCAATGGACTTGGGTTCGACACAGTGTACGTGACCAATATCGACGGTGAGTCCGAATCCAGGGCCGTCGACGAGCGACAACAGCTGCCGATAGTCGGCAAAGGATTCGACCAGCATCCCCGGTTCGGGTTCGAAGGCAAGCCGCATTCCTGTGGGGGCCGCATGTTCCAGCACCTGCTGACAACCATCCGCCAGACGGCGGTAGGCGATCTCTTTCGGCGCGGAATCGCGAACGATCCCGCTCCAGAACGAAACCGCTTCGGCGTTGAGTTCATTGGCGATATCGACGCATCGTTTGAGAAAATCGACGCGAATCGCCCGTCCCTCGGCCGAGGGACTCACGAGTGTCGGCTCATGTTTGTGACGCGGGTCGAGTAAAAATCGGGCTCCGGTTTCAACGACAGAGGTCATCTGGAAGCGGTCCAGTTGCTGCCGCATGCGGGTCAATTCTCGAGCCAGATCCGTGGAAAATGGATTCAGGGTGTGATGATCGATGGTGAGGGCAACCGATCGATAGCCGATTTCGGCCATCAATTCGATCGCCTGCTCCCAAGGATGACAGATGGTTCCGTTGGTGTTGTATCCGAGTCGCATGGGTGATCTCAGCAAAAAAAACTCAGCAAAAAATCTGGTTGGCAGTGGTCCCCATTATGGTCGCAAGGACTGGGGTGAGCCACCCAGGTTGGTTATGCTGGTACGTAGCGGGTCCGGAAGGGACCTTCGTTTCCATACTGTGGGCAATGACAGCGGGCATTTTATGACGTGGCTTTTTTCTTTGTATTGGCTCGGTGCACTCGCAGCAGCCGCTCCGCTGCTGTTTCACATGTGGCGACGGATGCCACGCGGCGAACGTCCATTTTCAACGCTGATGTTTCTCACGCCGTCACCTCCTCGAGTCACGAGCCGCAGCCGGGTCGAGCATTGGTTATTGATGTTGCTGCGGGCGGCTGCGTTGGCATTGCTGGCCTTCGCGTTTACCAGGCCACTGTGGCGAGCATCGGTGACGGAACCGGATGAAGCGGCCAACGAGCAGCAGTTGGCCATTCTTGTCGATACCAGTGCCAGCATGCGGCGGACGGGGGTCTGGGATCAGCTGCTCAGCCTGCTGGACGAGCGACTCGAGAAGGTGCCACAACAAACCACGGTCACGCTGTATCGGTTTGATCGATCCTTCGAGCCGGTCGTCGATTTTGACGAACTGCGGTTGATGGATCCTTCGGCACGTCGGGGGCTGGTTCGGGCGCGACTGAAAGAGTTAAAGCCGAGTTGGGAGGGGACGCGACTTGGCGAGGGATTGGTTCGGACCGCCACCCGTTTACAGGAAGCGCAAACGGAACGAGCCAAACCGATCGTACAGCGAATCTGGCTGGCGAGCGATCTGCAAAGTGGTGCCGAAGTGGTCGCGCTGCAAGGTTATGAGTGGCCTGAAAACTTGCCGGTCGAATTGCTGCGTGTTCAACCCGCAAACCCCTCGAATGCCGGCTTACAACTGGTCGAAAAGAATCCCGAACTGGCGGAGGATCCAGTCAGGGTCCGGATCACAAACAGCGGGGATTCGTCGCTGGATCAATTTCGGTTGAAATGGGACACCCCCGCCTCACCAGAAATTATGGTCTATGTTCCGCCAGGACAAAGCCGAATTTTGACACCCCCCGCACTTCCGGCCGGGACCACTTCATCGTCACTGCTGCTGACCGGAGACGATCAGGATTTCGATAATCGTGTGTTTGTTGCCGAGAGTCTGCCGGAAACCCGGCTTGTCGTTTATTGCGGCGAGGAATCGGCAAATGCGGTTGAGGGGGGACGCTTTTATCTGGATCGTTTGTTTGCGGCATCCCAGCGTCTGCAGATAGAGCTGCGGGAGCCGAGTGATTTCAATCGAGCTTCGGCGGATGCCCAGCCTTCGTTGATTGTTGTGACAACGCCTCAGCCCGATGTGCAACCGCTGCTGCGTCAGCAATTGGAAAAGGGGCGTACAGTGCTGATCGTTTCGCCCACGCCCGAGGCAACCTTGGCGAGTTTAAAGCTTTGCGGACGCGAGGGGATCACAGTCACTGAGGCAAGCGTCGACAAGTATGCCATGTTGGGGGAAATCGATTACAGCCATCCGGTGTTTGCTCCGTTTGCCGAATCCCAGTTCAGTGACTTCACCGGAATCCGGTTTTGGAAGCATCGATCGATCGGTGGCCTGCGGACGGCCGATCGGCCGGAGGGCGAAGGCGAGGACCAGGACGAGAAAATCGAGTCTGCCCCTGCTGACCGGATTTTAGCTCGGTTTGATGATGGTGATCCGGCGATCGTCGAGCTTTCGGTGGGGCGAGGAAAAGTGATTGTTTTCGCGAGTGGATGGCAACCGGCGGACAGCCAATTCGCGAGATCGTCCAAGTTTCCGATGTTGATCTTTCGATTGCTGGAACATTCCAACGGAATTATCCCCCGGGCTGGAAGTCAGGCGGTGGGGAGTCCGATCGCGTGGCCGGTCACCTCGCGTGAGGAAAGCTCGGGAACGGGAATCGCAAGGCTACCGGATGGAACCGAGTTAGACTCGTTACCCGTCGATCAACCCTTTGAGCAGACACAGGTCCCTGGAATCTATGATTTGAGTGTTCCGGGGCGGATTGAGCAAATTGCGGTGAATCTTGCTGCGGAAGAAAGCCGTACGGTCCCGCTGACCCAGGAACAACTCGAAAGCTTCGGACTGAAAATGAAAGGTGGCGAGCGACCGAATGAGCAGCAAGTCCAGCGTCAGCGACAACGTCAACTGCAGCTGGTCGAGATGGAGCATTCCCAGAAATTGTGGCAACAAATCCTGCTGGCAGTGATCGGGGTGTTATTGCTGGAGACCTTTTTGACCGGACTATTCGGGGTGAAGCGACCGGCAGCAGCTTGAGGCAACCCAGAGCGTTGAAAGGGATCGCAGTGAAATGATCCGAGTGGATTCCAGGGGGCGAGATCGCCAAATTTCAGGCTCGATGTTGTGGCTTCGTGTTGATGAACCGGCTTCGTGTTTCAGTCTTGCTGGTGGAAAAGGGATTTCGCCCGGCGGTACTCGTCGGTTTCCAGCAATTTGTACGATTCGCCGAGGTAGAGGAATTTTAATTCATCCAGATTCTCTTTGAGAAAAAGTCGGTCAAAGAAGGCCTCTCGATCAGGAACGGTTTCTCCTCCGTGTCGCGTGATGAGATCAAGGTTTACGTTATTGGCGGTGATCAGTTGCTGGATCGCCAGACGGCGGAGATCAATTTCTGCGGTAATCGCAGCCTGTGCCCACTCGTTGGTGACATCAGCGACCTGATCCGCTTTGCGATTCACCGTTTTCAGGTTTTTCACCAGATGACTGGTCAGCATGAGCAGTCGCGGGTGGGACCCAATCGCCACGTGATCCAATTCATGCCTCCCCAAAATCGAATCCTGCCAGTGGGTCTGATTGATGGTATTGGGAAGTTGGACAACATGCTTCACGGCGGGCTTGACCGCCGTGAACGTCGGATGAATGGTCACGGCATAGACGTTACCCTTGCCGAGTCTCCAGCGTGTCTGGTGCCGAAATTTGTAGCTGAGTGACAACTCGAAATCGGTCCAGCCAGGATAGGCTTTAGGGGGCATATTCGGATCGTAAAAGTCGACTTTTAATTGGTCTGACTTTTCGGCAGCATGAATCCAATTCACGAACGCCGTCGGTTTCTCATCAGCCGCGAACAGGATGACCGGCGAGAAAGCGATGATCGCCGCGAGCATTCCCAGCAGGGGGAATCCCGCTGGGCACAGAAAAAGCGAAGGAAGAACAAAGCAATATCTACCTGAACGGCAAGCGAGCACCGCGAATAGCGTTCGTTTCAAGGAAAGATCCATCCTGTTTTCAGCGACAAATAAAATCCAAGCCTACTCTTTGTGAGGGACAGGCGTCAATTCCTCTTACCCCATTGGCGCGCAAGGCAGGGAAGTGGCTCGAGGTGACTTTCACCGATTTTGCGGCTGGTGAATCAGGGATTCCCCCACAAACCCATCGGGCATCCCCTGCAAAACCCGAATTCCAATCCTCTTTGCGATTTCACACATTGATTACCAGTTTTTGTCGTGTAAAAATCAAAATGAACTTTGTGATTTTTGTGTAATGTGATCACTCGTGCTTTTTGATTTTCCCATACGAACGATACGTGACATTTAATTAAACGATTAAATCGTGGTCTCGCGACGTTTTCCAAGCGTTATGAGCGTAAGTGGTAGTGCGAATGATCGTCGGTGTTGAGTGTATTAACGGCCCCACCCGAGGATCGTTAACCTCCGTGTTTTCGTTGTTTTGGTCTGCGTCATTTCGAGGTGGTTGATGCGGTTGCTGTTCCTTATTTTTTCACCGAATTCCAGGCATCTGCTGATGTTGTCAGTTGCGCTGTTGGCCGTCATCTGGTGCCCCGCGTGGCGATCTGGTGCGCAATTGTTTGCGATGGATTTGATCGTGAATGCGAAGTCGCTGACGCCGCAGCAATTGTTATATAAGATTCCATCAAAAACCTTCCCTGCATTGAGGCCTGGTCAACGGGAACGAGTCTTTGTGTTTCAGTTCATGATCCGGAATGTGGGGCGAGGGGAGGGGCCGCTTCGGACAATCAGAGTGGTCTTAAGACAGCGGTTTTTCGCATCACCAATCGTCCGCAACGAGCAGGTTCCTGTGGGTCGCACGGGTTCGCGCTCCGATAGCAGATTCCCTGTCGCGCTCATTAGTCCCGTGTACGTCCTTGCCGAGCATGCGATGCAGGCGTGCCCCGCGATAACGCAGCGAATGACTCGGCAATCGGATTGCGCGGTCACGCTATTACGCCCTCCCTAATCGTTCTGTTTCGTTCCTCGGATCACGTGTTGACGGGGGGAGGGCGTCGTGATGACGACGGCAACACGTTGGTCCGAGTTGTTTGTGACAGAAAGCCTGATTCGAGACTTCTTGTTTCGGCTCCTTCAGTGATTGTTAGTGACCCTTGTCCGATGCCATTAAGAATTCCGTCGACGGTACGGACGAGATGGTGTTGTGTTATCAATTCAAAAAACGAAAAAAAGAGATTTTACTATGAAACGCATTTGGTTTGGAAAAATGGTGTTGCTCGGTATCAGCATGATGTTCCTGCAGGGTTCTGTTGCCCGCGTGGTCTTGGCGGGGGAGATCCACCCGGTCGCACCCGGTGAATTGCATCTCCATATCGATGATGAGAATGGACAGCCCGTTGCGGCCTATGTCACGGGTAGTATCATTACTCCGGTTGTTTCGATCAATCAGGGATCCCCAGTTGCTTTGGAAAGTGTGAATATCCTTGCGTTTTGGCACGATGCCAACCCGCTCGCAGTTGGGGACCTCTTTCAGTTGAAATACAATTTCTGGGAGGATAATGCACATACACAAATCAGCGATACGCTGGTGGCCACCTTTACAGGCTTGGATCCGTTAGCGGGCCCTGCGAATATGCAGGTTCAAGTGACCTTTTACAGTGACTACCATGAGACACTGTTTCCAACAATACTGACCGGCCCAGGCGTGCAGGATATTGGCGAACTGCTGGACCTTCGCATGGGGGATGCGAATTTCCAGGGATTAAGCGACGTGAGCCTGTATGCGACATCCGTACCTGAACCGTCGTCATTGGCGCTGTTGATGGTCGGCGGCATCGGTTTCGGGATTCGCGCCTATCGCCGCCGACGGACTGTCGCGGCCTGATCGCGAGAGCAGGTCTCATCAACAGCCGTTTACCGGAGCCGCCGTGTTTTCCAAAACACGGCGGCTTGTTTTTTTAATCGTTTACGATCGAAAAACGGAAGGTGTGGCTTGGTTTTCCCTGTCGTGAGATCTCATCAACCGCCGTGAGGATCTTGGCGGACTGTCACTGGGCGCGATTGAAAAATGAAACAGATCAGCGGTAATACCGGGTTACGTTTCTTGTCGTACTCAGCCGCGCACCAAGCACGAAGACTCGGGCCACGCATCGCGTGGCCCGGTTGCCCTCTTCACGGCTTTCAAGTCGGCTCATGACAAGATCCACTTGACGGCAGCGGCTCCCTCGCCAGCGGCCGGACCGGAATAGGTGACCACGTGAGGAGCCTGCGCGGCCAGATAAGCTGCTGCGGTCATCGGTGGTGCCTGTGGGCCCTCACCGGAAATCCAGAGTGGATGAGGGGCAATCAGCGACAAGAGCCCAGGAACATCGCCATACTTGATGGCCCCTGGAACGAGCATCGGATCATAGGCGTTGGTGATTGTCGCAAAGCGGAAGCCCCCTGTTCCAATCGCCACTTTGTTGATCGCAGACCCCGCCTGAATGGCCGCTGCGGCGGCAATTGGACCGGCAATCGCGCCGAGGCCGATCAGATGGACCCCTTGTGGTTCATAGTCACTGTGTCGGCAAAACGAGATCATCGTCAAGACATCGTGAACGCGCTGTGAGAACAGCGGATGGTTATAGCCGAGCGTATATCCGACGAATTCACGTGGGTTTTTGACCTTTCTGGCCTTTGTCAATGGTTGGCCGTCTGCCAGGAATTCCCCCTGATACAGCAGATCCGGAATGGCGACCGCGACACCCGCGTCGAGCAACTGCTGGACTTCGGGATTCGGCGAACCATCAGCCTTGAGCAGCGCCCCCTTCCCTGCGTCAGTGATCCAGAGCGTCACTTGCTTGTTCCAATTGCGTGGCAAAAAGAACAGCGATGGAATCTCTTCACCCTGCTTTGTCAGGCGGATCAGCGAGTGGAACCGCAGGTGCCCGTCTGCCTCGACCTTGTGTTTGTTCTCTTGGGTGAAATCGGCTTTACCAGGAAGCTTGCGGCCAATCATGACGTCCCAGGCTCCGCCGAGAATTTCACGGAACTTGCCGAGAGACTCTTGATCTTTAGGGATCAAGGCCGCCAATTGCTGCTCCTGATCCGCAGCGAATCCCCGAACAATGCGTAATTCATTGGCGACTCCGGGTTCCGGAGCAGGATGGCTGGCATTCCAGACCGTCGCCTCGTCCCTGGTCAGTGGCACAAAATCACGTTCGACAATCGGCAGCGTGTGGCCAAGCTTGAGATGGGTATTGAAGAATTCATACATCGCCAAGCGACTTGGCTGGTTGTAGTTGTGCGGGAAGGGGCGATACTTTCCTTGCACGAGATCAGGGACACCGAGCATGGCATAATGCTGCTTCAGTTCGGGAAGGCCTTTGGTTTCGAGTTCCTTCGTCCAGTCATCCGCAGCGGTCATTCCGAGCGGGCGGGGTGCCAGCAGTGCTGCCAGCTCGATATTGCCAGTGTTGACTCGCAGGTAACTGGCATTTTCACAGGTACAACCCCCTTGCATTGAGGTCGAGACCATCACGGCGGGGAAGAACGCGGCGGGGCGGGCATCGACCCCACCCAACAGGAACGTTTGTGTCCCACCTCCACTCGCCCCCGTCACACCGATCCGACTGGTATCGACTTCGTCCAGTGAACTGATCCAGTCAAGGGCGCGTACCGAGTTCCATGTCTGCAAACCAACAATGTTCAGGCAGCGGAGTTCGGACTGGGCGCTGAACAGCCCCCACTGGTCGGGTCGGCTGAGGTCTTCACGCTGTGTTTTGAATCCATGTGCCAGTTCGTGTGTCAATGGGCCCCCGTCGGCATAGCCCAGCATATCGTACAGGAAAACGAGACAACCCATCCGCGCCAGTTGAACGCAGCGTGCCTGCAGCGGGTAACGCCCGCTGGGAAGTGATTCGGCCTTGGAATCGAGTTCCTGTTTGAACTGAGCTTCGGTATGTTCGTAGAAACGGCCGTTCGCCCAATGCCCGTGTGGACAGAGGATCGCAGGGCTTTTTCCGACGGGTTTGGCTTTGGGGCGATAAAGGCTGCCGGTACAGAAAAGTTGATCCCCGGTCTGCAGAATGACTCGTTCAACGGTGTAATCGCCCCGATCGACTTTGCCATGCAGGACCGCATTCAGGGGTTGCCGGGTTGGCATCGGCCACAAACCGGTTGATACCATCACCTGTCGGCGTACTGCTTCGGATCGCTGTTTCCATTCGGCGGGACTGGCGCTCGGTGTCCAGGGGAAATAGGCATCCAGATCTTTTAATGCACCGAGTCGCACATCGGCCGGAAGGCTGCCTGCGGGAAGGACTCGCAAGCTTTCGGCAACCGCTGGCTTCGCGTGACCCAAGGACGTGACGGCGGCCAAGGTGGCGGCAGTGAACTTCAGTGCGGTACGACGATCGATCGGAAGTCTGTTGGTCATGTTCGGGTCTCGATGTGTGAAAAGAAGATCGTGACGAATCGTTGGCTCATCATAGAAATCCATCACCGCTGATGCGACTGTACGAGACGATTTAAGGCGGATAAACCCATCAAATCGTCAGGCAGAATGGCTTCCTGCCGGGGATTTTCCCCTTAAGCCCAAGATCCCCGAACCCCTCAAACAGAATTTTTTTCGCGGGCTAGTCGCAATTGCCCACACGCGGCATCGATGTCGGCCCCTTTGCGTTTGCGGACCGTGGCGGGAATGCCAAACGATTCCAACACCTGTACAAACTCGTCGGTTCGGGGTGCGGTCGGTGCGACAAATTCCAGTTCCGAGACGCCGTTCATCGGAATCAGATTCACATGAGCCACACGGGACTGCAGCCGTTTAGAGAGTTGCCGTGCGTGTTCCGGTGCATCATTGACCCCTGACAGCAACACATACTCGTATGTGACCCTGCGGCCAGTAATCGCAAAGTAGTCATCAGCCGCTTCTAGCACGGCATCAATGCCAATTTTGTCGTTGACCGGAACCAATCGATCACGCAACACGTCGTTGGGGGCATGGAGCGAGACCGCGAGGTTGTATTGCTTGCCGAGTTTGGCGAGTTCGCGAATTTTTTCGGGAAGACCTACCGTTGAAATCGTAATCCTCCGAGCCCCCAGGCCCAGCCCCCCTTTTTCGTTCAGCGTATCGAGTGCTGGGACGAGTGATTTCAGGTTGGCGAGTGGTTCACCGATCCCCATCACGACGAGATTGGTGATTTGCTCACCCTTTCTCAGCAACCGATCCAGTCGCAAGACCTGCTCGAGGATCTCACCCGTGGTGAGATTTCGTTTCAGGCCGAGCAGGCCACTGGCGCAAAAAACGCAGCCCATGGCACAACCGACTTGCGTAGAAATACAGATTGTGCGGCGATCGGTTTCGCGCATCAATACGCATTCGGTGAACTGTCCATCAGCCAATTCCAAGAGGAGCTTCTCGGTTCCGTCGCGGGAGACTTGATGTTGAGTCTCTTTCGAGGGAAATAGTGAAAACTGACTTTCCAGGGCCAATCGGATCAGGGCGGGGATATCGTGCATTTCGCTGAAGTTGGCGGCCCGACGCCCAAAAATCCAACGACGAATCTGCTCGG
>JBIKZJ010000012.1:0-33925 GCA_044354755.1 Schlesneria sp. | reverse complement strand
AGAGGGCGTCGGCTGTTCCGCGATCCCGGGAAACGAACCTCAACCGGTCTGCTCGAAATCCTGGGGGAGTATCGATTCCATGAAATCGAATCGGCCACCGAGGATTTCTGTGCGTGTGAAGTTCTTCGCCGGATTTACACTGCTCGAGGTGTTGCTTACGTCATTGCTTGCATCCGTGGTCATGCTCGCTCTGTGGAGTCTTTCCGACATTTATCTGAGAATGTTCGCTTCGGGGCGAAAAAAGGTGGAAGAAACGCAAATTGTGCGGGGGCTGACGAGTTTACTCGCCAAGGATTTGTCGCAGGTGACACAGCTTGCCGATTTCGATCCGAATTCCTCGCCCGTTCCCGGTAATTTTTCCACCGCGATGCCGACTCCCAATCCGGCTCAGGCTGGTTTGCGCGGACCGTCCGCTGGCAACCAGTCACCGACTTTTTCCTCGGGTTCAAATCTTGCTGTCAATGACCGTTTTGGCTCTGGAACCATTCCCGTTGCGCAGTCGATGGTTCCCCGTGGGACGCAATCCCCTGAAACGCTCACCCCCCGGTTTGGATTATTTGGGACGAAACAGGCGTTGCGATTGATCGTGCTGCAGACGGATCCACGAACGACACGGGAACCTCTGGAGCTTGCGGATTTTGTTCCGCAACCGGGGCAAGCTCGGACTCCCGTCGCCACGGAATTACGCACGATCGAGTACACGTTCTTGAGACAGCACGATTCAACCATCGCGGAACAACAGCATCCGGGGGGATTTGTCCGCCGCGAATGGGCGTGGGAAACCTGGGCAGGAAACCGATTGGCGACTCGGGTGACTGCCGCGTCAGGGGCATCAACCAGTCTGTTGCCTGGGGATTTCCCTGAGTGGACTGCTGCCGACGACCTTTCGTTAAAAAGTGGCCGAGATTTGTTTCATGTTCCACAGATCACCGCGATCGAATTTCGTTACTATGATGGCCAGAAGTGGGAAGAAGAATGGGATAGCTGGGAACGCAGAAAACTTCCGCTGCTGGTCGAACTGTTATTCCGCATCAAAACCATCAAAGGCGAAGATCCCTCGCAAACTGATGGCGAAGCGATTGATGATTCTGGGGATTCGCTGTCTCTGGCCCAAGAAAACTCGACTCGCCGATCAACGTCTGCGGGCAGGGTCTATCGGCGATTGGTTCATTTACCGTTTGCGGATCGTCAAATCGAGTCAGGGAATTTCGATCAAATTCCGCGTATCGTCGGGGTTGCGGATTCCCAATCGCCCGCTCTAGAGCGAAGGGGGCGTCAGCCATGATTGCTTTTCGAAGACTACGCCGCAACAGCAGCACACCGCCCAATCCCCGTGGAATTGTGCTGATTATCGTCATGGTGGTCGTGGTGATGATCAGTCTGGCGGGTTTTGGCTTTGTGGCATCGATGTCGAATGCGAATAAAGTTGTTCATTTGCGTGGTGAACAATTGCAGATGGAACACGCCATTCTTTCTGCTGAAGAATTTTTGAAGCTGTATCTCTCCCGACCACCGTCGACGACCGAATCGACTTCGGCTTCGATCGCTGCTGGGGAAGAACAATGGATGCGCGGAATTGTGGTCGCCGATGAAGGGGGCCCGCATGGTCGGGTCCGTTTTACGGTGATGGCACCCCTGTATCACGAGTCCTCCTCGTCGACTTCGTCGACATGGCGGTATGGACTTCAGCGGGAATCCGGGCGACTGGACCTGAGAACGGTTCTTGACTGGGAGTCTCGTTTCGCCGGAGCCGGCCAAAAAGCCTTACTTGCCCTGCCTGGCATGACCACCTCGATCGCAGATGCGATTCTCGACTGGATGGATGCGGATCGGGTTCCTCGACAAACGGGGGCCGAGGACGACTATTATGCCACCTTGAACCCACCATACGCCCCGCGAAATGGCATTCCCGATTCTCTCGAAGAACTACTGTTGATCAAGGGAGTCACTCGTTCGTTATTGTTTGGCGATGATACCAATCAAAATCACCATTTGGACTTGGACGAGACTTCTCTCTCTTCATCACCAGAATTTGAAAACAGGGAGGCTGATGGTGAGCAATTCTCGCCTTGGGGCGAGCTGTTGACACTTTTTGGTGGCGAGCGAAATCAGACTCGTCAAGGAGAAGTCAGAATTGATCTCAATCAGCCGAATCTCAGCCAATTGCATTCCGAATTGGTTCGGAGCTTTGATTTGCAACTCGCAAATTATGTGGTCCTCTGCCGGCAATATATTCCGAATGCGGGGAGCGGTTCCAGTGCCGATCTGGCGAGTCTGAAGGTAAACTTTGCCAGCCCCTCCCGGTATTTGTTCCGATCGCCGCTCGACGTTTTGCAGTCATTGGTCTCAATTCCCGTCGCCAAGGGTGTTCCGCGAGTAATTGGCAGTCCTGTTCCGGTAGAGCAAAAACAACTGGATGTTTTCCTGGCGAAATTCTGCGATCGTGTCACGATCTCGAATCGTCCTATTCTCCGCGGGCAGATCAATCTGAACCTGGCTCCCCCCGAAGTGCTGCGAGCGATTCCGGGTTTTGACAAGGGGCTTGTTGATCAAATTGTGGCGGCAAGAACCTCAACCTCGAAGCGGGAACTGTCCAATCCCGATCATTCGCATGACGAACATCCCTGCTGGCTGTTGACCGAAGGTCTCGTCAGCCTTATGAAGATGAAAGAACTGTTTCCGTACCTGACGGTCGGAGGGGATGTTTATCGCGGACAGATTATTGCGTTTTCCGAAACATCGCGACTTTCTCAGCGGGTCGAGATGGTGTTGGATGCCAGTCGGAGACCGGTAAGGCGTCTGTTCTGGAAGGATTTGCAGATTTTAGGACGAGGTTATCCGTGGGATGTTTTGGATACTCCAGGAGGAGTTTCGACCACCCAGCCGTATGGAGCATTCGATGCAACGCCTGCTGGCAATTGACTGCGACCCGCGTGAACTCTGCCTGGTCCTGGGGACCGCTGTTGGCGAGCGAATCACGCTGGAAGCGACCGAGACGATATCCTTCGTCCGTGGCGCTGACGACCCTCCTATGACGGCAGAAGAACTGGGCAAGCGGCTGCAGTCGGTTCTGTCGAAGCACAAACGGACCGGTGCCCGGATTTTAATGGGTGTCGATCGAAATGCGATCGAGCTGTTCGATTTCCCAGTCCCTCCTGCAACCGATGCCGAACTCCCGGAACTCGTCTTGAACCAGGTCACGACGGCGTCCCCGAACATGGCTGAAGAGTCGGTGATTGACTTTGTCGCCAATAGAGGTGTTGCCACCGAATCCCGTCGAATTACGGCTGCCGCATTATCGCGAACCGAATTTGACCGAGTCACGGGGGTCTGTAAGGCGGCGGGGATTACCCCTGATCGGATGCTGATGCGTTCGTATGCAACGGCGGCATTGTTTCTTAACGGTCAAATTCTTCTTGGTCAAAATCTTCCTGGTCAAAATCTTCGAGCAGGAAATTCGTTGCTGGTGAACGTGATCGATGATGAAGTCGATTTGATCGTGATTGACCAAGTGCAGGCTTTGTTTTTTCGGACTGTTCGCCTGCCCGGCGTTTTGGGGAACGAATTTGCGGAGACGCGGCTGCTGGACGAAGTTCGCCGTACTCTGCTCGTGGCGCCACAAAGTGCTGCGGTTTCTCAGGCGATTGAAACCGTATACGTGATCGGAACGGCGCAGGATCATCAACGTCTGGCGGAACAGATTGCTCGGGAAAATGGAATTCACGCAGAACAGCGCGATCCCTATGCAGGGTTTTTGCTGGCTGCCAAATGGGAACAACCGTCGTCAGGTCGACTGATTCCGCTGTTGGGAATGTTGACGGCGGAAGTTCATGGTGGCAAACATTCGCTGGATTTCCAACACCCCAAACGACCCCCGAAACCCCCGAATCGGACGCGACAACTGGTGATGTCATTGTCTGCGGTCGCGCT
This sequence comes from Schlesneria sp., assembly GCA_044354755.1. GTDB lineage: Bacteria > Planctomycetota > Planctomycetia > Planctomycetales > Planctomycetaceae > Schlesneria. The sequence goes on along the minus strand of JBIKZJ010000012.1, from coordinate 29,995 downwards.
GCTGGGAGGAGCGGGAGCGTACTATCTGTGGGATGTTTTTTCCACGGCGGATGCGGAAATCAAGCGTCTGGCGAGTGAGTTGTCTGATCTGGAAGGTCTGGTGAAAAAGACGACGGAAAAGAAAAAGATTGCGGATGCCCTCGAAGATTGGAACGCGAACAGCGTCGTCTGGCTGGACGAATTACGGGATTTTTCTGCAAAACTTCCCACAGGACAGGACTTGGTTTTGCAGCGATTGACGATGAGTCCCGCACGGGGTGGACGGGCAAGTCTGGCGTTTCAAGGACTGGCGCGCGAGCCGAACGTGGTGACACGGATGGAAGCGACGTTACGCGATACACGACACGAAGTGCAAACACCCCGCGTAGACGAACGGATTCAGGACAAATCGTATCCTTGGAACTTTGAAACCTCGGTCAGCCTGACCCCGGCTCGAATCGAAACGAAGTCGAAAGCCCAGGCCAATGCGGGCAAAGATTCGCTCAACGGAACGAAGAAGAAAAACGGGGTGAAAGCCACGGGAACGGAAAAGAAAACGTCAAAACAGGGGACCGAAGTCAAGGAGGCTTCTCTCGAGCAGGCTTCTGACCAGAAGGATGCTGATCAGAAGGATTTGAAACCGCCAGGCGAATCGCGTGGTGAACAGAATCCGCCCGGGAAAAAACGGCCTCGTGCCGCCAGTTCCGAGGAGTCTAAAACATGAACGATCTTCGCAAGCGACTACTTTATTTCTCGCTGGGGGCGATGGTGATCTACCTCGGCGGTGATTATCTGCTGCACAATTACGTGGATGGGCCACTCGAACAACGTGAGAATCGCAAATCACAACTTGAAAAAAAGATCAAGAAAAAAAAACAGGAGTTGGCCGAGTCGAAAGAGGCAGCTCGACGCCTCGCCGTTCTGGAAAAATCGTCTTTACCCAGCGACACGGAAATCGCCAGATCTCTGTATCGAACATGGCTACTGGATCTGGTGGAAAAGTCGGATTTTCAGGCGGCCCATGTCGATTCCGGACCAGCGACCAGTCGTAAGGGATTTTATGAATCGCTCAGTTTTTCGGTACGTGGAAAAGGATCGCTGAATCAACTGGTGAAGTTTCTGTTTGATTTTTATCGAGCGGGCCACCTGCATAAAATTCAATCCCTGAATCTCAGTCCGTTGGGTAAGGGGGGGGGATTGGACATTCTGATGACCATTGACGCCCTGGTGCTGCCAGGTGCGGAAAGCACGGATCAACTTTCGATGGTAACTTCGACACGACTGGTGGGGGGGCGACTTGCCGACTACGCCATCATCGTGCAGAGAAACATGTTTGGTGCGGGAGGTGAATCAGATGCTTCCCGACAGGCATTTCTGACTGCGGTGACGCGAGACAGTGGCGAGGCGGAAGTCTGGATCTCGTTGCGAGGTCAGGACAAACTCTTAAAACTGCAACAGGGTGGGCAGTTTGAAATTGGACATTTTCAGGGGACCGTTGTTGAGATTCTGGAAGACGACGTGATCTTCGAATCCTTGGGAGAACGCTGGCTTTTATCCATCGGGGAACCGATTTCAGAAGCGATGGCGCTCCCACCAGAATTTTAAGCCATTGTTTTCTGCCATCGAAAGGGGTCGCTTACACTCCCGACCCATTGTTTTCCTGTTTGCGGATTTCATAGAATCTGAGGGATTGGTTTTCACTTCCCACAAACGTTTTTTTCAACTCGGTCGGAGGCCTGATGCAAGCACGAATTTTCTACGTCTGGGTGCTGCTCACGATCGGGCTCGCTGGTTTCACGATCCCCACACAAGAAGTTTTTGCTCAAGAAGGGGGGGCGGCGGTTGACCCGGATCATGCGGCAAAACGGACTCAGGGACTGGTCCTCTTCAAAGAACAGGTTCGTCTGATCCTCAAACAAAAATGTGTTGGTTGTCACGGTGAAGACTCAACCGAGGGAAAACTGGACCTCTCGACTCAAGAGGGACTGCTTCAGGGGGGAGAGCGCGGACCCGCTGCGGTGATCGGTCGCGGAGCGAAAAGCCTGATCAGCAGGGTCATTTCGCATCAGCAGCAACCCCAAATGCCGAAAGACGGGGACAAGCTGTCCCCCGCAGAGATTGCCGCGATCAGCACCTGGATCGACCTTGGGGCTCCGTACGAGGAACCTCTTGTGACTCGAAAGGCGGAGGTGACCCTTTGGACCGAACGAAGAATTGCCCCGGAAACCAGATCGTTATGGTCCTTTCAGCCACTGAAACGAGTACAGCCACCTGAGGTCAAACAACTCGCAAATCGGCGGGATCAAGACGTTCCGTCACCGTTGGATTTGTCACCGATCGACCGTTTTGTGTTTGCAAAACTGGTGGAGAAGGATCTTCTTCAGAATCCGCTGGTTGGCCGAAATGCACTCGCCCGTCGAGTTTCATTGGATCTGATCGGATTGCCTCCCTCCGTTGAGCAATTAGAAGCCTTTGCGGCGGATACTCGACCCGACGCTTATGAACGGTTTGTGGATCAGTTGTTGGCAAATCCCCATTATGGCGAGCGGTGGGGCCGACGCTGGCTGGATCTGGCTCGATTTGCCGAAAGTCATGGGTTTGAACACGACTATGACCGTGGTTCGGCATTTCACTATCGGGATTTCATTGTCCAGGCGCTGAATTCAGGCATGCCTTACGACCAGTTTGTTCGCTGGCAGATTGCGGGTGATGAAATCGCCCCCGAACAGCGTTTAGCGATGATGGCCACAGGATACCTTGCCGCTGGTGTCCATTCGACTCAAATTACAAAAAATGAAGTCGAGAAACATCGTTATGATGAGATGGACGACATGCTGGGGACGATTGGGACTTCGCTGTTGGGTTTGACAATTGGCTGTGCCCGTTGCCATGACCATAAGTTTGATGCCATTCCGCAAGCCGATTATTATCGCTTGCTTTCCACCTTTACGACCACCATTCGCAGTGAAGTCGAACTCGATTTTGATCCCGAAGGCTATCAATGTGCGAAAGCGGTGTTCGAGCAGGATCATCGTCCTTTTGAGCAGGCGATATCAACCTACGAAGCCGATGGATTACCTCAGCGTTTTGTCGAATGGCAATCCCGTCGCGACCGTTCAACAGACAGCTTTGCATGGCTGCTTCCTCAGGGTATCAAGTACCAATCTCAAGGGAATGCGGTCTTCACACAACTCCCCGATGCTTCGTGGCTGGTGAATGGTCCGAATCCCGCCAACGATTCCTGGACGATTACTTTTCAAACGAGTCTGCAGGATGTGACTTCGATTCGACTGGAAGCGCTTGCCGATCCTTCATTCGTTCACTCGGGACCAGGACGTGCTCCCAATGGAAATTTCGCCTTATCGGAGTTGCTGGTCACAGCCCAACCCGTCCCAGATTCTGCTGACGTTCAGTCAGATCTCAAAAATGTAAAAACCGTCAAACTGGTCAATGCGAAAGCGACTTTTGAACAGAATGGCCTCCCTGTTTCCGCCGTGATTGATGAAAATCCCGCGAGTGCGTGGGCGGTCGATCCTGAATTTGGTAAGGACCATGCGGCAGTCTTCTCGGCGGCGGAGCCGTTTGGGTTTCCGCAGGGAACGCTGATCACTCTGACGTTGCGATTTAATAATAATGTTCAGCACTCGATTGGTCGTCCGCGACTTTCGATCTCGCGGCGGTCTGATCTTCCGGCAACGACGGGGGGGGCATTGGATGAAACGATTCAGAAAATGCTGGATCAACCCTTTGATCGTTTGGCGATGGGCCAAAAAACGAAGGTTTTAAACTGGTTCAAATCACAAGATCCCGGTTGGAAAAATCTGGAAGAGCGGCGCGCGGCTCACGCGGCGCAAGCACCAAAGCCTCGCCTGCAGAAGGTGTTGGTGGCTACCGAAGGATTACCGCCCGTCACCTTGCACACGCAAGCGGAAGCAGAATTTCTGCGGGAAACGCATTTCTTGCGTCGAGGTGAGCCGAACAATAAAGAGTCGGTGGCGACCCAAAGCTTTCTGCAGGTTTTGATGGCAAACCCGGATTCCCCCGAGTTATTTCAAACTCAACCGCCAGCGGGTTGGCGCACGTCGTTCCGTCGAACTTCTTTCACTAACTGGCTAGTTGATCGTGAAGGGGGAGCGGGAAACTTGTTGGCCCGCGTCTGTGTGAATCGTCTCTGGCAACACCATCTGGGACGAGGGATTGTCGCCACGCCCTCTGACTTTGGGACACGAGGTGAGTTACCGACTCATCCGGAACTCCTGGACTGGCTCGCCACGGAACTGGTGCGGCATCAGTGGGAGTGGAAACCGATTCACCGTGCGATTCTCAGCAGCAGCACTTATCGCCAATCCTGCGACACGGACGAAATTCGAGTCAGCACGAATCGTGAGAATACCCTCTTATGGCATCGACCACGGCGGCGATTGGAAGCCGAAGTCATTCGCGATGCGATTCTTTCGGTGAGCAGCCAGTTGGATGATCGACTCTACGGTCCAGGGCGTCTGGATGAGGGGCACCAACGGCGCAGTCTGTATTTCACCATGAAAAGGAGTCAATTGATACCATCGATGACGGTCTTCGACGCGCCGGACGGCACCACTCCGGTCGCGGATCGATCTGAAACAACGATTGCACCGCAGGCACTCTTGCTCATGAATAATCCGCATGTTCGGGATGCGTCGCAAAAATTTGCGGCGAAATTATTACCCGTTGCCCGTGGTTCCTTGGAATCTGCGGTGCGTCTGGGATATCTCACCGCCGTCAGTCGGGAACCGACTGCAGAAGAGTTGGTGAATAGTGTTCAGTTTCTCGCCTCACAATCGGCATCCTATTCCCCAACGGAATCTGACGCACGGCTTGCCAGGGGATTAGAGGATTTTTGTCAGGTTTTGTTCTGTTTGAACGAGTTTGTCTATGTAGAATGAATCCAGGTTTTCAGGTTTTGTAGTGCGATTGTTTTGGGTTCTGCGGATTTTTCGTGATTCTCATCCTGCTCTTGATTGGGAGTTGCGCCGATGCAGGGAAGCTTGACACCAGACAGGGTGGAGCGACCGGGAATACTGGTTTGCGTTTTTCTGCTGCTGGTTCCATTTTTCGCCTTCGGTGAAGAGACTTCATCGGTCTCAAAATCGGGCCCCTCAAACGGTATAGAGTCCAGCAAAAAAGACTCTGCTCCAGGGGTAGGAAAGTCCTCATTCGAGGGGGGGCTTCCGCCCGCTTCCGTCAAGTACCTTCAAGATAAAAATGGGGATCTGGTTCCCGTGTTGAATCAGGCCAGTTGGGAAGACTTTCTTCGTTTTTTGGACGGTCGCAGCAAATCTTCCGTGGCAAAGCCGCAAGCGACAACAATCACAGACATTGAAATTACGGGTTCGGCCGATGAAGAGCGAGCCAATTTGAAAGTGGCTTACACGATTCGCCTGACACAAGCCGACGAGTTTGTCTCTGTTCCACTATTTTTGAATGAGGCCGTGCTACTGAAGCCCCCCACCTACACGGGTGATGGGGAAGAGTCTCCCGCCGAGAAAAAAGATCCGGAACAGGGATTTGTCTGGTGGTTTCGTGGACGTGGGCCACATCGTCTGGAACTTTCCGTCAGCATTCCTTTGAAAAAGCAGCTTCCTTCGCGGCGCATCATACTGACGCTTCCACCAAGCCCTGTCAGCCGCGTACAGCTTCAACTTCCCTACCCCTCGGTCACCACCAAGGCTCTGCGAGAACAGACGATTGTCGAAGTGATCCCTTCCACTGACGGAAAAACCGTGATCGAAGCCTTTGGCCTGGGGGCTCGATTCGATTTGACCTGGAATCCCGTCACAGAACTGCGAACGAATACCATCGCATTCGAGTCCCAAACGACGATCCGGGCCTTGATCGAGAATGATTACGTTCAATTGCGCGCCGAGCAGCTCGTGAAATCGCCGCAGGGGGGATTCGACCGGTTTGAGATGCGACTTCCGACAGGGGCAGAACAGATTAAGCTCGACAACACCGAGAAGGTGTCGTACCAACCGGATCCAAAGAATCCTCAAAATGTCAATGTGACACTGCGGGAAAAGTCCAATTCCACCCAGTTAATCTGGAACTTGCGTATTCCCATCAAATCGCGCACGGTGACTTTGGATGGTTTTCTTGTTGAGGGGGCTGGAAAAGAATCTGGACGTATTGGTCTCGCGATTGGTGAGGGGTTACGTTTCTCGACAGAGCCGACCGATTCCAGCATTTTGAGAATCAATGCGGGCGAATTTCCGCCGAATTTGGGGCCCGTGATTCGTGCCTATCAGTTTCTCGGTCAGCCGTTCAAACTGACGATGAGGTTTGACGAAGTGAAACCGTATTTTCAGGTCCGTCCCCAGTTTTTTCTCAAAGCGTCTGTTCAGCAACTGGAACTGAACGCGGTTTTTGAATATCAAGAGAACCGGGATAGCTTGAATGAAGTTTTTTTTACTTGGCCAGACCATGTTACTGAGGGGTGGGCCATCGAGCTGTTCGATGAACTCGGAATTGTTGAAACCCACGACTTCGACGAACCGGGGTCGATGATGATTCGGTTAGTCAAGCATCCCGCCGGACGTTTTTTGCTGAATCTGCGAGCCCGTCGTCCCTGGAAATCGGGCGAAGAGACGATGTTTTCTCTGCCTCGTCCGAGATTTGCCTCACGGCATTCACCAACAACCATGACCATCGCCAACGCGGAAAACGTGGAAACCGAAGTGACGACACGGGGTGATACCGTCATGCAGCAGGTCTCTTCGGTCGGTGTCGAATTGCCCGAGACGATGCAGGGGCTCAAAGTCACAAGTTTTCGAGTGGACACAGAAGAACAGACCTTTGGACTGCGAGTGACCCCGCAGAGGCAGCGGATTCGGACCGAATCGTTGATTGATGCGTATTGGCAAGACAATCAATTTCGGATCAATCAAAGGCTGATCTATGATGTTCTCTACGAGCGACTGTCCCAAGTCCGGATTGCGATCCCCTCGTCGATCGTTCCGGATCAAATTCGTTTTTTCACTAGCCGTGACATCGAGCTGATTCCGGAATTTCTTGAGAATTCTGCCCCTTCAACGACATCAGGAGGATCCACACGACAGGTTCTCTTGAAATTGGGAGAGGGACAACTCGGTCGCTTTGAAATACAAGCGAAGTTCTCGGTCTCGTTTGCCAAGGATTCGGCGTTTGATTCTGACGTCGAGTTGACGCTGCCCATGATCAGAAGCGTTGACACCCCGTTCACCCACACGCGCGTTTCGTTGGTGCAACCAGAATGGTTTGATGCGGTCCCCGTTTCCCCGGAAATATGGACCACTTCCTTTTCTCGCCAAGATTCATGGCAATGGCAGGCGGAAGGAAGTCCTGTTGAACTTCCACTGAAACTGACTCCCTCAACCCATGCTACGGGACGAGGAAGCGTCACACACGCTCTGATTCGCATCCATGCTGATCGTACGGGGCAGGGACGCGTGCGATCGCAATTCCGCATGACGACTCGTTCAACCTCAATTCCGATTGTCCTTCCTGGAACCTGTTCCATGCCGAGATTTTTCTGGGACAATCAGGCATTATCTGCTCGTGATTTTCAGGAATCTCCGATCGATTCACGGAAATATTTGCTTCAAATTCCCGAACCCTCATCGAAAGAGTCGGTTCAAGAGCACTTGCTGACCGTTGAATACCAGGACCGATTTTGCTCGAGTCTCGGTTGGTCGGAAAGCCTGCTTTTGCAAGGACCGCAGTTGCCGAAGTGTCTTTGGGATTCTCAAGTCATCTGGCAGGCTGCGTTACCCGCTGGACATCATTTATTGACTTATCCCCCGTCGGCCACACCGATGTTTCATTGGCAAAGACAAGGGTTTTTCTGGCGGCGTAAGTCGGATCCGGGAACGATGGAATTACAGCGTTGGGTCGCTGCGGACTCGGTCAAAGTCCCTGTCGACTCTGATTTTCTGGCCCCCGAGGCCACCCTGAATCTGTATACATTCAGCCAATTTGGGGCACCACAGCCGTTAACCTTTCAGACCTTGAGCAGTCCCATGGTGCTTCTGTTTGGGGCTGGGTTTTCTCTGGTCGTGGGCTTCATCGTCTTGAGGCTGGTTGTGCTGCGACATGTCATGACGCTGTTATTAACCGCTCTCTTGATCGCTGTTTTTGGATTATGGTATTCGGCACCGCTGGAACTGCTCGTCCAGCCGATGATTGCCGGTATGATTTTCCCGGCAATTGCGGTCATGCTGGAAAGCTGGATTCGGCGGCGTCATGACAACGCAGTTCTCTCTTTTGAGGGACAAGGCGAATTTCCTCCGATGAACGCCTTTGGCAGTCACTATGCATCGCGCCAAGCGGATCCGAACGAGGCCACATTGCATCGTCCGGCGGTGCATGACAGTCGTTCTGATATTCCCATAGAACCTGGAAGCGGCGTCTCATGAAGCCCAATCTCTGTGTTTGTTCCAGGTTATTGATCGGCCTGATCACCGTTTGTCTGACCGCGATGGTTCTCTTCGCATGTGGTCGTCTGTTTGCTGCCGATGCGGAACGGACCGGTATGGAATTTGAACGGGCCGATATTCCCGCAGATCGGCCAGAAGTCTGGCCAAAAGAGATCTTTCATCTGGAAGAATACCCTCGAGACCAGTTTTTGAGTTTAATTCAACAGCTGACAGAGCGATTGCGCGGACCGCGTGTCGCTTGGCTCAAGTCCGCCCATTACGAGGCGACACTCGCGGATGACACACTGATTGCCGGCGTGATGACTGCTTCCGTCCAACGATTTCCTGGCCCCCCATCACTGCTGGATCTTGGCCCCTTTTCCTTCGCATTTGATGAACTCAAGTGGCCAGATCGGCCCGCAATCTGGGGGTCATCAACGGATGGTCGCGTCTGCATTCTGACGGATGGACGGGGGCGTGAGCTCCTCGGGGAATGGACATCCCAGGGGAGGCGATTTCCGGGTGGAATCGATTTTGATCTTCAGCTTCCTGTCGCCACGACTTCGTTTTTGGATTTACGGATTCCACCGGAATTGACCGTCTACTCGACTGGTGCGGAAGTCAGTTTGCTCTCGGAAGGTTCTGCGAACGAGATGAATTTATGGCGGATTCACTGCGGTAGCGAAAGCCGTTGTCGGGTGACGATTGTCGATCGGACTCAGCTTGCCGAGCGTCAGCGAGCGTTGCTGGTCGATTACGATATGCACGTGATTGTCCGTGAAGAAGAACTGCGATTCCAGATGATTTTGAATATCGAGGCTCTCGATGCCCCTGTTCGAGAACTGACCCTACGAGTCCCGACTGGTCTGAAAATCGATTCGGTTCTCTACGGAACAGAGACTCCCGTTTCGTTCAAACAAACGCAAGACATCGAAGAGGATGGGCGGGTGACAATCCGCTTGCCAGGACCATTGACTGGCCGAGGCCGCTCTGTGCGAATCGAGGGCATTACTGTTCAAAAACCGGGACAACCGGCTGTTGTCCCCCAAATCCTGGTTGAGGACAGCACTTTTATAGGGGGACGTCAGTTCGTCACGATTCAGTCGCCGTTACAGGTCCGATCAATTCGCTCTCACGGTTACCGTCAATTAACACCCCTTTTGCCCAATGCTGATGGTGAGAGCTTTTCCTTTCAACAACTGACTGCGGATGCGCAATTCATTCTCGATGTTCATCGTCCGCCAGTGTCGCTATCAGGACAATTACTGAGCCTCATGATCGCTGAAGAAGACGAGTGGAAGATGACTACCGAGATTCACTGGTCATCTCCGACGGGTGGCGGATTCCGCATGAATTGCCTGTTCCCCCCTCAATGGGAAGTCACAGATGTTCAACTGATCGGTTCATCCGAAGGAATACGTTCTCCAATTCCCTCAGATGAACCCCCTCGTTTTCGAGAGAATGTCAAATGGAACTGGGAAGTACAGCCTCAAGGTGGTGGGCAATCCCACGGCGAGGGAAACTCGCTGCTCAGTGTCGAATTTATGGAGGCGATGCAGCCAGGGCAATTACGAGCGGTCAAAGTGGTCGCACAACGACTCCCTCCTGAATCGGGACAAGCCGTTTCGATTCCCGCCCCGCAGCTTCTCAATTGCGAAACGACCGATGCGTTCTTGGGAATTCAAATCCCCTCATCCATGACGATGGACATTTCCGAGGACGCAAAATTGGAGCGCGTTGCACCCCCGACTGGGACACTCTTCTCGATTGCAACGGACAATATGGAACGCCGCTGGTTTCGGGGCGACTTCACAGAGGGGATCGGAACGATGAAATTATCTCTCCGCCTGCCCCCGGTCTACGTTCGTACAGAGACCACCATAGAAGCGGTTTCCAGCGAATATCGCATTCGCTATTCCATTCTGTATGAACCTGGTGAAGTTCTGTCAGACCGGGTACTGGTGTATCTGACTGAGCCGAACTCCGATGTCAGATGGACGTTGAAAGGATCTCCGCCAATTGATTTATCCGCATCTCGCCTCAAAAAATCACAACACATGGAATGGAATCTACCTTCGAAAGGGGAACTTTGGGAAATCCGCCTGCCAAGATCGATGGGACGTGAACTACAAATTGAAGGGATCTCCATTAATCGCTGGTTAAACTTGAATCGATTGGCGCTGGTTTTCGTCCCGCAGGCCTTTGACAAACAGTCTCGATTAAAGTTGACGCATCCTGAATCACTGGAATTTGGGTTAGAAACCGAGGGATTAAAACCTGCTGGCCAGCGATTGACATGGTGGTATGCAACCCCTGATACCGAATTCGGACTCTCGCTGCAAAACCCAGAGCCCTCTCGGGAATTCCCTTTGATGGTCTCGATGCAACTCAGAACTTTGATGACAACCGATGCTCATGGTTTTGATCTGTATCGCGCCCGCCTGCAACTGGAAAATGGGGCTTCTCACGAGACGCTACGCATACGACTTCATACCTCTGCGGTTTTGGAAGATGCCATCGTCGATGGAGAATCGATCACAGTCAATCAGAGAGACGGCGAGTTTACGATCCCCGGTTTGAATGCCGGGCGGAGTGACGCGGTGGATCTTATCTATCGCGTCCCCGCAGCCAGTAACGCCTTTTACGAGAAACGCCAAATTATCGTGCCGCAGGTCTCTGCTCAGGTACTCGGTTTTTCCTGGGAGTTCGCGATTCCCCCCTCGGCACGACTTTTTGCCGAGCCTTCCCCGGTTCGATTGTCGAGATCACTCCCCATCCCCAGTTGGTATCAGCGTTTTTTTGGACCATTAGGACGCGCAGAAAATGAATCGGTGTTCATGCCATTTCGAATGGAGGATTGGAAACAATTGCTACAGCCTGATCCAACACCCACTCTTGCGATCGGGGCTCGAAATGACGAGCTGCTTGCTCCGGCCGAATGGCAACAACATCATGCGACTTCACCAAGGATCCCCGACGAACTTTTCGTCGAGTTATGGCATTCGGCACGGATCAAGCTGCTCCACTGGATTTGCCTTGGCCTCAGCCTGTTACTCGGCTTGGGAGTGCGAATCATCAGCTGGAGATATCGGGATCGTGTTGCCTCTTTCGTGATTGGCTTGGCTTTGGCTGCGACAATTTCAGCCCCCTCGCCCCTCACCGAATCCCTTGGTGGAATCATCGCGGGAACGCTGATTGCCCTATTGATTCCGCGACGACTCTTCTGCCAGGAGCACTCGTCTGCTCGTCAGAGGGGAGCCAATGATCTGCGGAAAATGACCGGGATCATTTCAGCATCACTGATGGGTGGCTTTGCATTTTGGATCACTTGCCTTGTTTCGAGCCCACTCGTTTTGATCGCAGAAGAGCCGCTGCCAAATTCGGGCGATGTCCCCAAGCGTCCGACGGTTTTCGTCCCCGTCGATCCTGACGGCCAGCCATCAGGATCGTTGCCCCTGGTTTATCTCCCCCGTGATGCGCTGTTGCGCTGGAAAGAGATGGCCAATAACTCTGCAAACGTTCCCAAGTATTTGATCTCATCTGCAAAGTATGACCTCTCCAAGGCCAGCGAGGGGCATCTGAATCTTCTCGCCCGATATCAAGTTCATTTATTGAATTCCACCAGCGGTTCTGTTTTCATTGAATTACCATTGTCCGATGCCAGTCTTCCCGATGCCGATTCGTGTCTGGTAAACGGATTGTCGCATCCGATCGGGGCCTTGCCGCAAGGGAAGGGATATGTGGTCGAGCTCGTACGCCCCGGTGGTGAATCGGTAGAAGATCCGCCCGTTACTGCCGGTGTTCCGCGTTCTGAGGCCCGAGTGATCACGTATGAAATCGAATTGCGACTTCGAAAGCCTCGTCCGATTGGGGGGGCATTTGAGCTCAATATTCCCTCTGTCGCACGAAGTCATTTTTCTTTCGATTTACCCGCATCAACCCAGTTCGCAGCCATAACTGGCGGATTGGGGGAGACCGTTCATCAGCCAGATCATTCCCGTATGGAATGTGATTTAGGATCCACAACTCATTTCCAGGTTCATTGGAGGCCATCCACTCCGCTCCCTCTTTCGCGTTTTGCGTCGGTCTCACTCCTTCAGCATTTAGATCTTCGCGCATCGAGTCGTGAAATTCGGTTTCATTTAAAGGCAACGCTCGATGAAGGGGATCTGGATTTCCTGGAATTGGATTTGCCTGCTGAAGCGGTGCTTCGCAGTATTCATTCACGTGGTGATGACCTTCTTCGTAGCGACATCATCGTCACGGGGAAGGGACAGCGACGTCTGAGGCTGATATTTGATCGGGCTCACCGATCAAGTCTCGTTCTCGACGGAATCCTGTTCTTACCGCAAACCGATTCTTCGGTGCAAACGCCACTCCCCCGATTTGGCCTTTCTCCCTCACCCACTATTGAATGGCGATATGAACGGAATTGGTGGGGCGTTTCTGGACCGACGGACTTTCGTCTCGAGACGGCGAATCTTGACCCCGAAAACGTGAATGCCATTTCCCCCGATATTTATTTGAATGCCTGGAATGAATCGATTGACACTCGTCACCTGGAAATGGTGATCCCGCAACAGACGCAATCGACATTCGAGGTGCGCGAGGGGACAACACCCACATTTCAATTACTTCCCCATCAAACCAAACGACGCGGGTTGAACTGGAAGCAAATCGGTGCGATCGGTAAACGTCGGCTGGAATGGACTTTGGTGGGTGAGATGGAAACGTCTTCATCAGCAACGTTTCAGACCGTTCTCCTTGTTGACCGCCGTTTGCGGATCGAGAAGATTTCGGTCATCGAAAATGGCGCTGAACGACTGATTCGCTGGAGTGAATTTCGGGGAGACCCCTCGCGAGTGGTCTTATTTCTGAGTGATAAACCACAAGCAAAACAGATCATCACTTTACGAGGTAGCATGCCGTTACGGTCGGGTGTGCCGGTCAGTCTCCCCTTTGTTCGACCGGAAGATTGTGACATGATTGGAAGTCGATTACTGCTGACACGCGACGCGGAAGTCGATGTGAACACGGAACAACTGCGCGAATGGAAAACGGATATCGACACACGCTATCAAATCGATCCGGACCAGGAAGGACAGATCGTCGTCGGGCAGTTCCAACTGTCCGAACCGATTCCTCGAGGAACAATTCAAACTTCGTCGCGACACTCGCAATGCTCGACACGAGCTGCCGTATTTCTGCAAAGAACCGCAGGGACGGAATGGAAGCTAGCGTATCGTATGCAATTGAAACCCGAAGGGGAATCTCCTCTGCGAATGGGAGTCAGCTTTCCCAGTGGATTTGCGGATATCGAAAGCGTGGAGGTCGAACGCGCCGAACCCGCCTGGCACGAACAAAGCGATGGAATGCGGCAACTGGATTTACTTTTAAATCGCAGTGATGCTCCCGGAACCGTAATCTTGCAATTTGAAACAAAAGTCGTGGAACCCAAAAAAAATGATTGGGAACTTCCCTTACCCATTCCTCTGAATGCCAATAGCCATGAAACCCTGTTGGTGATCGAGCCGGAAAATGTTTGGTTTCCAGCGGGGGGACGCGATCTGCGAATTGCAGACCTTCCTGAGTGGTCGCAAAGTGTCTACAACGACCTGCCAGGAGGAGGACAGGCCTTTCGTGTGACGGGAAGTTCGATCCGAATTCAGCGAGATGCTCTGATATCCAATCTGCGTGAACAATCGGTTCGCTTGCTGGATCAGCGGATGTGGTTGCATGGGCAGGGGAATGCATCCGGCCTGACCCATGCGTATCTCTCGTCGGTTCGCAATGATCTGACGTTTCACCTACCACCGCAGATCGTCATATCCGCAATATTCCTTGATGACCATCCGCTGCCACTCTCGGCAATCCACGATGGTCAGATGCAGATTCCGATGAGCGACGCGGGTACCGAATCGGTGTTGACGATGGCTTGGTCGATGACTCGTCAGCACAAAACGAGACCAATCACTCAAGAAGAGTTCCCTTGGCCGCAAGCGATCACGGTGGAACGGAATCTGATCACAATTCTTCCCGATGACCCATTGGTATTATGGAGCCGATCCGGAGTTACGAAAATGAATTCACTAGACCAGGGATTGGACCGGTTGGAAACATTGCTTGATCGTCAAAAAGCATTAGCGGCCGAAACTCGTGGAGCGATCTTGAATCGAGGATTGATTCAACAATTGCAAGCGCGTCTGCTGAATCAGACAATGCTCGAAGTTCAGAAACCAACATCGTCATCGCCACAGCGATTAGCACGTCGAGATCAGCTCGTTGCTGTGATCGATGAATTGGATCCCGCAACTGAGGTTGTTCCCGAAAATTGGCAGACCAAACTTTTAGAAGAGCCGGTTACAGATGCCAGTAGCACACTGCGTGGGCAATGTATTGAGGGGGGCGTCATCCGAGTCTGGCAGCTTGATCGACGCTGGTTACAGATCGGGCTTACCCTCTTCACCGCAGTGATCCTGATCCCTCTCTTGAGAAAAATCATTCGAATTGAATGGAGCGAGTGGCTACAGCAACACGTCGCAGCCTCTTGGTTATTGCTGGCGACCGTGTGGTGGTTATTTCTCACTCCCAGCGTGTTGGGGTCGATTTTGCTGCTGACGACCCTGTTTCGGTCCGTGATTCCCTTGAAAACCTCTCGTTCGGCATCGTGATCAGACCCATTCGCGAATCGGCTCCCCTTCGATTAAGCGAACGGGGCGCCCATCGGGGCTTTGAACATGCAGGTCCAGTGGGAGGCCCAATTTGTGATAGATTGTGGCGACAAGATTCTCCGTAAAGTATTGATTACGAATCGGCTGACCACCCTCGTCATCAGTGGCCCCGAGTACATTTCCGCCAGGAATTCCTGCACCCGCCATAATGGCAAAGCCGGCTGATGCCCAGTGATCGCGTCCACTTGCAGAATTGATTTTGGGTGTACGACCGAAATCCGTCAGCCAAACAACCAGCGTTGTATCGAGCAGACCTCGCTGCTCTAAGTCGATCAGTAGTTGCGGCAAACCCTGATCAATCCGCGGCATCAGATTGCTTTTCAAGCTGGTAAAATTGTTTTGATGGGTGTCCCAGCCACCATCGGACACGGTCACAAAACGGACCCCCGCCTCGATGAGTCGGCGCGCCAGCAGGCATTTTTGTCCGAAGGAATTCTTTCCATACTGCTCACGCAGGCGAGGATCTTCTTTGTCGAGCTGAAAAGCCCGCCGTGTTTCTTGCGCGGTAATCATGTTGAGCGCGGTCTGATAGTTCTCGTCCAGTGCGTCATAGTCAGCTGGCTGGATGTTGGTTGTTCTTTGCAGGGAATCAATCATACCCAAAACACGTTTCCGGCGATCGACTCGCTCGTTCGAAATGCCGGTCGGTGGCGTAATGTCACGGACTGCGAAGTTGACCGCATGCGGATCCGCGAGAATTTCGAACGCGTCGTGTTCGAGACCAAGAATTCCCGACTTACCACCACCGAAGCTGCGATCAACATTGTTCCCCAATTGAATGAAGGGAGGCATTGCTGTTTTGAAGCCCATTTCATGGCTGATCACCGAGCCGATAGTGGGATAATGCATCGCAGGATTGAAGGTTCGCCCCGACATCAGATGCTGATCGGCCACGCCATGGCTGCCATTCATCGGATTCCAGCTGCGTAGGACTGCATAGCGTCCCAGTTCCTTGGCCATTCGCGGAACCACTTCCGTAAACTGCACACCAGGTACCGAAGTCTCGATGACACCGTATTCTCCTTTGACATTGATCGGTGCCTGGGGCTTGGGGTCAAATGTATCGTGGTGGCTGGTTCCCCCCTGGGTCCAAATCAAAATGCAATTGATGTCCGACGAATTCTTTCCACCATGACGCTGGCCCTTCGTTTTCGCTTGGGCTTGGTGCGCCAGCATCAGCGGCAACGAAATTGCTAAACCTGCGAGTGTGCCAACTTGAAGGAAGTTTCGTCGGGATGATCCCGCACAATTACGCTCGGTTTCGGGACAGAGATTCAGCACAGTAGAGGCCCTTATCGCAGCAGAACGACAAAGTCGGTCCGCACTCCCTTTCAAAGGAATGCGGCAACTGCCTGCATCTTAGGCCACCAAGGCAAGTCCAATCAAGAGATACTGATGAATCCAGCCGAACTCAGCCACCCGCAGTGGCGATTTCGTCCGCCACGAAATACGAATAAAAGAAGCGACCGATCTCATCACTGAGGCGGGTCATGTATTCGCCTTTGAATGTCATGTAGGTTTTGTCACCTGAACTGACGGGTTGATGGATGGGGTATTTCGAGGTCTTCTCGGCACTGAAGATCTTTTCTGCGTGACCATCGTCGTCCATTTTCCAGGCACTCACGATGCTTTCGGATCGTCCTCGATAGAGATTCGGACTTCCCTCTTCGTAAAGGGTAAACTCGTTAAGGTCAATGTAAATGACGTAGGTAACTTTAAAATGGACCCCGATTTCCTCGGGTTTATCCCAATCCTTGTTTTCTTCCAACCAGCCCTTCACGAGATCGGGAGGAACGACTTTGATTTTATGGGCATGTAATTGGAAGGCGACGTATTGCGCCAGTTCGTGGTCGATGCTCTCGAAACTGTATTTGATTTCGTTGGGAGCAAAACAGACGACAGCCACGCGCACGTCTTTATCGGTCAGCGATTCTTTAGTTTCCTTCTCAAACTCGGGTTCGACCGACGGCGGTCCTCCCAGCAGATAGCCAAAGATCACGAGGTAATTGCATCCACTGGCAACCATGCACAAGAGCATAACGGCGAGTAGTGTCGAAATTTGCTTAGAGATTAACCGCATGGGAATGCCTTTGTGCTCTCAGAAACTTGTTCCGGGCCGGTGGTTATAAAATCGTTCGGCCAACATATCGCAGAGTTCTGAAACGTATTGTTTGTGAAACACAATTGAGGATCGACTATTTTCCGACAACGGCTGGTGTTGCGGGAAAGTCAACGCAAATTCTCGCGTATAAGCCATGATCGCCCGTCGTTTTCCGTCAAACTCTTCGATCCGGGCGACACGGATATAGCCTGTCGTGGAACCACGAAGCAATTTCGGACTGTTTGGCTCCCTCAACCCGAACGTTTGGACCTCGATCCAGGCGATGTAATCCGTGTCGAAGTCCCGGGCCAATTTTTGCAGATCAATGCTGGTTCCACTCTGTTCCTCGAGCCAGTCTGCAACTCGGTCGGGGTTGATAATCTTGACCTTGTTCAGTTTCATTCGTCGCGTCACACCGTCGATCAAATCCAGCTTTAAGGTTGATGTTTCTGCCTCAACCGATTCGGGTGTCGAACAGACAACCAAGACCATTTTGGTCCCCTTGGTCAAATCTTCCTGCGTCAACTGGGTAAATTCTGCGGTGATCTTGGGGTCGCCGAAGAGAATTTTTCCGCCCCCCAAGAGCAGCTTTGAGCAACCGGCAACGGGAAGTAGGGATAAACCACAACCGATTGCACTGAGTGTTCTCAGTGCGTTGCGTCGATTTGTCAGGGTGGAAAGGTCATTCATCGGGGCGATCCTTCGCCAGTTTGCTGGTTGAGCAGCTTCAGTTCTTGTTCAATTACCACAGGGAATCCATTCCTTGGTTCCCGATGCCTCATTCTGCAATTTTTTCACTCGATCTCGAACTTCTAAACCAGTGCGAGCATCCGGGTGGCCCACAACAGAAAAATTAAACCTGCCAAGCTGACTGAAAGCGCCGTGACCACTGGAACCGGGTCGGAAACCATCCAAAGTCGTCCAAGGAAAGCACTCCAGAAACACCAGGGGATTAATAACAGACAAACGGTGGCAAGCAGAGTCCCTGCGGGATTCGCCTGCAATGCTGCAGCAAACTGACCTCGAACAAAATAAGCGAAACAGGTTGTCATCCCGCAACCGGGACAGGGACGATTCACAAAAAAACGAAACGCACAAGGGGGAAGGCCCAATTGCTGGTGCGTTCCGAATCCTCGTGGATCAGGTTTCAGCAACACGGCAATGCTGAAGCCAGCGATGAGAAACAATGCCGTCCCACACAAGGTGGCGCGACCAACTGTTCCAATCGGAGCTTCAACAGGTTGCCGTGACGATGACATGGATTTGTTTATGGGAAGAATGGGGTGATATTCGCAATCACGGATTGGGACAAGAGGATTCTCGTCGATTTGCAAGATTTTTCGTTGAGAGGTCTGGTCCGTCAACCGTTTTCGGCAGAATTTGCGTCAAAAGACCAGAATCGCAGGCCGATCTTTCGTCTCTGGACCGGAAACGATCAATCCAACGGAATGGAAATTCTCAACTCCTGAAGCCTGCGACTCGGATTGCACCCTGCTGAGCGGATTGCCCAAAGTGTTCGCCACCATCACGCGTTCTCCGTTCGGTAAAACCACGTTGCCGTCAACTGTTCCAAGGCAAACACGCAGACGAGCAGTCCTACCAGAAAACCGTAGATCTCGCGACCCAAGCGTCCGGTTTGCACGTTTCGCTCAAGGCTACCAGGATCGCGACTCATCGAATAACGACCTTCCCCTAGTAGGTCATTCAGATCTTTGGGCTCAAGTCGACGCAAATCGCTTTCGCCCGCAGGGAGGTTGATACTGAAACCGGAATGAAAGCCGAGGTTTCCTTCACTCGAATCGACCTGATAGGACCCCAAGGTCGTCAGATCCCGTATTCGAAAAGCCTTGGCATCATCGGGAATCTCTTGGAAATGTTGCTTGAAATCGGGCATTCTGAGCACGACTTTCCTGAGGTTTTGATCGCGGTCAAGCGGCACCAGCACCTCGTTTCCCACCTGGAAATTACAGGGAAGCGAAGTTTGCTGTGACAGATACTGCGTCAGTTGATCTGAGAACACGAACGAGAGGGCGCTACCGACAATGTCGTTCCACTTCGGATCATCAACCGACGTGGTCATCATCATGACCCGTCCCCGTCCAATACGACGCTCAACCAGAGCCGGTAATTCCAAAATTCCTTCGTAGCGGGCCACAATGATTGCCGACTCTTGAGGTGCGACTTTCCATAATCGGGAAATCTCTGCAGCCCCCAATTCACTTAATGCCCCCGCCTCTTCCAACCGTTTCAGTAAACCATGCTGGGAATTGCGGAGGTCGATCGACAGTCCACTTGCGGGAGGAAGGGCTGCTACCAGTTCTGCTGGCAGCACGGTTTGAGCCACTGGGGTATTGTAGGCGACCGGATTGATCTGATCGCTGCGGGGATTTTGATTCAAGGCAGAACTGGCCGCACCGAGAAACAGCCCTAAGCCACCCCCCCCGTCGACATAGTCATGGAGTCGCAACCAGAGTGCTTCCGCTGGTGACGAGACGTTTATCAGGTAAATCACGTCAAACGTTTTCAAATTGACTCCAGGAAGTTGGCTGGGTCGCAGGAATTGAACCTGAAATTCCGTGATTTTTGCGGACGAAACGTATTCCATCGCCGACTTCCAGTAAAAGGCCACTTCCTCCGATTCGGCGACAATCAAGAGTTTGAGTGGGGGTAAGGTTCGAATGGTAAAGTACCCAACATCGTCCATGGTCATCGGATCCGAGCCAATGAGTCGAAACTCACCTTGGAGATAGCTTGTTGCCACGGCGGGAATTTCAAAAGTTAATCTCCGCTCGATCCCCGGTGCGGCGGTGATTGTTTGCTGACCACGTTTGACGAGTTTGCCATCCTGTGACAGAAAAAACTCGACAGTTTGCTCGGGTTTGACTTGGCCAGTCACTGAAAGCCCAAGATCAACTCTCACCGAACTTCCCGCAGGAACAGTTTCCCGCAGGGGTTTGAGGCTGGTGATGCCAACATTCATTGGATTGGATTCACCCACATCGATCAGGTAGACCGAAAGTGTTTGCAATCGTGCCAATTCATCCAGCAACAAACGGGAACTCTCTTCGCGCCAGGCAGTCCGTGCCAAATCCGTGAAGAGATAAATCTCGCGAACATAGCGATCCTGACGTTTTTCTTCGGGAATGGAAGTCTGCTCGGCAGTTAAACGGCGGCGATCGGCCTCTTGTGCCAAAAGCGCCGAACGAAGTCGATCATTCAGCTTCAGCCCCCCGGCTTTGATTTCACAGGCATCAATTCGCCCGCGTGCAGCTTGAAGATCCAGCGAGAAGGCGGAAAATCGCTCACTGAGGACCTGTTCTTTCTCTTCTTGCCCCGGCGAAGAGGCTTCGTGTAACGTCGCAACCGCCACTTTGCTTCCGGCGGGCAATCGACTGAGATGGTCGCGGGCAATTTGCTGGGCTGACTGCAAACGACTTTGATTTCCCTGCCGATAGCTCATACTCGGACTGGTATCGAATAAAAACATTGCGGCCACAGGGAGGTTTTCAGCGACATTCGGTGCCGGATCTTTGATTTCGGCGGAAACTCGATGCCCATAGGGCCAAGCGACACCCAACAACAGCAGGAATCCTGTAAGTCCGATGATCACCCCACGCAGCCAGGATTGTCTCGTCAGCAGCTGTTGTCGAGGCAAGGGAGATCGTTTCCACCAGCCAAGCATGCCGAAATACCCACCCAATCCACAACTGGTGAACACCGCGATTTTCACCCATTCAAATCGGGTGAGAGCATAATTTGCCGCAGGCAATGTGGGACGGGTGAACGCCAAGGCAATCAGACCAATCACCAGCACACGGAACAAGAGTAACCAGAAATGCCGCAATCGCATTCGCCGCACGTTCTGTCGGCGATTCTGCTGGATCAGACGGAGTGCTGGAAAAATCAATCGCTTCGGTTTGGCCCGTAACAGTAAATGCAGCAGGATGGGGATGATGGAGAGCCCCAAGCCAAGCAACAATCCAGGGTGTAGCAGCGACATAAGCTCAACATCAACCGAACTTGAGGAAAACAAGGACATCCCGTGATCAGATGAGTGTACGTCGTCCTGCCAGGAATTTCACTCAGAATGGGGTCTTTACGCGGGTGAGTCACTTCGCTTCATCATCGCAAACCATGAAGAAGCATTGCAAACCACGAAGAAACGGGGAACAGGAATCGATTTTTCTGCCAAATTTTGATATTGAAGCATCAGCAAAATTTGATTACTTAACTCGATTCACTCCCCAATCGTCACTCTGATCCGCCGTTGCCCGAGGAGGCATGGATGCGTTGTTTCGTGGTACTCATTTTATTCGCCATTACGTTTTCTGCCGCGACCGGACGCTGCCAGGATACACAATTTCCACCAGCAGGCCGAATCGCTCCTGAACTTCAGGGGGAGCCCGAGAATCTTCCTCCACTCATCATCGCGAACGAACACTCTTCAGCGTCAATGATCGGGGTTAACGTCTCCCCACCCAAGTCCCGACCCGGCGAAGGGATTACGGTTTCGATGTTAGATGAGACCAGCACACTGAAACTGTCGGGGAGTTTTTCGATCCTCGGAATTGCGGGAACGGAGCGGACATTTGTTCCCTGGAACCCCTTGTTCGTTTTGCCCCCTTCTTATTTTGGCAATAACACCAATACTTTTGAGCTCCATAGTCGTCAGTCCTCGGTTCAGGCGGTGTTCAGCGGACCAGAAATGGGAGGGTTCCAGCCTGGAGCGTTTGCCTTGATTTATCTGATGAATGGCAGCCTCACCTCAGACACTTATGGGTGACTGCCCATCTTGGCCTTCGCAGATTTGCAAAACGAGCACTGGCGATTTTCTGCGGGGCTACAGAATGATTTATTTGCCCCTCGAGACCCAATAGTGATTCCCATCGCCCGGCTTGGGGCTTCGGGAAACCCTGGTAGTTTCCGTGGTCAAGTTCGGCTCGAGCGATCTGATCAAATTACGGATGAGGTCAAATCCAAATTGCAGATTGCGTTCAGTGATCCGATCACGACGATTCTGATCGATTCCAATCGTCGATCGACAGAAGGAAATGGTCTTCCGAATCTGGAAGGGAGGGGTCTGCTCAGTCTGGGAGCGATTACTGAACTTGCAGGGGGACGTCGTGAAGCCCCGGCAGAATTGGCGATTGCGGGTTTAATTGGCGAGCTACGCAACAGCCAGATTGTCACGAGTCTTGACGATCTGATTTCGGCGAGTCCGTTTCGACGGACTGTCACCTCGTGGGGGGTGTCGGTCGATGGCAAATGGAATTTAACGCGTCAATTTGGCGTCAGTGGCGAAGGTTATCTTGGTCAGGCGATTGGAAATTACGCCGCCAACATTTTTCAGACATTTAACAGCGTCACGTTTGCTCCTGTTCGAGGGGCCGGAGGCTGGGGTGAAGTTTTTTATTACTTTTCTGATCAAGTTCATCTGCATGCGGGTTATGGAATCGAATCCGTGAATCGGAGCGATTTGGCTGCGGAGGGGATTGCTCGGAATTCAACCTATTACTCGAGCGTTTTTTGGGATATCACCAAGGCCATCCAGGTCAGTTGCCAAGTGGATTACCGTCAGACGGATTACGTCACGCTTCATGACAACCACGCTCTGGTTTTTTATAGCCAAATGCTCTGGCGGTTCTAAGTCCAATAAAACGGAGCTCCGAATTCGACCGGAAAACGCTTTCCAGGATTGAGGTCCGCCGTCAAATCATAAAGTACCAGTCTTGGCGGTCATCGGTGAGACTTCCTCGAATCAGACTTCCACGACGAGGACAGGACTCACAGACATCCTGGCCCACAATTTCATAGGCAAATCGGACTGCCTCGAGTGTACTCGACCAAACCCCACTTGTTTCCTCGAAGACAAACACGCGGTCACGACCGAGTTGCTTCATGAGTCCACCCGAGTCGATCACCGACATCAAATCGGGTCGCACTCCACACAGCAGGATATCCACGTTCTCGACTTGCATTCGCGAAATAAAACGGTCGAATACTCGTAAGCAGACGGCATCCGCATTTCGGGCCCGTTTCAGCCGCAGGACCACGACACGAACGCCCACCCGTGCGTCCTCTGCGATTTTGTCGAGATGCTCTTCCAATTCGGGTGCGGCCCCAAAAAACAGTTCTCCTTCAAGGCTGTAAACACGGATGCGATTGCAGACCGTGTCTGTTGCAATTCGTTCTCTCACAATCCGGTCCTGGGCCAGCGTGAGTTCCGTCAAATGCACGCGGGCGGCTTGAGGAACGTAAAGTACAAACGAAAGAAAAACACCAATCAACACACAGAATTCAATTGAGATTGCCACCGCAGAAATGGCCGTGACGACCACGATCCACGCATCAAAGCGAGTTGTTTTCAAGTGGTAGAATAATTCATGCCAATCAACGAGTCGCCAAGCGGACAACATCAAAATCCCCGCCAGGCCGGCCCTGGGAATGAAATAGGCATAGGGAGCGAACAGTATCATGGTCCCGGCAACCGCGATCGCCGAAATGATTCCTGACCATTGGGTGCAGGCCCCCGCCTGATGATTAATCGTGGATCGAGTCAACGAGCCTGAGCCGGGAAAGCACTGGAATAAACTTCCAACCAGATTTGCGACCCCCTCGCTCAGACATTGCTGGTTAATATCCAGTTTTTGACGAGTTTTATTCGCGATCGCCTTAGCCATCGCAATTGCTTCGAGCAACCCCAGCAAGGCAATCGCCAGACTACTGCCGGCCATGGCATGAACGCGTGGCCAAACAATTTCCGGTAACTGAAATGAAGGCAGCTTGGCGGGAATGGTGCCGACCACGCGCACCCCCTGCTTTTCAAACTCCCAGTACCAGACAACGGTCGCCAGAAAAATCACCGCCAAGAGAAATTCTGGCAGCCGCAATCGGAATCGCTGGTTGATGGTGCGGAGTAAGATTGCCACGAGGATTGTTCCTAACCCAATCAGCAAGGCTCGCCCGTTGGTTTGATCGACATGAGAAATGGTTAACCAGAATCGTTTCAGAAAGTGGTCATCACCGGTTCCCATCGCGGGTAATCCCAGCAAATTTTTCAGCTGATCCAGCACCAGTAAAATTGCAGCACCCAACGTGAAACCGACGATGACCGCATGCGAAATGTAGCGAGTCAGGTCCCCCAATCTCAGGAAGGTAATTCCTGTTTGCACAATCCCGACCATGAGCGCCAGCAGGACCACTGCGGGAATTCGTTCTGCTTCGCTCAATCCCACGACAGCACTCAGCACCGCAATCGAAATGGCATTCGTCGGCCCGTTAATCAGTTGTTTTGACGAGTCAAACAACGCACCGATACTGGTCATGACAATTGCGGTATACAGCCCATATTGCGCGGGAATCCCCGCAATTTGAGCATATGCCATCGCTTGTGGTACGGCGACGGCGGCCACCGTTAACCCCGCCATCGTATCCAACCCGAGCGAGCTCAGCGAATAATGTCGCAATGATTCGATCGCGGGGACGTAACGATCAATTTTTTCGCGAATATTCGTCACGAAATCGGTTTTGTTCAACGATGCATCCGGCGATTGAATCATAATCACCACGGAAAAAGGGTGAGGCTCGATGTTTGGTTGTGGAACGCAAACGCAATCTTAACGACCCAATGTGATCTGGCACACTCAGAAGGGATGATCGGCATTCTCTGTGGCGACAGGCCGCATCGAGCCGTTGGGTCGGGACCAGGTCTGACGACAGTCGACATTCGGCGAGTTTGATTCCAACCATTCTGGAATCGGCGAGAACCAGGCAGGTGGACGCGATCACAGAGCATCGATCACAGAGCAGCGAGGAAATCTGGTGATTCCGCGAATCGATTACCTGTTTGCAATCCCTCCGCAGGGCTTTCAGAAATGCTGGTGTAGAGATGCGGATGACCCGCAAATCTGTTACGGTTTTCTAGCGATGGTTTTCCCACAAAACCTACCGGTTTCCAACGGACTTGACCGCTGCCAGCGTCTGTCTTGGCCTCGACGAAAATCAAATTCACGGAATTCTTCATGAAACACAAGCTTCTTCTCGTCTGTTTTGCCGTCGGGCTTGGTTCAGCCGGATGGCTGCTGGCGGATGACGCAATTTCTGCTGAGGCAATTACGATTCAGGCCGATTTTCAGGTCGAACGTGTCTACTCGGTCCCCCGCGAGCAAGGGTCTTGGGTTGCCATCTGTTTTGACGACCAGGGACGTCTCTACGCGTCGGATCAGGGGCCACGATTATTTCGACTCACCCTTCCCCGTCCGGGACAAGCGACCGAAGTCCTTGTGGAAGTGGTCTCTGACAAATGGGGCTATTCTCAGGGAATGGCGTTTATTGATGGTGCCCTCTATGTGGTTCAGCACGGAAATCACTCGGAAGAAAACTACCGTCCTGAAGTCCTGTTGCGCCTTCGGGACACCGATGGTGACGACAAACTTGATACGGCTGACAGACTGTTTGAATTTCCTCGAGTGACCGGGGATGCCGCCAACTGGTACGAACACAGCTTGCATGCGGTGATACCGGGTCCCGATGGCAAGTCGATCTACATTGTCAGTGGCGATCGCAACGGATTGCCCTGCGAAAAAGGGCGCACGCCAAAACACTGGAACCGTGACAGCTGGGATTTTGCTTATGAAAAACAGCCCCATTCTGGTGGTTGGGTGATGCGAGCGGATCTCGACGGTGAGAATCGGGAATATCTCTGTATGGGGTTGCGAAACAGTTATGACTTGGCCTTCAATCGCGAAGGAGACCTCTTTACGTTCGACAGTGATTTGGAAAATGATTTTGGGCTACCGAACTATCGTCCTACTGCAATTCGTCAGATTCTCAGTGGAACCGACAGTGGCTGGGGGGGGCGAGCGGGGGAAATGCTTTGGAGTTGGACACCGAAATGGGAAGAGATCCAGCCTCCAATCAAGAACATTGGACCGGGCTCACCAACAGGAATTGCGTTTGGGTATGGAACCAAGTTTCCTGCTCGCTATCAGCAGGCTTTATTTGCGTGTGACTGGAGTTACGGACGAATGTTTGCCGTCCATCTGACGCCCGCAGGAGCATCCTACAGGGCTGAGGCCGAACCCTTTCTGAGTGCCCAGGGATTGCCGATTGCCGATGTGGCAGTCTCACCAAATGATGCCGCCCTCTATTTTCTGATCGGTGGACGTGGCACACAATGTGGTTTATACCGCGTGACATACACGGGTCAGGAAAGTACCCACCTTGCGGACCCCATCCCTTGGGATCAAGAGACAACTGCGGCGCACCGATTGCGTCGCCGGTTAGAGTCATTTCATGGGGCTGCCAGCCCGAAAACGCTCGGAGAAATCTGGCCGCATTTGGGGCATCCCGATCGAGCGATCCGTGGTGCTGCCCGTGCAGCACTGGAATGGCAACCGGTTTCCGAGTGGAAAGATCAGGCACTCAGCGAGCGCGATCCCCGGACAGCACTTCAAGCCTTATTGGCACTCGCGCGTTCGACCGACGGTGAGACAACCATTCAATCCTCGTTGCTTGTCGCGCTCGATCGTTTTGAGTTCGGAAAATTGAGTCCTGATGAACAGTGCTGGTACTTGAGGATTCTCACGATTTCTGCCACTCGACATGGCAAATATCCGCACGAGATCGCTGCCAAACTTGTGGCACAACTGGAGCCCGCGATTCCCTCAACAGATCGTCGGGTCAACGAAGAACTGGTCGCTCTGGTGGCGGCGCTACAAAGCAAGACACTGATCGTACCGATTCTGGATTTGCTGGAACAAAGCCGAACCCAGGAAGAGCAGATTCTCTACCTCCAGGCATTGACCGGTTCCAGTCAGACGGCCCCCTGGACCCCTGAACTCCGTGAGCGTTTCTTGAAGCTGGCCTTCGAGCGAGTCCCCTTTTGGAAAGGGGGGGCCACGGCAAGAGCCGTCCGCGATCGCTCACTGCATGCGGTGAGCAGCATGCTTACGGAAACAGAACGGCAAAAGTATGCGGGACGGATTTCGCTTGCTCAAAAGCCGTCTAAAATCATTCCGCAGACAAATCGCAGCTTTGTCAAAAAATGGACGATGAACGATTTTACCTCGACACTCGAAGCAGGTTTAGCTGAGCCGCGCAACGTGGATAATGGTCGCAAGCTGTTTACCGCAACCGCGTGTATCGTGTGCCACAGTTTTCAGGGGGAAGGGGGCTTCGGTGGACCTGACCTCAGCAGTGCCAGCGGACGTTACAGCTCGAGTGACCTGCTCGACAACATCCTGAATCCCAATAAAGTGATCAACGAGCAGTATGGTCTGATGATTTACAGCATGAAGGATGGGACCACACAATTTGGCCGAATCGTCAATCGAGCCGGAGACACCATGATGGTGGCCACCAACCCCAATGATCCCGGTGGGAGTGAAATTCGATTCCGTATGACGGACCTGGAAAGTACCACCCCTTCGCGCGTCTCATTCATGCCGGAGGGTTTGCTGAACACGCTCACGCAAGAGGATGTGCTTGACCTGTTGGCGTACCTCAAAAGTCGGTGACAGAAATTGCCGTCTCACGAACATGAGGAATCTCGCTGTGATTCCGCGAACGATGGATGGCGAGTGAGCCTTAAAGCTTGCGGTGAAATCAAAAAGGCCGACACGATTTCTCGTGTCGGCCTTAAAATTATGCTCGTGTGTCACAGCGTCCCTGGAACGGGATGCCAAACGGGGGGCTATTCTGCAAATGCCGCGTCAAAGGCACGCGCAGAAGGGGCGAAATCGATATTCTTGACGTATTGGCAAGACTCACGCGCACCATGCTCACGATCCATCCCACTATCTTCCCATTCCACCGAAAGTGGGCCTTGGTATTTTGCTGCGTTCAGCGCCCGGATCACTTCTTCAAAGTTGACCCCGCCGCGTCCCATACTCCGGAAATCCCAACCGCGGCGTTGATCACCGAAAGAGAGATGGCTCGAGAGAATTCCTGAACGCCCGTTCAGTGTGACTTTGGCGTCCTTCATATGAACATGAAAGATGCGATTCGGGAAATAGCGGATGAACTCGGCCGGATCAACTCCTTGCCAGATCAGATGGCTTGGGTCAAAGTTGAAGCCGAATTCTTCCCGGCCCCCCAACGCGGCAATCGCACGTTCAGCCGAGTAGAGATCGAAGGCAATTTCCGTAGGATGCACTTCCAGTGCAAACTTGACGCCGCACTCCTGGAAGACATCCAGGATCGGGTTCCAGCGTTCGGCGAGCAGCTTGAATCCGTCATCGTACATCGATTTCGGTGTGGGAGGGAAATCATAAATCAAGTGCCAGACACTTGATCCAGTGAAACCATTGACGATTCCGATTCCCAATTTCTGTGCCGCCCGAGCGGTGTTCTTCATCTCTTCAATCGCTCGATGAGTCACCCCTTCAGGTTTCCCATCACCCCAGACATGAGGGGGAAGAATGCTTTTGTGCCGGGCGTCGATATTGTCAAGAACCGCTTGTCCGACGAGATGGTTGGAGATCGCGAAAACTTGCAGATCATATTTTTCGAGTAATTCTCGTTTTCGGGCACAATAGGTGTCGTCAGAAAGTGCCTTATCCACTTCAAAGTGATCACCCCAGCACGCCAGTTCCAAACCGTCATAGCCAAAATCTTTGGCTTTTTTGCAGAGATCTTCCAGCTTCAGGTCGGCCCATTGGCCGGTAAAAAGGGTAACAGGACGACCCATCAGAGTTGCCTTTCATCAGTAGGATACAAAACAAGAATAGACTTGATTTCCAGCACGAAAGTAGACATCGATCGACCGAAAGTCAACCAAGTTTGTTTTTTACCGCCGATCAACATCCCCCCCGATGGACGGAAAATCAGCCCCTTTTTCAGTGGGATCGTGTTTGGCAATTTTGGGCGTCGACATGCACGACCTTCGGACGATGTCGCTCGATTTCGGCTTCGTCGAACTGCGCATAGGCACAAATAATGACGAGATTTCCGGGCGAGACGAGATGGGCTGCGGCTCCATTGATGCAGATCGTTCCGCTTCCGGACGGTCCTCGAATGGCATAAGTGATTAACCGATTCCCATTGTTGACATCATAGATGTGGACCTGCTCGTGCTCGGCGATATTCGCGGCAAGCATGAGGTCATAGTCGATCGTGACGCTTCCCTCGTAATGCAATTGAGCATCCGTCACTGTCGCACGATGGATTTTGGATTTGAGCAGAATTCGTTGCATAAAGTCTCGGATCAAATTTCAATGGACTGACATTTTTCAATAAGCCGACAAGTTGTTGCGGAACCAAACCCCACAAATTCTATGCGGCAGCCCTGCGCACTGGTCCGAATCAGTGACTTGAACCTGCCCTGTAGGTGAGATTCTTACCGAAACGAACCTGTGCTCCAAGTCGGTCCCTGCCAGAACGTCAATTTTTCTGTCAAAAGTGACGTTCTGGCAAGGATTCATAACCTGAAAATACCAATTCGGTTCGTCGTTTTCTGCAGACAATCTCGATAGACTGGCTCTCACAAGACTGTTTCACGGCGAAATTCTGATTACAATTCGGGGATTGGATCCGAATTGCCGATCAAAGATTGGTTTTTTCTGAAGGAGCTTTTCCGAAGGAGCTTTTCCGAAGGAGCTATTCTGCAGGAACACTTCTGCAGGAACACTTCTGCAGGAACAGTTCTGCAGGAACACTTCTGCTGAAACACTTCTGCAGGAACACTTCTGCTGAAACACTTCTGCTGAAACACTTCTGCTGAAACACTTCTGCTGAAACACTTCTGCTGAAACACTTCT
>JBIKZJ010000213.1:0-10691 GCA_044354755.1 Schlesneria sp. | reverse complement strand
CGCAGTCGCCGCCAGACAAATCACGACACGCCGCACCTGAAGTGCCATTCCCGGTTCGATGTAAACCATGACGATATAGCCGGGAAGTGTCGCACAGAGGATCAGCATCAATGGTAAAATCACGCTTAATAGCTTTCCCCAGATGATACTGACAATCGAGAGTGGAGTGGTTCGCAACAAAAGCCACCCACGTCCCTCGCGCTCGCTGCTGATTAAGCCTGCTGCGAGACTGGGGGTAATCAGCACCACCAACGCGACTTGCATGACAACCATGATTCCGCCAATCGTTTCCACACCCCAGCCCAGTGTCCCCGCTGTGGCAGCATACGTCAGCCCCAGTGACAGCATGGCGCAGATTGCGACGAGTCGCACCAACCAGTGCAGCCGACCGAATCGACGACAACGAAATTCCTTGACCATGAGCGGATTACTAAAGGAGGATATTCCTTTCGAGCGTCGCTGCGGATCAACCAGAAAGAAGAGACGTCGGAAAAATTGCACCGAAGCCGCCTGATCATCACTGATCGTCCCCGCAGATCGATTCCGGTCAAAAATGGTGTGGTTGAGACGGCTGATCGTCCAGATCGCCGCCAACAGCGCAATCACCAGGGATGAAACCGTAAACTGCCCGAGCAGATTCACTTTGGTGATCAACCCTTGCTCACCCGCATCACCTGTGCCCGTCAAGGACATCAGCACTGCAAACGGTGACAGGCTGCGGAAAAACTCTCCCACATCGGCCAAGGGACCTGTTGTCCCCTGCAAAAAATAATGGGGTCCCAAGGTGAGCACACCGAGCACAAGTACGACACCATAAGTCATCCGGACAGCGGCATCCGTGGATTGCGCATAACTGCTGACCAGCAATCCGAGCGCGGTATACTGAATGGCCACCAGGATTAACAGCTGGAAGATGCGGATGAGATTCCCGTACAGCGATAACCCTCCCATGGCATAACAGGCACTCGCCGCCGGCAAACTCATGGCCAGAATCACCCCCGCAATCGCCAGGATGGCAATCAGTTTTCCGAAGAAAATCCGGAAAGGCCCGAGTGGCGTGTTGAGTAGCAAGCCGAGCGTTCCTTGCTTTTTCTCCTGCACAATACTGGTCGCGGGAAACACGGGAAGCAGCAACAACATGGTTGCCAGCAGGCCGTAACTAAAGAGCTGAAAAACCTGCTGAGAACGGGAACCGGTCAGGCCGACTCGCGCATCGGTGGGCCAACGCAAGGCAACCATCAGGCCAAAGATCACCACTAACAAACATTGCAGTGCCGTCATTCGCCGCCGTCGCAAGAGCGATTTCAGCTCGCGGGCAATAATCGCCTTAAGCACAAGCCACCTCAGATTTTTTGGTTAAAAATTCGATCGCCACGACCAGCTCTCCAGATTTCACCGTTTTTTGCTGAGAAGTCGTCATCTATTCCTGCTTTGTTTTTTCGATGGTTTTTGCCCAAAGTTGGAGTGCAAGCGACTCGATTCGCCAGTAATTCACCTTGGCATTCTGATCAATTTCTGTGGCCGACCGATTCTGCTCCTCCGTCAGATTCGTGGGGACCGAGTTATGGGTCAGTTCAGGACGATCCGGATCCCCGGCACTCAGGCCAAGAGCAAGACGCCCCTCACTGTCGATCGTCAATGCCTCAACATCATTCAGATCAATCGAAAGCGAGCCAACCGGATCCATAATCGTTTTCAACGAGACAACTTGTCCTGATTTTAATCCAAAAATCTCGATTCGACCGACGGGTCCAGTCACACTCAGATCAATGCGTGCACGGCGCGGTGCAAGCGGAAGCAGTTCTCTGGGAACCAGGAAACTTAACCAGTTGAGTCCAGGGGACGAACGTTCCTGCCATTCTTTACGGGCTGCGTCCCACATCGCCGAAGGAAGTGTTCCGTCGGGGTTTCGACGATTGAAATAGCTGATCAGTGGTGAGGGTATGACCAGATCGGTGTTGTTGACGGGACGATCAATGAGTAGCGGCAATACGATCAGCGACGTTCCCCGACTCGTGAGCCCGTCGCCAAAGTGGAACCCCTGATCCCAGGGATCTATCCAGAACATCAGTTGAGGGCGATCAGGATAATCTTTTCGTTTGGGGTTTGTTAACAATTGCTCGAGGGTCCGACGACGGCGATCCTGCTCATCACTCAAGAGGTCCGCAGCGAGAAATTGTCCTGATTGAAAGACATCTTCCGTACGCCCAACAAACGTACCATCCCCTTTCATGGTCACCCCCATACGACCATTTCGTGTGGCAATCATGGCATCGGTTCCAGCGAGATTCGGCCCCATGTATTGACCCGTGATCCCCTCGGCATCCAATGTCGCCCTCGCCTTTAATCGATTTGCCACGGACTGCGAATGAGTAAACGAAGTCGACCGCATCCCCGCAGGTTGCGGAAGATTAGCCCAGTGGTATACCCCCAGGTCGGTGGTCACCATTCGCCGTGCAGTCCCCTCGAAGCCCGTCATATCGGGCGTCATGCGTCCCCCTTGAGTCGCTTCGATCGAGACCTCACTCCCCTCAGGATGATAAATCGCCAGCCCCCCCTCTGAACGAATGGCATCGGTCCCGCTGAGCGATTGAATCACCTGCACGCTGGCGATCGTCGCAGGAATTGCATGTCGACTCGTCCGCCCAACCATGAGCAGCGCGGCACTCACCAGAATTGCAAGAATGGATCCAATCCAGCTGACGTGTTCAAGATGACCGATGCGATTCATCCAAACACCAATCAGAACAATCGCGAGCGAGAACCCCAGCAGGGTCCCCACAACTCGACCCCAGGAAGGAATACTGTAACCGATGTATTCTCGCACCAAAGGCTCGATCGTCGAGGTCGCGAGCAGTGGTGGTTTGGGTAATCGAAAAAAATCACTCGCGATGTTTAACAGAGGTGTCGTTGAAAGATAGTTCGAACTTTTCAGCGGATCCTCCACTTTTTCTGAGTTTGGCGGATGCGGCTTAATCCATCCCCGCGCACCCAGTGTCGTGATCAGCAACTTTCCGTCCCCACAGGATCGCGTCATCGCTGCGGGCCATTCGTCAACAAAGTACGACACATCCATCTGGGACGTCACGAGTCGCACCATCTCGACCGGTTCATCATGCTCGAACGTTTCACCCGGAATCCGTTCGGTATCCGACCATGCAGGCGCTTTATCAATCCGAACCGAAGTCAAGCCCACCCGTCCCACAACCGTTCCCGAAAAATCATCCCCCAGCAAACATCGCAAAACAGACGGATCGGCTTTGTCGAGCATGACCCAAAGGTGCCCACCTGTATGCAGCCAGGTTCGAAGAGCACTACAGGCGGCATAGTCGTTGGTGATTCGATCATCGGTGATCACCACGTGACTGAACGCCTTGAGTAGGCTTTCATCCGCCGGCAAAAACAAATCGCTTAACACCGCAAATTTATTTGTCAATTGTTGCCCGACTCGACCAGCAGAAAGCATGTCGGCGACATCGGACTGAGCATTCAGATTTCCCACGCCCGGACTGCTCATGACAGCGGTTGTTCGGCCTCCGTGGGTTACCGTCAACGCACCGTCGTGAATCAACAGTCCGTTTTCGTCTTTTATCATGACCTCGGTGCCTGACGAAACATCCAGCACCAAACTATGCAGATTCAGATTACGCCCCTTCTCGGGATCACTCTTCGGAATCAACAACGGATGTGAAATTCGCAACAAAGAATTCGGAAAAAGCGAAAGACGTCGCCCATACTGCAGTGACGGATCCTGATCAAAGTACGTCGTACACAGGATCTCTCGGGCTTCCGCCCGCGGGTTTGTTAATGTGATTCGCAAATCTCCCCATTTTTCCGGAGCGTAAGTGTAGGATCCCGCCTCGGAATTCCAGAGAATTTTGTATTGCAGCCCCGCTTTCGTCGTCACATCGTCCGTTGCAGTGACGGAACTCTCCTGCCCCCAAAGCGAATTTTCCTGCCTCAGAACCAGGGCCACCAACGTCGTCAACGCAGTGAGGAATTGCCGCAGACCGCCTGGATGTTTCCATCGCATCAAAAAAAAACTTCGCATAGTCTCTTGCTGAAGAAAATAGTGTCTTGCTGAAGAAAACGGATTCTGTATGGAAAACGTTTCGCTACGGTAAAAATGCTCACCGTCAAAAATGCTCACCGTCAGGCAAGCTTGCTCACCGCCAGGATCGCTCTCGCTCGCCAAAAAATGACTCGTCGCAAAGGAAGTCTACAAACCGCATTTGACGGGTGCTACTCACAGAATCACTTGACCAAAAATCTTCGCGGAATTTTCATTTATGAATTTGAAATCAAAAAAACGATCTGCAAAATGGAGCTTGCGGGTTGAAACCGTCGCAGGTGGCCGGCAGGTGCGGTTCCCAATCGAGCCTCATTTTGGCTGGAGTCAAAACCGACCCACAACAGGACTCAGCGCCGCGCGTTCGCGGCTTTCCGATTCTTGTACAGTGCGTCAATCGCACCACTCAAGCTGGGCTTCAACAGCAACGCTTCATCAAAACAGATTTTTGCGGAATCCCGATCACCCTGATAGAGATGCAGTTCACCCAGTTTGATGTTGACATTCGCCCGTTCTCTGTCAGTAGATGCCCGTTCCTGGGCGGCCACGAACGAGGCCGCAGCCCGTGCGGAATTTCCACGATAAAGATCAATACCTCCCCAGGTCAGGTAGGCTTCGCAAAAACCGGGGAATCGCTGCACCAACCGCTGCAATAACTCGACCGCTTCGTCATTCCGGCCAAAATTGGCCAGCATCACAGCGGCTCGAAGACCCGCATACCGATCTGCCGGAACCGAAATCGCGATCGATTGTGTCCGTTGAAATTGCTCAAACAACCAACTCTGCTCATTCATACTTTTCGGAGGCAAAAAGTTTCCTAATAACTGATTGGCGTAAGTATCACCCAGTACAGTCTGGCGAGCTTGCGATAACGGCGGGGCGATCATGTCCGTCGCGAAAAGCAGCCCCCCGGCGAGCATGAGCGTACTCCACTTGATCACGTGAAGCAGGTCACGGGAACCGATTCGCGCGAGCGGCAATCGGGCTCCGCTACGTCCCAGACCCAAGCCTGCCTGATTGACCGATTCTCGCACCTTCCAGATGAAGCCATCGTAATAGTAATGCAGGATTGTTGAGGTGAACAGAATTCCGTAAAGAATTCGGCTGAACGTTCCGTCCGTGACGAGCGGTGCAAGCAAACCCATGGCTCCGTAAACAGTAATCAACCCCAAGTAGAGCAGGACCATGCTGCGACGAAAAAGATACCGCATAAACCCACCCAATTCGGGGTTGGTACGGACCCGCCGACAATTATAAAGCCAAACAATGGCGAGATACTGCACGTCATGGCAGATATCAAACAGAGCAATCCCAATCACGAGATTCTCGACGGCGAGAATTGTATACCACCACAGACCAATGCCGCTCACCAGCATCACAATTTTGACGGGATTCGGTTTCGGCCCGCAGTAGGTCTGGATGACATAATTCACCACGAACCCAATCAAGATCACTCCGCAAATCCCCAGCCCGAGTTCCTGCAGATTTTCCACCACGTTTGCGGGAATCAATGGGCCACCAAACGAGTACCAATAAACCAAAATATTCGATAATTTTTCGGGACGAATGAATTGCGGGGTGATGAACCCACAGAGACAAACCAGCCAATCCCAATACGCGGTGGTCGAGGATGTCGAGCCGACTTTGGCATCGTAGATACGAACAAATCCATACAATTGCATCAACCCATGCCAAGTCGCCCAGCACAGAATCAGCAGACGGTACAAATCGTAGTGATAGTCGTATAGCGGGAAGTAAAAAAGAAACACCAGGGGTGGGGCAAGCAAAAATCGCCACCGAAATCGCTGGAACAACTCGCTGTCACCATAGGCGCGAATCAGTCCCGGCAAATGGTGCCCCGTGGCAAACAACGAAGTGACGATCAGCGAAATGGTTTCGGCCGAAATCCCCCCCATGGACGGCGAGTAAAGCAATAGGATAGCAGGGACGGCCAGCAGCGGCGTCAACAAAATCAGGAACAGATCTCCCCAGGAATTGATGATCCACCACTGCGATGCCCGCGTCACTGGCGAATGAAATTGGGGTTGATCGCTGAGAGGACGGCTAGAAGCGTGCGACATAATGAGATCTTTGTCTCGGAACCAAGCGGTGAAATTCGACGCTTCGGGGGATGTCAGGCACTCTGGTTCTTTCGCTGACATACCCACAGGTTGGCGGAAGCCCCTGCAGGTGGACTATCATCCCTGCAGGCTCGCTTTCATCCCCAATTTATTTCAATTTCAGATCAAAATCGACACTGGTTTCACCCTCGTCAGCATCGACTTTTAATTCGTGCTTATTGACAAGTGGATTGCTGTAACGACCCAGCAGCAGCTCATCTCCTTTTTCCTTTTGCGCATTCCGAAATCGCTTGAAGGTCACCAAATACTCACCCGCCTCGATCCCATCGCACCCGATGTAAGTCGTCCAGCAGTAGCCCCCTTCTTCGTCGGTGATCGTGGTGTTCAGGCTCCCA
Source organism: Schlesneria sp. (assembly GCA_044354755.1). Taxonomy (GTDB): domain Bacteria; phylum Planctomycetota; class Planctomycetia; order Planctomycetales; family Planctomycetaceae; genus Schlesneria. The sequence goes on along the minus strand of JBIKZJ010000213.1, from coordinate 4,146 downwards.
TTTCCATCTTTGGTATGCAAAGTCAGTATCACGTTACTTGCAGGCTCGCCATCTACGCGAACAGTTCCATTCACCGCCACCAAGCTTTTCAGTTCCCCCTTCGTCATCGCCTTAATGCGAGACTCGGCCGTCTCAGCCCCCCAACATCCCACCAAAAATACCAGTCCCAACCCGGAAAACACCAATCGACGAAAAATCCACATCGCATGCCCCCAAAAAACAAAACGACGAGAGGAAGTCAGCGCGGACAATCGGAACTCGTCGAGTGACTCAAAAATGCAGTCGTCAGGAATCCCAGCTTAAAACCCGAGTTCCCACCGGGATTCAGCCGAGTTCCTGCCTACTCGAAAAAGAACACCGGCCCGAATTAACGGGCCGGTGACAGATTTGCAAATCTTCAGACCACGGAACGATTAATAATCCCCGACAGTCGTTCCATCGTTAATACACATTAAGGCATGAAACATGCCCGTATCGATGTTTTGACTCAAAAATCGAACCGTTCCATCCCCCATCAGAGCCGAAGTACCACCGGTGTGGAAACTGTAAGCACCAAATTGGTTGTTGCAGTTGATCAAGCAAGGACCATTGGTATTGCTGGCTCTGGTCGAGCCCGGAGTCTTGGCTCGGAAACACATATAGCCAATTTCAAAACCATACCAGACATCGCCGCTGGCGGCGTTGGGATTGCCAGTATTCGAGTTCGATGGACCGATGTTTTTCCCCATCGACCATTCGTTCTTACGGTTCGCGATCTCCAAAACCATGATCGTGTTGGAAACCCCATCGGTAACAATACTCAATTTGGTTCCCATATTTCCTGGATTCGCATTGGCATCAAACCAAGTTCGATCTCCCGAGGGACCGTAGTTCCGAGTGCTTCCACAGATATCAAATGCCGAATAATCACACACGCCACCCGCATTCCAATACTGCATCGATGAAAAACTGCCGACGACGTAATCGTCGAGGTAGACAGAGGTGTTACTCGTTCGCGGCGTACTGGGACAGATAAAACCAGGAATGGCCTTGTTGGCGATCACCGCAAAATTTTGTCCAGTCGTGTAGTTATTTCCGCCACCTGATGAGAAATTGACGGGGCCACCAGTGGAAGACCCAAATGCCATCGGCACATTAAAGTCGATCGAATTGTAGAGGTTCCCTTGATCCATATAGGGAAGCAACATTTCTGTCCAAACGTGAATGTTCGCATCGTCTCGGGCTGTGGCTGGCGAGTTGTTATAGCTTCCCTCACCCAGACTATTCAGAGTGCTTCCCGATACCGAAGTCAGATAAATCGCGGCCGGAAACTGTCCGAAAGTCGACTCGTAATTGAATGCAGCCAGTCCCAATTGCTTCAAATTGTTCTTACACTGTGTACGACGGGCCGCTTCGCGAGCCTGCTGAACCGCAGGCAACAGCAGCGCAATCAGCACCGCAATGATTGCGATCACAACCAGCAATTCAATGAGTGTAAAACCTTTCTTTCGAACGCTTCGCCCTAAAACAGATCCTGATTTCAACATACATCGTCCTTCCTGTGACACAATCCATGGAACTACTTCAAAAATTTTTGAAGTAACAGAGAAACATGAAAAAATGATTTTCGAAGCGTAAATCCGAATGAATTAAAATTCATCCCGCCATGAAATGAAATTGAATCCGATACCAGAAGTTATGACCAATTCTATTCTCAGAAACAATGAGTGATTGCCATAATTTCGCAGAAACTTAAGAAAATTTCAGGATCTCGAAAACCGATGTGTGATTCGAGTCAGAAAAATGAGAATTCCCACTTTCGTTACGGAGCCAGGGAAATTCGACTTTTCACCCTCTTTCCGACGCTTTTAAAACCCTCCCAGCGGATGCTTTCGCTGGAAATCTCGCTCATCTGCCACGATTCTCCTTTGTGTGTTGGCACAGCAAAATCAGCTCGTACTGGTCGCTGGCTGGAAAAAACGCCCTGCTCGACAATCCTGTGACGAGAGTGCATACTTCATCCCGTGCGTGTCAGCAGGGAGTCTCTGTCATGAAAATCCGATTTTTCCTCGCGGTTTGCCTCGGTTTGGGAATCAGCTGCAGCAGTCGCGCGCCGGTACAACAGCAGGTCGCGATGCCCCAGCCTCAGCTCGTCGTTGACCCACAGGGCCCACCCCCGGCGGTCCCGCCGCCGTCCCCTTACATTCCCAAGCTGCCGGGGACCTTAAACTATTGTGCCGACATCTCCCCGATCATGATTCAAAAATGTGTGGCTTGTCATCGGCCAGGGGAATTGGGGCCATTTTCGTTGCTCACCTATCAGGACCTGCTGAAACGCTCGCTGCAGGTCGTCGAGGTGACACATCAAAAGATCATGCCCCCCTGGGGACCGGTTGCCGGATACGGTGAATTCAAGCAAGACCGCAGCCTGACAAATGATGAGATTGGAAAAATCGCCCAATGGCAACGCGAAGGGGCTCTTGAAGGGAATCCATCCGATCTCCCCAGCATCCCGAATTTTCCCACAGGATGGAAATTGGGCGAACCGGATTTGGTGGTGCAGATGCGGGAATCATACACCCTTCCTGCAGAGGTCTCAGACACCACCCGAAAGTTCGTGATTCCGATTCCACTGGATCAGTTGAAATACTTGAAGGGCTGGGAGTTCAACCCTGGAAACACCAAAATTGTCCATCATGCGCTGCTGTACACCGATCAAACGGGTTGGTCACGACAGCTCGATGAAATGGACCCCGTTCCCGGCTACGACGGGAAAATTGTCGAAGGGGAACGAAGTCCCGAGGATTACAACGGGTTCAATGTCGGCTGGAACCCCGGCGCGACCCCCGCCGCGCTCGACGAAGATTTGTCCTGGCCGCTCAAGCCAGGAACCGACTTGGTTCTGGAAATGCATTTATGTGGCACCGGCAAGCCCGAACCGATCCAGTCATCCGTGGCACTCTATTTCGCTGCACATCCTCCCACCAAACACGCGAGAGTTGTCTCGTTGATTGCGAGCGAGATCGACATTCCCGCCGGTGAAAAATCTTATTCGGTCTCTGACAAATACGTCCTTCCTGTCGATGCACAGTTGCTCACCGTCGGTGCCCATGCCCATTATCGAGGAAAAGAGGTTCAAAGCTGGGCGGTGCTTCCCAATGGCACAAAACTTTGGCTGCTGCGGATTCAGGACTGGGATTTCAATTGGCAAAACCGCTATAGCTACATCAAGCCGCTGTCACTTCCTCAAGGGACCACCCTGCACATGCAGCTGACGTTTGACAATTCCAGCGAAAATCCCCGCAATCCTCAAGTCCCTCCCGTTCGAGTCCTGCTCGGCCCCAAATCGGCCGACGAAATGGCCGAAATGACGTTTCATCTGTTGCTCAAGAATGAAGCGGACGCCCGGAATTTGCAGTCCGATTCCAGTCGCAAGTTTGCCAAGACCACCTTTCAAAAGCACCTTTTTTTAAGCGCGCGTGACCCAAAGAATTCCGAGGCCCATTACAGCCTCGGGGTCCACTACAAAGCACAGGGGGATTTGAAACGAGCAGTGCAACACTACGAAACGTCCCTCAAAATCGATCCCGAAAATCCGCGAGCACACAACAATCTGGGAACTGTCTACAGTACGCTGGGCCGGATGACTGATGCCATTCACCAGTATTCCGCCGCCATTCGGATTTCGCCCAAAGATTCCCGCGCCCATAACAATCTCGGCGTCGTCTACCTGAAGCTCGGCGAGCTTGATCAGGCGGCAGCAGAATTCCAGGCGGCGATCGAAATCGATCCCAACTTTGCCTTAGCGGAATTTAACGTCGCTCTGATTGCCTACCGAAAAAAAGACTTTGCCGCAGCGATGACGCATGGGGAGCGAGCCCTGAAATTGAATCCCAAATACAAACCGGCCGAGGAAATGCTCCGTTCCCTCAAATCGCGTCCGCTTCCTCCCACGCCATGAAAAACGGTTCAACGACAAACCGAGTGCGCGATTGGGAAAATTCAGTTTTCAGTTTTCAGTTTTCAGTTTTCAGTTTTCAGTTTTCAGGGTGCAGGGTGCAGAATCTTGAAATCTCTTCCTATTCGTGCGATTCGTTTTATTCGTGGTTCACAATCTTCGCATTTTTTGACAAGGATGTGATTCACGAATCAAATGGTGTATTCCAT
>JBIKZJ010000229.1:0-10088 GCA_044354755.1 Schlesneria sp. | reverse complement strand
CACCGAGTCACACAGTTCCCGCAAACGAGCCAGTTTTACCGCCCGTTGTAGTGCGATCTCGGCCAACAGGGGCTTTCCCAGGCGTTGTAACGCCAGCCCCAGCCGCCGAAACGCATTGCGATCCAAAGCATCCCCGGCTGCCAGGAAACGAAAACACTCGGCGGCCCGATCCCATTCCTCCGCCGCAAGCAGAAATTGACCACCCCCACGCCACAATTCCATCTCGCTCTTTTCGTCCAGCACGACCGATTGCAAAACGGCTTGTGCGGCACCTAGCTCTTGCTGATCAACCAGCATCTCGGCCAAGAGTCCACGCGCCACCTGGTGTTCCGGATGCTGCTCGATGATCTGGCGTAACAAGGAAATCGCCGCTTGCGGATCATCATCCTCATTTTTAGAGATTGCCAAGGCCGACCTGCAAGTAAGATCGTCTGGATCGGATTTCACAAACGCTTCGAGTTGCCCAATCGCCTCTTTCGGAGCCAGAATTCGTTCGCCAGCGGTCAATTGCAGGACCAGTTCCGCCAAGGTCAACCCGCGCAACAGCGAAATTTCTTGAACCTGATTCAGGATTTTTGTTTTCTGCCGCTGCAAAACCGCGAGCTGTAATAGACGTTCCCGCGCCACGATGTTTTCTGGATTCAGTTCGAGCGAACGTCGCAATTTGGCTTCAGCAGCCCGCGCCTGATGGGCTGCCAGCGCAATCGAACCTTCCAGGAAACGAGCAGAGCTGGCCAGCTTTTCCGCACGATCGGGAATTTTGGCCAGCAGCACGGTTGCGGAAGCGTCATCACCCATGTCGCGAGCCAATTGTGCCCGATAAAGTCGCGCCAGATGATTTTCCGGCTCGCGTTTCATGACCTCGTCCAACAAGCGTTGAGCGGTCGGATGATCATGGCGGCGCAAGGCGAGTTGCGCCTCTTCCATCGTCTCCTCAGTCGAGATGCGAGGTGAGCATCCCGTGAGAAAGACGAAGCTCCAGACCACCGCTCGCACGGTTCTCCAGGTCACCCCACCACCGAATGTTCGTGTGTGAAGCGTCGACGGCAATCGAAGGGCTCGACTCACGATAGAAGTCATGCTTTAAAAAATGATGGAATAGGATCGGGATTGGTTGAAGTCAGTACGGTAGTGATTCGTCCAGAATAAGTACAGGAAAATCGGCATTGAGGTAGAGTCGCTGGGCGAAGTCGTTGATCTGACAACGGCTACTCGATCCAAGCTCACCCAGCCATGGCGGCCGCAAACGCACGTTAGCCGCCTACTGCCGCATCAAATTCTCCAATATCCCCCCAACGAGTGATCAAATTCAATTTCACTTCCTCGAACGGTCTCGTCAAACTGACCATTGAGAAAAACCGTTTGCCCCTTCACCAGCGTCCGAACCGGCCACCCTTGCAGGGAAACACCATCCCAGGGACTCCACCCACATTTGGTGACCTGAGTCTGGTTGCGAACGGTTTGTTTTTTTCCCAGATCGATCAGAACCAGATCGGCGTCGTAACCTTCCGCAATCCGCCCTTTTCCCACCATGTCCCAGACGCGGGCCGGTGCATCACACATCCAGTGAACCACGCTTTCCAGCGAGCAGATTCCGGCGTTCACGCAATCCAGCATCAACGCGAGTGAGTTTTCTACGGCAGGAAGCCCCGAGGGAGACTTGGGATAGGGCTGTTGCTTCTCCTCGACCGTATGCGGTGCGTGATCGGTCGCAATCATCTGAATTCGGCCAGCTTTCAAGGCATGCCACAACCCTTCATTATCTGCAGCGGTTTTGATCGAGGGATTCATTTGCACCAAAGAACCAAGCCGCTCGTAGTCATCCACATTGAAAAAGAGATGGTGCGGACAAACTTCGGCCGTGATCAATCTTTGATGATCGCGGAACAGTTCCGTCTCGGCCGCCGTCGAAACATGCAGCACATGAAAGCGATGTCGATGCCGCAGCGCCAGATCGATGGCCCGTTTGGTCGCAATCACGGCCGCCGCTTCATCACGAATCTGTGAGTGATCCTCGTAGCTGGAACCCCCGCCGAGTCGTTCGGTGTTGGCCCGCACCGTCGTTTCATCCTCGCAGTGTGCACAAATCGGCAGCGTTGTTTCGGCGAAAATTCGCTCCAGCAACTGCTGGTCATCCACCAGCAAATCGCCGGTACTCGAACCGATAAAAATTTTGATTCCCGGTGTCCGTTGGGCCAACTTGAGCTCCTCCAGATTCCCGATGGTTGCCCCAAGATAAAACCCATAATTCACGAGCGATTTTTCGCTCGCCAGAGCCAGTTTTTCGTGCAGGCGTTCACAAGTAATGGTCAATGGTTTTGTGTTCGGCATTTCCAAGAATGACGTGACACCCCCTTTCGCACAAGCACGCGTCGCCGTCCGCAGGTCTTCTTTATGAGTCAGTCCCGGATCACGAAAATGAACATGAGCATCCACCACACCGGGCAACAGAAACAGGTCTTCCGCGTGAATCGTTTCGTCGACCTGTACCCCGCGCGGTGGATCAATTCCCAGGATTTTTCCCTTTTCGATCAGCACGTCGACACGAGTCTGACCTTGGGGGAGTACACACGTTGCGCCAGAAATCAAAATTCTCATGGGGGGCTCTCGTAGTCTGAAGTTTGGCACGGCGGGGCAAAGCAACCGAGTTGATAAAAGTGTTCAGAATCACGCTTTCAAGACGTTCCCGACAATTTCTCGTGCTTCAAGGACAATCCGTTCAAGATGGGCGTCATCACGAAAACTTTCCGCGTAGAGTTTGTAAATCGCTTCCGTCCCCGAGGGCCGTGCGGCAAACCATCCTCCGTCGGTCGTCACTTTCACACCACCAATCGCCTGATGATTTCCAGGGGCTTCAGCGATTCGGGCGGTGATGGTTTCCCCCGCCAAAGTCGGTGTGGTGATTGCGGCAGGAGTCAGGCTTTTAAAGCGATCTTTTTCGTCGGCCGAGATTCGCTGATCAATCCGCGTATAACACCGCTCGCCAAATTCACCAACCAGATCCCGATAGTGCTCACCCGGATCGCGGCCGGTCTTGGCGGTGATTTCCGCAGCAAGCAACCCCATGATCAGACCATCTTTGTCCGTCGACCACGCCGTTGCGTCCATTCGCAAAAAGCTCGCCCCGGCACTTTCTTCTCCACCAAATCCCAGTGTCCCCTGAAACAATCCCGTAACAAACCACTTGAATCCGACCGGAACCTCGTACAGCGGTCTGCCGAGCGACTTGGCAACACTGTCAATCATTTGGCTGCTGACACAGGTTTTTCCGATACCCGCCGTGGCCGGCCATTGGTGGCGATGCTGAAACAAGTAACGGATGGCAACCGCCAGGTAGTGATTGGGATTCATCAGGCCGACAGACTTCGTCACGATTCCATGCCGATCGGCATCAGGATCATTCCCAAACGCAATATCAAACTGGTTTTTCCACGTGACCAGACTTGCCATGGCGTAGGGGCTGGAACAATCCATCCGGATTTTGCCATCATGATCGACCGTCATGAAGCCGAATCGCGGGTCGACCTGCTGATTCACCACCGTGATGTTCAACCGATACGTTTCCGCAATCCGGTCCCAATAACCGACGGCCGCTCCCCCCAGAGGGTCGATTCCCAACCGAAGCCCCCCCCGCTGAATCGCCTCCATGTCGACGACGTTTTTCAAATCATCGATATAGGCTTTCGCCAAATCGACAGATTGGGTCGTGGCTGCCGCCAGGGCCGCTTCCACAGTGACCCGCTTGACCCCCCGATTTCCCTCTTTCAGCAACTGATTGGCCCGTGCTTGGACCCAACCCGTCACATCCGTATCCGCAGGACCTCCATTCGGTGGGTTGTATTTGAATCCCCCATCTTCCGGGGGATTGTGCGAAGGGGTGATCACGATTCCGTCAGCGAGATGTTCAGTGCGACCACGGTTATGACAGAGAATCGCATGCGAGATCACCGGAGTTGGCGTGAACCCGTTTCCATTTTGAATCCGGGTTTCCACCCCATTGGCTGCCAGGACTTCCAGTGCAGTACGCTCTGCCGGATGCGACAACGCGTGGGTATCCTTCCCCAAATACAACGGCCCGGTAATGCCATGCTGTTGACGGTATTCGACCAGTCCCTGGGTGATCGCCAGAATATGCGATTCCGTGAAGGTACCGTTGGACGATGTTCCCCGATGACCACTCGTACCAAAACTGACGAGTTGGCCCTTGTGGCTCGGGTCCGGTTTCTGCTGAAAATAGTTGGCGATCAGTTTTTCGGTGTCGATCAACATCTCGGGAACCGCAGGTTGCCCAGCCAGGGGATGAAGTGCCATGTCTCAATTTCAAAGGGAGAAGGGATGTTCAGTGGGAAAAGTAATGCAAACGATCTGGTTAAAAAAATGATTGCTACGCTATAGTACCCTGCTGCGGACTGGCTGGGGAGTGAATCGGTGGTTTTGACGAGTGTTTTTGCCGGGATGCAGGAGGCTTCAATGAATCGCTGGACGGGTTGGAACTGCAGGAAACCGGAATGGTCGATCCTGCTCGCGTTGTTCATGTTCGCACTCATATTCACACTCGGGTTCACTTGCAGCCCTCGGGCACGCGCTGCGGATTTGTCCGAGCAAGAGGTCAAGCAGGCGATTGATCGCGGAAAAAAGTTTCTGCTGAAAGAGCAGGCCCAGGATGGATCATGGCCCGCTGATGCTGAAGTGCGTACCGGCATTACCAGCCTCAGCCTCCTGGCCTTGCTGAATTCGGGTATGTCACCGCAGGATCCTGCCGTTCGCCGGGGCTTGCAGTATCTGCGAACCCGCTCACCCGAGGATACCGCCGGACACTACGAAACCTATCAGGTTTCACTCATGATCATGGCTTTGTCTGCCGCCAAGGACAAATCCGACACGTTTCGTATTGCCGATCTGGCACAACGCCTCGAAGGGGGCCAGATCACCGCCGGCAATCCCGGAGCCTGGTCTTACAGTCTGAAAAATGGGCGACAAATGGGGGGGGATCAAAGCAATACCCAGTTTGCGATTTTGGGCCTCCGCGAAGCCGTGGAAGCGGGAGCCGCTGTCAGCCGTCAAACATGGGAATTGATCCGTGACTATTGGGAACGAAATCAGAACTTTGACGGCGGCTGGGGTTATGAAGTGGGGGGTGTCAGCGATCTCGCCGGCAAGCCCCCCAGTCGAGGGAGCATGACCGTGGCCGGGGTCGCCTCGCTGTCGATCGCTCAGCAGATGTTGATGAGCGATGCGGGGGTTGCCCCTGACGGAACCCCACCCTGCTGCGAAGACCCCGTTCCGGATACCGCGATCCAGAATGGAGTTGCCTGGCTTTCTCGCAGTTTTTCGGTCCATCAGAATCCCGGTGTCGGTGGTCAACAATGGCTTTTATACTATGTTTACGGGATCGAACGTGCCGGACGGCTCTCCGGACAGCGGTTCTTTGGCGACCACGACTGGTATCGCGAAGGGACATCCATGCTGCTGGCGACCCAAAATCAGGTCGACGGGCACTGGGTCGGAATCGGTTCGCACGAATCGCAACCGGTCTGTGGCACCAGCCTCGCACTCTTGTTTCTCTCAAAAGGACTCGCCCCTGTCCTGATCAATAAACTGAAGCATGGAACCCGGCATCCCAACAATCCCCTTCTGTTGCTCGACAACAACTGGAATCGACATCCGCGCGATATCCGCAACTTGACGGAATTGATCAGCAGCATGCCCAGGTGGCCGAAACTGCTCACCACACAAGAACTCGACCTGTCGCGTGCGGTCAAATCGGGAGGGGTGAATGCTCTGCTGCAAGCTCCGGTACTCTTCATCACCGGTCCAGGGAGACTCACGTTCACTCCCGCCGAGACCAAACTGATGAAAGAATATCTCGAAGAAGGAGGGTTTATTTTTGCCTGTCCCACTTGTCAGAACACCGATTTTGAAGCGAGTTTTCGAGAACTTGTCACCCAACTGCTGCCACCAGGCGAAGGGGAACTGAAACCCCTTTCGCCGGATCATCCGGTCTACCGGATCGAACATCCGCTGCAACCTGACGGAGTGAAATTGCTCGGAGTCGATTTTGGTTGCCGAACTTCGATCATGTATTCTCCTGAAGATCTCGCCTGTTTATGGGACTATTGGGCAAAAGTCGATCCCCCCAAACGGAACATTCAACTCAAGGCGAAGGTTGTTCGAGCCACACAAATCGGCGTCAATATCATGGCCTATGCCACGGGACGGGAACCCCCCGATAAGACGCAGGTCCGGCAAGCGATCGCGGGCGATAGTGAACTCGACCGGATCGAACGCGGTTTATTGCAGATTGCCCAGATCAAACATAATGGATCCTGGAACGCCGCACCTCGGGCGCTTCGCAACCTGTTGATCTCGCTCAACGAAACCGTCGGACTGGCCGCCTCGACCAAGATGCGAGACTTGACACTCTCGGACCGAAACATTTTTCGTTATCCCATTCTGTACATGCACGGCCGAAACCAGTTTTCGATCAACGCCGAGGAGCGACAACAACTCAGAACCTACCTCGATCGGGGCGGGATTCTGGTGGCCGATTCGTGCTGTGGTGCCAAGCCGTTTGACAAGGGGTTTCGCGAATTCATGACGCAACTCTTTCCCGACAAGAAACTCGAACGGATCCCCGTGACTCATGAATTGTTTTCCGACAAAATCGGTCGCGAAATCAAATCACTAAAACGCCGCACCTCGGAAGGGGGCGAGAACAGCGCCGGTGGCAATTTTTCGATTCGAACCGCAGAACCGCTGCTGGAAGGGATCGACATCGACGGCCGATTCGCAGTCATTTACAGCCGCTACGATATTAGTTGTGCGCTGGAACGACAGAACTCGGGCAATTGTGAAGGCTATCTCCCGGAAGAAGCGGTGAAGTTGGGGACGAATATCATCCTTTATGGCATGCTCCAAAATCAGCGTTTTCAAACCAATGAAAAGGGCCAGGGGAAGTGAGTGGGGGGGGCAATCTCGTTTTGCGCAACAAAAACGGAGGATGCTCCGGCATTTTTTGCGCTCCCCCACCCGGTTTTCGCTTCCGTTTTGCGGGACCTGGGCCGCAGCGTTCTATGGATGTTCGCAAGCTGTTTTTTTGTCGCGAACATTCGCATCCGATTCCTCGTCTCACCGATTCCTCGTCTCACCGTTTCAAAGTTTAACCGCGCCTCGAAGAGAAGCGCGTCAACCGGCGCCCCGGCACTAACCCGCGGTGTCATGGCGAGTTTGACCATTGCCATCCGCTGCGGTCAGCAATCCGCTGTGCTCATCATCCGCAATCGCTGCTCGGCAACATTCGCAGAGATCGGCTGAACACCGATCGGCCGGCGCCGATGGCTTCGGGTGAAACGATCAAATCCCTGCCGCAATCTCCCGTTGTTCACGATTTCCTTGATCCCAATCGTCACCATCTCACGACATTGTGCGAGCGAGTTTTCCAGGTGGGTGGATCTGCTTTCCGGCACCGCTCGCATTCCACCCGTTTCGGTGAGACATCGACCACCCAGACAATCGACGATTGTCTTTCGTTACAGCGAGAATCGATTGGCTGTTCTCGCGTTGCGGTCATTCTGCGGACGGTATCTAACCCGAGAAATCCTTCTCAACCGTCTGGTCACGCGGGTGAAAATCCACTAGGGTAGAAATCCGCCAAAACAGAACGACAAATCCCGGAAATCGGCAAGAAATTTGGCGAATTCGCTGGAAATCGCCGCAACGCAAAGAAAGTTTCTTGACGGACGTGCATCACCTGGAAGATGGTACTGGTCGTTTTTTCCAGAAAATTTAATTTTATTTTTTTGAAATAAATAATTCTTGATGTACTGGCAAGACAAACTTGCGAGTATCCCAATAGCGCCGCTCTCTGTCGGTTGTGCGTGTGATAAAACGGGATTCGTTTTGCTCACTGTTTGCGTTCTGGGCGGCGACGTGCCGATCAAAGCGATTCCGCGATTTCCAGGCTGATGGAGATCGTTTTTCGGGACATGGCAATCGTCGCGGCACCCGCGAAATTTCGCGTCACCGTGAGAGGTGAGATCAAAGAGACCCGACGTGTGCTCGGGGTCGTTTTCCTTCAATGTGACTCGTCGTTTCCGAAAGGGTAAGTTATGAAGAAATTGTTGTCTGTATTATCCATATTTGCACTCGCTGCGATTGCCGCCGGCACCGCGTCAGCGGGGTCGATCGCCACCCCCACAGGACTCGATCCAGGGAATCAATTCCGTATTGTGTTTGTGACGACGACTACGACGCCAGCAACGAGCAGTGACCTCTCTACATATGACAGTGTTGTATCTTCAGATGCAACTGGCTACACGTATGGCGGTAATAGTCCAATTTGGAAAGCGATCGTGTCCAATGTTACCACTGACGCACGCGACCACATTGGGCTGCTGAGTACGTCGCTAATCCCTCTTTACACGGTAGATGGAACGAAAGTATCGACAGGAAACTTATGGAGTGGCGAATTGATTAGCCCCATTGGAAAGCGGATAGATGGCCAACAAGTATCAGATGGAGTCTGGACTGGCACAATATGGAATACAGGAACGGCTATGTGGCGGGAAGATCCTCCCATGAGACATCAAATGGGCGACTTAGTCGGGCAAACAGCAGTGTTCGGCTTAAGTTATGGGTTGGGAGCCGATTGGGCGAATGCGAACCTCAACATCAATACGGCTAGCATGCGGTTGTATGGCATTAGTGAGGTATTAACGGTCCCAGCCTCTGTCCCCGAACCATCAACGGTGATGTTAGTCGGTCTGGGTGGTCTTGCGGCCTTGGGGTATTCATTCAACCGCAAGCGGAACTCATGTTGGCGGTAATGGCCAGTGGGGTGTTGCGAGTTCCGCCACTCTTTGTGAGATCGCTTCCATGGCACGGTCAACAAATTGCCCACCATCCAAACTCAGTCCGCTTTTTGCCCAACTGGACCAGCGTTTGAGGTATGCCCCAAAGCGGACTAGGTCCGCACCTTGCTCATAAGGCCGGGAGACACGTTCGACGCAATGTTCAATCGCCCGCGGGGCCATTTCCAGCCCCGCGGGTTTCATCACATATCCCAGAAAATCAAATCCCCGTTCGATTCGCCCGATAAATGTCTTGTCAGGATGTTGCTCAACCTTCAACTCGCTGACGCCCACAACCTGATGGGGATGAAGCGGGTGATTAAGACGGCGTTTTTCGAAATGCGACCGCAATCCCCATCCCTCCCCCAACACACAGACTGGCCAGTCCACTGGTAATCTCTCCTGCAGCAATCCGATGAGCCAGATGGACCGCCAGTCGGGCTCCCGACGCACCAATCGGATGTCCCACCGCAATCGCTCCCCCACAGGGATTCAGCCTGGAACTGGCGATGTTTAACTCCCGCTGACAGGCCAGCGTCTGCACGGCAAATGCTTCATTGATTTCAATCGTTTCGAATTCATCCAGCGTCCATCCGCGTCGGTGGCAAAGCTTGTGAATGGCATGTACAGGTCCCAATCCCATTCGGGCAGGGTCACACCCTTGTACGGTCCCCCCGTCCAGCGTCGCCAAAATTGGCCAACCTTGTTTCAACGCCCAGGCCCGCTCAGCAACAACCAGCATCGCCGCACCATCGTTGATTCCCGACGCATTTCCCGCCGTCACTGTCCCATCAGGTCGAAACGCCGGCTTTAACTGACCGAGCGTTTCCAGCGTTGTCCCCCCCCGCGGATGTTCGTCCTGTTTCAATTGACCCACCGGAACAATCTCGCGCTCAAAGATCCCGCTGCGGGCCGCGGCGGCATACCGCGTCTGGCTTTGAACGGCGAATGCGTCCTGCTCTGAGCGAGAAATTGCGAATTCTGTGGCGAGTCGCTCGACCGAAAGTCCCATGTGCTCATGATCAAAACTGTCGACGAGGCCGTCATGCAGGATCGCGTCGACAGCACTGACGTTTCCCAACTTGAAACCTTGCCGCCCCTTCGGTAACAAGTACGGGGCGTTCGACATCGATTCGGTCCCGCCGCACAGCACCACGCGGGCATCCCCGCCGCGGATTGCCTGCTCGGCCTGCAACAAGGCTTGCAGGCCCGAGGCGCACATCATATTGGTGGTAAAGG
>JBIKZJ010000212.1:0-10717 GCA_044354755.1 Schlesneria sp. | reverse complement strand
AATACAAATACGGAGCGAGGCGGTGAATTCGATTCGATCATAGAGTTCTGGCAAGGCAACAGCAAATCGGAACAATTCATTCTGGAATCATTCTGGAATAGATCAATTCCATCAGATCGCTGCAAACCGAGTAGAATCGGGGCGAAGACGGAAATGGAGTCTTAGATCCCCAGAAAAAACAACACTCTACCGGCTCATTCCGGAATTTTCCGGTGTGATTTTGCGGAAAAAAGGGTCTTAAACCCAACGCTTTGTGATGAACAGGAAAAATCAGGCTTCACGAAGCCGGATCTTGTTGCTATACTATGGAAACTTCACTGCGATCTGAGCGTGCGACAGCCCTGTGTGTGAAGAGCTGTGCCAGCCAGTCTGCCCGCCGCGAGTCCTCGACGACGTGAACCCACCCCGTCTGGAAAAAAGTCGGCTAAAAACCCGGCTGTTAAACCAGTAGTTTCCAATTTCCCAGGTCCGCTTCCCGCGTGGAAGCCCGCTCAACGAGTCGCCATGAACACCCGACGGTCTGACATTCGCAACATTGCTATCATCGCCCACGTTGACCACGGCAAGACGACCCTCGTCGATTGCCTGATCAAAGCCAGTGGTCAGTTTCGCGAGTCCCAAGTACAGCAAGACTGTATTCTCGATTCCAACGACTTGGAACGGGAACGTGGTATTACGATTCTCGCCAAAAATATCGCGCTCAACTACTTGGGCACGAAAATCAATATTATCGATACGCCCGGCCACGCCGACTTTGGCGGCGAAGTCGAACGAGTGCTGCAGATGGCCGATGGCTGCCTGGTGCTGGTTGACGCTTTTGAAGGTCCCCGTCCCCAAACACGCTTCGTGCTGCAGAAGGCCCTCGAAGTCGGTCTTCAGCCCATCGTTGTCGTTAACAAAATCGACCGCGCCGATGCCCGGCCGCAGCAGGTCTTGTCCGAAACCTTTGACCTGTTTGTCGAACTGGGTGCCGACGATGCAACGCTCGATTTTCCCTACATCTTCGCGAGCGGACGAGCGGGTTTTGCCACGCACGACCCCGAAGTTTTCGGTGACTCGATCAAGCCCCTGCTGGATATGATCATCGAAAAGGTTCCTGGACCAATCGCCAATGTCGATGGCCCCTTTCAGATGATGGTCACCTCGCTGGCGTACTCGGAATTCGTCGGTCGAATTGCGACGGGACGGATCGTTGGTGGTAGCATCAAGCCGGGCCAGAAGGTCGTGATGATGAAGTCCAACGGGGCGAAGCTCCCCGATCAAGTCGTTAACGTCGAAGTTTTTGAAAAGTTGGGCCGGATCGCGGTCCTCGAAGCGACTGCCGGAGACATCGTCGCCCTAACCGGTCTGGAAAAACCCGAAATCGGTGATACGGTCGCCTGTCCCATCAACCCGATTGCCCTGCCACGAATCAGTGTTGATGAACCGACTTTGTCAATGCTCTTCACGATCAACTCGTCACCGTTCGCGGGTCTGTCTGGCGGCGGCAAATTCCTGACCAGTCGCCACATCCGTGCTCGACTGGCACGAGAACTCGAATCCAACGTGGCGCTTCGCGTGGAAGACTTTGGCGATAAAGACGCTTTCAAGGTCTCGGGTCGCGGCGTGCTGCATCTGTCGATTCTGGTCGAAACGATGCGTCGGGAAGGGTACGAGCTTTCTGTCGGAAAGCCGACCGTCATCCGCAAGCAAATCGACGACAAAATGTGTGAGCCGTTCGAAATTTTGGTCGTCGATGTGCCGACCGAGTACGTCGGACCGGTGATGGAAATCGTCGGAAATCGTCGTGGTGAACTGGTCGAAATGACCGGTAATGATCTCGGTTCGACTCACCTGGAATTTTCAATCCCTTCACGCGGCCTGATCGGAATTCGAACCCGCATGCTGAATTCAACCAAGGGTGAAGCGGTCATTCACCATCGGTTTGAGCAATACAAAGAAGTCGAAGGCTCGGTTCCTCGTCGCCAGAACGGCGTACTCGTCTCACAGGAACGAGGCAAAGCGGTTGGCTTCTCGCTCTTCAAGCTGCAAGATCGGGCCGAAATGTTTGTCGCACCCGGCGATGAAGTTTACGAAGGAATGATCGTCGGCGAGAATTCTCGTGACAATGATATGGTGGTCAATCCGATCAAGGAAAAACAGCTGACCAACATGCGGTCGTCTGGTAATGACGAAAACATCTCTCTGAAACCGGCTCGTCGATTGTCACTCGAAGCAGCACTCGAATACATCGAAGACGACGAGTACGTCGAGGTGACCCCCAGCGTCATCCGCTTGCGAAAGATTCGCCTGACCGAACAGGAACGAAAACGCGAAGGTCGCGGTTCTTCGAACGCCTGAGCCTCATTGCAGTCGGTCGCAAAAAGTTGAGTTACCAACAGCCTGATCGGTTTCGATCAGGCTGTTGTCATTCCTCAATGTCAAAGCCGTGGAGTCAGGCTGCATGTGCCACTTCTGCGTGCGCGGCCTCGGTGTGCGAGTGACGTTGTTCCACGAGAAAAAACCATCGGGTGCAAGATTTGAGCCTCCTCTTCTGGCACATTGTCTTCTGGCACATTGTCGGTTGGCTTTTCGTCGCGAGCGGAAGATGATGAAATGCACTCCCCGGTAATCCCTCATTCTTAGACGCGGAATGAACCTGAGCATGGCGATTGAATTTTCCTGTCCGTTTTGCAAAGCGATCATTCGTGTTCCGGACAATGCCGGCGGGGGAAAGGGGCGTTGCCCGAAATGTGCCACCCGGATGAGTGTGCCGAAAACGTCGACCGTGAAGCCGGCTGTTGTTCCCCAATCGAATGCCGAACCGTTCATCCTTAGTGCAGCGGAGGGGCCACCCTGGAGCGAACCGAAACCAAGTCTCCCGACAAATCTTCCTGCCGCCGCGACGGTCGCTCCGGTTGTCGTCGAATTTGATCCCGGTGAATTGACCAGACCGCGGTTAGGAGAACTTCCTGTCGACCGTACCGCGACGACTGGAGCGGTGATGACACGACTGAAAAAACGGAACAGCGGGAACCAGAGTTGGATTGTGGGAGGGATCATCGGACTGGGGTTACTCGCTGTGGCGGGGTACTTTGTGTTCTCTGTTTTGCTGACCGAGAAATTGTCGGGTGAACTGATTGCCGGGACTGCCGCAACGCTCGATTTGCCCCCGGCCCTGATCGACAAGAACCAATTCAAACTCCCCCCGGCGGATGTCAGCGCTCTGCTCGAGACGCTGCAGCAAAATCCCGTCCCACTGAACAGCCATAGCATGCAAATTCAATTGGCGGGAACCGAAAAAGGGTTGCAGATTTCGTTGGCTGCCGGAGGACAGGCGGCCTTCTATCGAGTCAATCTGAGCGGAAATGCCGCGGTGGAAAAATATCTCAGCCAGCATCTTTCACAACTCGAAGCCCAACGGACACTGGATATTGACCAGGCTGCAACCGAATTTCTGATCCAATATGAAAAAGTCTTATCGAAAAAGTCTCCTCCCGAAAGTATCACCGTCTTCCGTGACTCCCTCGCCCTAACATCGCTGGTGGGTGGCCTGGGCCATGAACTGGTGGCTGTGCATGGTCGCGGTCTTTACCGGTGTGCTTATCAGGACCGAAGCGGCGGCCTGTATTACCTGCTTCCGCCCGGTTTGACGGAATTCCAGCTGATCGGTCGCAAGCACTCCGATGGAAAAACGGCAGTTCCTGCGGAATTTCGCGTGCAGGTCCAGGGAGGCATTGCACCCAGAAAATCTGCGGACGAAAAATCCCCCGCAAAGTCGTCACAGAGCTCTCAGCCCCCACTGGAAAACTGGGAAAAAGCTCCTTCGGACGGGGATGCGATGATTCCTGGGAAAAAGTGACCACGGTTTTTATCGGATTGACGACAGTGCGCGCGAGGTAAGCGACCCGAGCACTCACGGTGTTGCGTCGGGGTTCTCGCCAGGATCCATGGAAGATTTCCGGAGTTCCTCGATTTTTCATGGGTAAAAGTGGTATTCACCTTGCCGCGACGGTGACAACGCGTGTTGGCCATACGATGCAAACAGCATTCGCGGGAATGATCAAATATCGGTTTTTCCGTTTTGGCACGCCTCATGCATTTGTTTACCTGCGTGTCCGAGTGAACGACAGGTGTTTCGAAAGTAAGGGAAGCAATCATGTTGAAACGAATGATGATGGGATTGTTGGTGATGGCGAGTCTGACGATCGCTTCCGTGGGGACAGTTTCGGCGAATCATGGTTATTATGGTGGGGGCTATGGTCACGGTGTCCATGTTCACGGCGGGTACGGCTATGGGGGCCGTGGTTACGGCGGGTACGGCTACGGGGGCCGTGGTTACGGCGGGCACGGCTACGGGGGATATGGCTATGGCGGATATGCACCGCGAGTCATCGTTGCTCCTCCTGTTGTCTATGCCTCTCCTCGCTTTGTCGGTCATGGCTGTGGGGTTCGTCATGGATATGCTCCTGCCTATGGCTACGCACAGCCCCGCGTCGGCTTTGGACTGAGTACTCCCGGTTTTGGCCTGTATATTCGGTAAGCGCGCTGATTTGGCCCGGTTCGCTATTGCTCAGCACACCCCCCTTGATGGTCAGCATCCCGCTGTCCATCAAGGGGCAAGTTCACTGAATTGAATTAACCGCTTTGAGGAAAATTCATCAGTTGCCGAAAGCGATCGAGCACTTGGTTTTTGAGTGGTCCGAATGCAGGTTCGTCTAATTCACCCGTCTCGACCAAGTTGAATGCGGCGGTCCGGGTTTCTTGCAACAGTCCCTGATCGCGCACCAGATCGGCAACCCGTAGTGGCAGCGAACCACTTTGGCGCGTTCCCAGGACATCCCCCGGTCCGCGAAGCTCGAAATCGACCTCCGCAATTCGGAAGCCATCGGCGGTCGATTCCATCGCGGCTAACCGTTTGGTGGCATCGAGCGAGTCGGATTCAGAAGCCAGAAAACAATAGCCCTGGAATTTACCTCGGCCGATCCGACCTCGCAGCTGATGCAACTGCGAGAGCCCGAAACGCTCGGCCTGATGAATCACCATCAGCGTCGCGTTCGGCACATCAACACCGACTTCAATCACGGTGGTCGAGACCAGGAGGTCGAGTTCCCCATGACGAAACGCATCCATGGTTTTGAAGCGGGCTTCGCGATCCTGTTGACCATGAACCAGACCGACGCGAAACTCTTTAAATTCCCCCTGTGACAGATTTCGGAAAACTCCCTCGGCACTCGCCGTGGCATCTGCGCCGAGAGGGGCCGAGGCATCTTCTTCGACGCGAGGACAAACGACGTAGGCCTGCCGACCGTCACGTAACTTCTGTCGGATAAAATTCCAGGCCTTCTGGGTTGCCAAGGGGCCCAAGATACGACTGGTGACAACTCGCTGACGACCTGGGGGGAGCTCAGAAATTAAGGTCAGATCCAGGTCACCGAACTGGGTCAGGCACAGACTGCGGGGAATCGGGGTCGCTGTCATCACCAGCACATGCGGCGAAATGTCACTCGAGGTAAATCGGGCACGCTGCATTACGCCAAACTTGTGCTGCTCATCAACGATGGCCAGACCCAGTTTCTGGAATTTGACTGCCTCTTGAATCACCGCTTGCGTGCCGATGACCAATTGAGCGCGCCCCGTCGCAATCTCTTCCAGGGTCGTTCGTCGTTGCGCCGCCGATAACCCTCCTGTCAGCAGTCGCCGCTCGACACGACTGTCCGTCAGTAAGCGATCGATGGTATTCCAGTGTTGTTGTGCCAGCACTTCCGTGGGGGCCATGATCACGGCCTGCGCCCCGGCGGTGATGGCAACCAGCATGGCATACACGGCCACCGCAGTTTTTCCCGCACCGACATCCGCCTGCAGCAGCCGATGCATTGCGTGTTCCCGTCCCAGGTCACCCACGATTTCCTTGATCGCCTGATTTTGGCCGGCCGTGAAATGAAAAGAGAACAGCCGCCGAATTCGGGCATCGATTTTTGCGCTGATAGGGAGCGGGATCGCCTGTCGATCGCGCTTCCAGAAACGTCGGCGAAGTGCTAACGCGAGCTGGAATTCGAGCAGATCATCAAAGAGCAGACGCCGCATCCCTGCTCGATGTTCGTCGACGGTTTTCGGCAGATGCAGCTGTTGAAGCGCGCTGGAAAGCCCCATGATTTGGGCGCGGATCCGGAACGATTCGGGGAGCGGATCGAGAACCAAGGGTGCAAAGTCTTCCACGACGGACCGCATCACTCGACGCATTTCGTGCTGGGAAAGTCCTTCGGTTAAAGGATAGACGGGAAGAACACCCCCACCGTCACCCATCTCTTCCTCACCCAGCCATTGCACGCGCGGATGAGAAAATTCCCATCTTCGCAGATGAAACTTCGGCTTTCCGGAGAAAAGGACTCGTTGACCAATCTCAAACTTTCTCAAGAGAAACGGCTGATTGAAAAAGACCCCCCGGACAAAACCACCGTCCGCCTGGAGTAACACGGCAGTCATGATTTTTCCCGTCGAAGTCTCTTTGGCATCGCGATCCACAACCACACCAAACACCGTTCGCAGTTCCCCCTCCTTGAGATCAAAAACGGTCGAGATATGCGAAAGATCCAGGACATCCCGTGGCAGATTCCATAACAGATCGGTCACAGTGTGCAGGTTCAGTCGTGCCAGCAATTCAGCCCGGGCGGGACCAACACCACGCACAAACTGTACAGGACGCAAGAGAGGATCGTCGGTCGCGGCATGAGACATAAGACGGAGCACAACGAATGAAAACGGTCAGGTTGAAATCCGTTCGAGATAATCTCGTGTCGAACGTGATTCCGCCAGCCTGAACAGAGCCTCTGACGAAGAATTCTTACTGGATGGTAGCACAGGAAAATCCCATTTCCAGCCCCCCCATCCCGCCAGCAATTTCCTGTGGCCATACGAGGATGTCAAGCGGGTCAAAAGAAAGGGGGGGTTGGAAATCCAACCCCCTCTTGCTTGTTGTAGTACAGTTGTCACCGAAGCGACAAGGTTCCGCTGACAGGTTTACCGCAGCCGGTTTACCAAACGAACGTATATTACTTCTTTGCAGCGGCCTTCTTGGCGGCGGCCTTCTTTGGAGCGGCCTTCTTCGCTGGAGCGGCCTTCACTGCAGCGGGAGCAGCCTTGGCTGCAGCGGGTGCGGCCTTCGCTGCGGCTGGAGCGGCCTTCTTGGCAGCGGCCTTCTTGGCTGGAGCGGCCTTCTTTGCTGGAGCGGCCTTTGCTGCTGGTGCGGCCTTTGCTGCTGGAACTGCTGCCTTCACTGGAGCTGCTGCTGCTTTCTTCGCCATTTTCAAGTCCTCTTTCCAAGAGACCCGTGAGTGACTTCTCTTCGCCGCTGACGCACCGGGCTAAGCAGTTCGGCTGAGACTGATCAAACACATCGAATCCATTCGACCTGTCAACCTTAACAGGTCGCGATCCAGTCTCGTCATCGTCACTCTCAACCTCATTTCATCGCGGCAGCGAGTTCATGAAGTTGATTTGATTGTGATGTGAGAACGAGTGCTGAAATCGAACTGCGGCTCATACTACGTTTTTTGCTTTTTTGTTCAAGCCATTTCTGCCTATTCCTGCAGAGATTTTCTTCGTTTTTTCAAAGTTTTACCCATCTCATGATCGGACCAATGAGATTCAGCGCGATCCCTCACACCGGGTAATGCGATCGTTGCCGGTCGCGAATTTTTACAACTGTCATAATACCAGCGAGGGGCAATTTACGACAGTTGTCAACGCCAGCCATCATCCGGGAAAACCACTGGAAACATAGGTGTATTAGCGAGTTTTTCATCGAGGCAGGGTCTCTGACTGATCACCCAACTCGGAACGCGATTGAGGTGGAGTAACCTGCGTGCGCAGGGTTCCACTTCGCACATCCGGATGCCATGCAAGTCCACCGAATCGTCGCGGCGCGATCGATGATCCGGCCAGAGCAAGAATTCACGGGTTGTCATCCAAGCCAACTCGCGAATACTATCCGACATGCCGATCAATCACTTGAATTTACGCGATGGAGCAGAGGACCCGCAATGAGTTCCGGGAAGCTGGATTTTGGAAATCATCGATTGCACACGACCCCGATTGCAACAGGAGAGATCAGTGCACTGCGGCAAGCGGTCGAGCGAACTCGTGATCGCCTGCTGGGATTGCAGCAGCCGGATGGCCACTGGTGTGCCGAACTGCAGGGGGACACGATTCTTGAATCCGAATACATCCTGCTGCTAGCCTTCCTCGGTCAAGGTCAATCGCAGCGTGCCAAAGAGGCGGCCGCCTATATGCTGGACCAGCAGAGCCCTGCAGGGGGTTGGGCCATGTTCCCTGGCGGTCCGCTCGAGATCAGTGGGTCGGTGAAAGCCTATCTGGCTTTAAAGATTACCGGACATGATCCACAGGCCGAATATATGATTCGAGCCCGCAAGGCGATTCTCCACGCGGGAGGAATGGAAAAGGTCAACAGCTTTACACGGTATTACCTGGCGATGCTCGGCCTGATCCCGTACGACCTGTGCCCCGCAGTCCCCCCCGAAATGATTCTGCTCCCCCTGTGGGCTCCATTCAATATCTATGAAATGTCCGCCTGGTCCCGCACCATCATCGTTCCGCTCAGTCTCTTGTGGGCCTGTCAGCCCTGCACGATGCTCCCCCCGGAACACCAGATTGACGAGTTGTATGCGACACCAAAAAAGTCCCTTCCGCGGACGATTGGCGGGGTCAATCATGAAGGCCCGACCCGTGGCTGGATTAACTGGACTCGCTTTTTCCAGCGGGTGGACCGTTTGATCAAATTTGGTGAGCGTCTTAGTATCAAGCCCTTACGCAAACGTGCCATTCAATTGTGTGAAAACTGGATTTTGCAGCGACTGGAAAAAAGTGATGGCCTCGGCGCCATCTTTCCCCCCATCGTCTGGACACTGATCGGATTGCGCTGCCTGGGATATAAAGATGATTCACCCGTCATCGCCTCGCAGTTTGCCGAACTGGAAAAGCTGGTCATCCGCGATGTCGATTCCCATGGCATCGCCAAAGTCCGCTTACAGCCCTGTCTCTCACCGGTCTGGGATACCGCCATCGCCACGATTGCACTGCGTGATGCGGGCGTCTGTCGGCATGACCCGGCGATCCGCAAATCGCTCGAATGGATCCTGTCAAAAGAAGTCAAACAGCAGGGTGACTGGGCACTGCGGAATCCCAAACTGGAACCGGGGGGTTGGTACTTCGAGTATCACAACGAATTCTACCCCGATGTCGATGATACCTGCATGGTGCTGATTACCTTGGGAAGATGCCTTCCCGAAGGGGTTGGTCAAGACTGGACCATGGAACTCTTTGACGATCGTGCGATCCAAGATCCCAAAGGCCCCGTGGTCTTCAGCGGGCGTTCGGCGACTGCCGAGCAGGCGATTGCCGAACTCGAAGCGGCCGCGCCGATGGTTCATGCCATGCGCCGGGGTGTTCGCTGGCTGAAGGCGATGCAGAGCCGTGACGGGGGCTGGGGCGCGTTCGATGCCAACAATACGCGAGAAGTCCTCACCAAGGTCCCCTTCGCTGATCATAACGCGATGATTGACCCCAGCACCGCCGACATTACCGCTCGTGTGCTCGAAAGCTTCGCCGGGCTGGGCATCCGTCCCGACAGCGAAGTCCACCAGCGCGCCTTGGATTTTATCTGGAAAGATCAGCAGCCAGACCACTGCTGGTATGGCCGCTGGGGTGTCAACTACCTTTACGGAACATGGCAGGTCATCGTGGGTCTCGTCGCGAATGGGGTTAGCCCAAGTGACCCCCGCATCATCAACGGGGCCGAATGGCTGAAAAACCATCAGCAGGAATGTGGCGGCTGGGGCGAAACGGCCAACAGCTATGACGACCCGACCCTGCGCGGAACAGGGGTCCCCACCGCATCGCAAACGGCTTGGGCATTGCTCGGCCTGATCGCAGCGGGTGAAGCCCATTCGACAGCCGTAGCACGGGGAGTGGGCTATCTGCTCGGTACACAACAACCCGATGGGACCTGGAATGAAACCGAGTTTACCGGCACCGGATTTCCTCGGGTCTTCTATCTGAAATACCACTACTACGCACTCTATTTTCCACTGATGGCACTCGCCAGATACGCGAAAACGGTTCGCTGAAGTGACCGAAAAACTCTTTTGCCCTCTGGTCATGTTTTTGCCTTAACTCGATCCCCTGGGATTTCTTGTAAGTGAATCAGCGTCCCCTCATTTTTTCGCTTCCCATAGCATCCCGCACACAGGGCTGTTTGATCTGCTCCCTCCGTTGACCGACATCCCGTGTTACGGGGACATCACTGGGGGGGCGATTCGCGGCAGTCGAAAACGAGGGTGAAGGAATGCCCACAAGTCCCGAGCCAAATGGGTTCGTATTCTCCATTCCCGCGATAAGAGGCCTTGATTATGATGGTATTCGTCATTGCAGAACCCTGAGAACCACGCTCGTCACACTTGGTCCATCGAGATTCGATATTCCCATGCCAATTTCCACCACTTCCCATCCTGTCCCCGTGATCGCCCCTTCGATGTTGAAATGCGATTTTGGGGATTTGAATCGCGAAGTCGATCGCCTGAGTGCCGCCGGCTCGCGTTGGCTCCATTGGGATGTCATGGACGGAAATTTCGTACCGAATCTGTCTTACGGGGCGATGGTGATTCAAAGCGTTCGTGCTCGAACCAACGCGTTTTTTGACGCACACCTCATGATCAGCCAC
>JBIKZJ010000211.1:0-10736 GCA_044354755.1 Schlesneria sp. | reverse complement strand
TTATAGACCGCGAGTAATACCGCATAAAGAACTACCGTTGGCACCGCCCACACAAACAAGAGCGGTCCCATCGTCAGCAGGCCGTACTTTCCGACGAACATCACTGCGAGGAATTCGGGCATTGACGCCTTCACGGATTCAATGACACCCGCCAGCAATCCGCTCACGATTGGATCAGCCCAACCCGCGAACGTATTCGCCGCCTGCACCGCAATCACCGACGGAGCAAGCAACAGAACAAGAGCCAGCCACGGTCCGATCCACCGATTATCGAGCAACCCTGGCTTCGGTTCGATCCGCCAACCGGCGCGGGCAAGCAACACGGGGCGGACGAATGTCGCCTCGGTCTCCAAAGCGGCAAAGATTGCCACACGTTGGGCCGCAGTCACTTGACGAGCATCGATTGCGACGAACGGAACACCGGATTCGGCGCTCAGCTTCTCAATTGCCTCAAACGCATGTTCGCCCGGTTGAACCTTGTCCCAGAATGTGACGGCCACAGCGCCGCATTTCCCTTGAACCAGCGGCAGCATTCTTCGCAGATCCTCATCGAGATGCGTCGCCTTGACCACTACGAGGACTCGCTCGTGCTCGGCCAATTCGGCGAGAGTCCTCCGTGTGGTCTCGGCATCTGAGGCAAACAGGATGCCTGGCGTATCCACGAAATCAGCACGGTCTGAGGCGTACGTCTGAACACTGACCGTCGAACCGCGAAAGTTTGACGAATAGGCACCGCGCCCGGTCAGACTCGCTACGAGAGCCGATTTCCCAACACTTTCATCGCCGATGACCAGGACAGTTTGTTTAGCAGTTGGAATGGTTCTGGCGGTTGTCACAGTCATGATTGTTTTTCGTGTCGTTGGTTGTTGTCGGGAGTTTTTGATCTCATGCGAACGAGGTGTGCTGACTGGAATGTCGGTCAATCAGCATACACACTCTTCCTCGCAGCAGCTCAGGTCGTCGAGAAACATCTGTTTTTTCCGATACGCTTCCAGCGGTTCCGTGTCGATTCCGAGTTGCTGGGCGATCGCATTTGCCACCACAGCGAAGCGTTGCCGAAATTTGTAGATGAAGCAAAAAATCGCGTCCTCGTGGCGGACCATCGGTCCAGCCACGAACAGTCCCGGCGTGATCGTCGATTCGTCTCTCTCAGTCAGATCGACGTAACCATTCTTTTTCCAAGTGAAGAGGGGCTCGATCAGCCTCAAGCTGCCTGAGAACCCGGTCGCGAGAATGGGCGGATTGACAGAGACCCGAGCGACCCCTTTCGACGTGACGCTGTGGCGTCCATTTTCGCGCTTAACTGCTTTGACTCGCGTTTTCCCGACCAGTTCGAGTCGCTCGGTCTTTAGAGCGCGGTCTAGCCGTTCAAGTGTATACGGCGTGAGCGTCTTGCTCGGGTCTGACCCTGCCGGTTCCCACGGTGTCCCACGATCGAGGACCGTCACTCTCTTTCCGAACCGAACCAGGTTGACTGCCGCGTCGATCCCGCTCTCGTTACCGCCAATGATAATGAAATGATTGGCCTGCGCATCGTCAGCCGCATCTGTCGTTTCAATCTCGTCGAGTGGCAATCCCAACGATCCGTTCGCCGCTGCACGCCATGAAGTAATTGTCGCGTTGTGAACGCACAACTCTGCCCCTGGAAACGCATCCCGTTTCGGATACTGAAACTCACCCGCCGCCCAAATCACGAACCGAGCCGTAATAATTCCGTCGGATGTTTCGATCTCGAACCCGAAAGAAGCCACGGTTTCAAATGCTTGGCTCGCAGAACGATCGCCACCATCTGACGAGATCTGCTTTCGATTGCTTGAAGTCGGTAGCGTTACCGCCGCCTCGCGAGTCAGTGACTTTCCATTGTGCGATCGAGCCAGCATGGAGTTTCGTTCGCGGATCGACAGCACTTCAAGACCTGTTCGGACCGGCAGCTTGAACTCGTCAACAATCAGTTGCAGGTACTTGGCGAACTGTTTTCCCGAAGGATGTTCCGTTTCGAGAGTGTAAGCGGGTGACGTCTCCAGCGTGACGGCATTCAGGTCGAGTATGCCGAAGGCATTCCCGGTGAACGACGGCGAGATGAAACGCATCTCTCTAGGCCAACGCAGAAAACTAGCTCCGACTTCGTGCCGCTCCAGCATCGTGAAGCGATTGATCCCCAGTGTCTTCAGCACATGGGACATCCCGACTCCCGAGGCTCCCGCTCCGACAATCACGACGTCATAATCGAACTTCATTCCCTTATCCTTTCGCTATCTGCAAACTCGCGAAGACAACGCAGCCACTCGGATTGCGGCCGTCGCCATCCTGTATTTGGTCCTCGATGAATATGACGAGGCTTCAAATCGGCTCAGAACTATTCGGAGAGACGGATTCCCCGGCCGTCTTCGCGCCGTAGTCTTCATCTAACTCACACTTATCGGCGTCGTCCCACGAATCGAACGGATCTTCGTAGGTCGCCCAGACCTCGGGGCCTTCGGCGAGTTCGCTGTCCGTAAGCAGACACTCGTCAAGCGCTAACGAAACCGTGGCTTCACCGAGGTCGTAGCCGATCAAAACCAATTCTTGACGCCTGTCTCCATATGGCTCGCGCCAAATCGACTTGGATTCCTGGAGGAAATCCTCATCGTCGGGCCATTCCTCTTCCGGCGTTGCGGCAAGCCATCTCCCGAGAGGTTCGCAGCCAAGGATATTCCCTGCCGAAGACCACTCCCCGCCGTAGTCGTGTCGAGTGGCGAGCCACATCAACCCCTTCGAGCGTACGACCTGAGCGGCCAGTTCCTCTTCCATTAGGTAGTCCCACAGTCGTTGCGGATGAAATGGCCGAAAGCGCCGATAAACGAAGCTACGGAAGCCATATTCGTCAGCCTCGGAGACTTCCGCACCACGTTCGGTCACCAGCCATTGCTGCGATTGCTTCGCCCAGTCTTCACTGAAGAGACCCGTATTGAGAATGCGATCCAATGCTACGCGACTGCGCGCTGTGCGAATAATTCGGGCCGTAGGATTGAGCTGCCGAAGCAACGCCTCGATCCGTCCCGCTTCCTCTTCTACCACCAAGTCGGTTTTGTTGAGCAGAATCACATTCGCAAACTCGATCTGGTCGACCAGCAGATTGGCGACATCTCGCGAATCATTCTCATCCAATCCAATCTCGCGATCCTTTAATTCTTCGAGAGAATCGAGGTCGTACTGGAAATTGGCGGCATCAACCACGGTCACAAGGGTATCGAGACGTGCAAAGTCACTCAGCGTCCGCCCCTCGTCGTCGGTGAACGTGAAGGTCTCGGCCACCGGCAGCGGCTCAGAGATTCCCGTCGATTCAATCAACAGATAGTCGAACCGGCCCTCTTGAGCCAAGCGACTGACTTCACGCAATAAGTCTTCGCGAAGGGTGCAACAAATACATCCGTTCGAAAGCTCGATGAGTTTTTCATCCACTCGACTGAGTTCGGCACCACCATCACGAATCAGTCGCAGATCAACATTGAGTTCACTCATGTCATTTACGATCACCGCGACTTTCATCCCTTCGCGATTATGCAGAACATGGTTCAGCAGTGTTGTTTTCCCGGCTCCAAGAAAGCCAGACAACACCGTCACAGGCAAACGAAGACTCATGAAATAGCTCCAGAAACATCATCTTTCAAAAACAGCGTCAGAATAAGATGCAAAGACCTCATTACGCCGCACATTCACACTATGAATACACAGGCACAACAAACGCAACCGCAACTTGTATGCAAAAAAATTTCGGGTGCAATTACAGCAATCCGTGTTGATCATAAAAGAAGCAGACAATGCCTGCCCCTTAACGTCGGAGTCCTTCGTACCGATGATCTGCGATTCCTGCTGCTAATAGCCGACAAAATAATCGCACGTTCACTTGATTTCGGTGGTCACGCGAATCAGCCCCCGACCAGTGCGAACGATCCAACCCCGGTCGTCGGCGGCAACTCCGTAAACAATATCGGTGGTGGAGAGTTGACTTTCCGCGACTTCCACCAGTTCAGGACCGGCTTTCAACGCAACCACCGTCCCCTCCTTGCAGAAGAAAAGGATGTGTCCATTGCTGGCAACAGGAGAAGCCCACACCTGCCCCGGCAAGCGATGTTGCCATTTGACATCACCCGTCGCGACGTCCACGCATTGAACGCCCCCCACACGACTGACAAAGTAAGCCAGACCATCAAGCACCAATGGTGAGGCATAGCCAGAGGAAATTTTCGGCGACTGCCAGGCAACCTGCGCCGCTCCAGGAGACTCTTGATTCCCCATCAGGATCGCCAGACTACCAGGGGGTGTTGATGGCTTCTCTTCGACGCCACCTCGCGTGGGTGGCTTGGCGGCAGTATCGGTGCCCGGGGGCCCACCTTGGTTGGGACCGCCGCGACCTCGGCCTGGTCCACCGCCACCCCGCTCTGCGCTGGCACCAATCACGATGTAATCCCCGTCGATGCTCGGGGAAGCAGTACTGTTACCGCGAATGTCGTTTAACGCCCAGACTTCCTCGCCAGTAGACGCTTGCAACGCTCGCACACTCCCGGCTGTCGAAATAATCAATTGATTTTGACAGTCCCGCCGAACGACGGCGGGACTGCTCTGCCCGGTCTGTGACGGATGATCAACTTTCCAGCGTTGCTCGCCGGATGCTGCGTCCAGCGCGAGAACATAAGACGGTCCAGCATGAGACACTTGCAGAATTAAGAGACCATCGACCAGTACGGGAGAACTGGCATACCCATGCGGGCCCTTAATCTCTCCAAATTCTTTCACGAACGATCGCTGCCACCGGGCTTCCCCGTCGTGCGTCAACACGATCACATCTCCACTTTCGAAAACGGCGTAAATTCGTTCTGCATCGGCGACAGGCGTCGGAGCACCACGGCTGACCGTATCACTGTCTTTGACATGTTGTGTGCCGGAGAACTCTTTTTGCCACAATGTTTTTCCGTCAACCCGCGAGATCGCCAGAACGTGCAACTCTTCTTTTTCTGCGCCGGACACTGCCGTCACGAAAATCGTGTCATTCCAAACGACAGGGCTAGACTGTCCGTAGCCGGGTAAGCGGATCGACCAGTTTCCTGGGCCGCGGTTCCCCATTTCCCAGAAGAGCGGGAGGTTTTTCCCAACCACATGACTAGCGCCTTGCCCACGAAATCCAGGCCAGAGAGTTTCGGCGATTGCAAACGCCGGAATGGCTGCGAAAAACAACCCGAGCCCCAGTCGAAACGGGGACGAACACAAAACCAAGCGACAAATCATTGATCGATTCCTGAGACAGAAGTGGATTCCTGAAAAACTTCGATTCCAATCAATCAAACAGCCCAGCAAGCGGATTCACCTCGGGCGCAAGCAGATTGCCGTAATCGGCCTTCAGCCAAGAAGACAGCACACTGGCATACACGGACCGAAAATCGACTGCGTGAATCAAATCACCCACTGGATCGAGATGAGCCAGGTCAGGACGCGGACCGTGGAATCCCGGTTTCACGGAACCACCCGCCAGAAACATCATGCTCGCAGTACCGTGATCGGTCCCTTCGCTCTGATTCTCCGCAACTCGTCGTCCAAATTCGGAGAATGTCATCATCAAAGTGCGATCCAGGTGCCCCAGACTCTTCAGATCCTGAATCAAGGAAGCAAGCCCTTCGCTCAGTTCTTGCAACAGCATCGCATGCCGCATGGACTGCGTTGCATGATGATCAAAACCACCCAGCGAGATGGAGAACACGCGTGTCGGAACTTCCGCCGCAATCATCTGAGCAATCAGTTTCAGAGATTGAGAAAAATGGAATGGCAGGTAGTCAACACTCGTCTTTTGCGACTTGACGGCGCCGGCGAAACTGATCCGCCCAAGTAAATGTCGGACTTCGTCCCGATTCCAGGTTTGCGAGGAGGGCTGTCGTTCGGTCATGAGTGGGTTTTCCTTCAATCTGATGAGGATTGTGGCCGCATCGCTCTCGGTCGAATCCGTGGTTGCCGCCTGTGTGGATTCAATTGTAATGATGCTTGCCGACACTTGCAACACACTTGCAATAAAACCGCATCAACTTAAATTGTGCAGCCACACATAAATTGTTTTTGCATAACAGTTGCATTAAAAGGGCGGCGACGATATCATCGTCTGAGACTGGATTCCCTGGGGAACACGTTTCGCCAGGTTATTTTGCACATTGATCGCACCGCTTTTGAAGGAGTTGTCTATGAATCTGACTCGTCGACACCGAGTAAGGCCCGGCTTTACATTGATCGAATTGCTGGTCGTCATTGCGATCATCGCAATCCTGATTGCCCTGCTGTTGCCAGCGGTGCAACAGGCGCGAGAGGCCGCGCGACGCACTCAGTGCAAGAACAATCTCAAACAAATGGGACTGGCTTTGCACAACTACGAGAGCACATACACGAAGTTCCCCATCGGCGGGAACTCCACCAGCTATTCGCCACAAGCACGCATCTTGCCGCATCTTGATCACGCCAATTTGCAAGGACTGATCGACTTCTCATTGAAACCGTATCTGGGAAGCGGTCCAAACACCTATCCCAATCCTGCGCTGTCAGCTGTGTTTCCTGCGATCGTCCCGACTTTCCTGTGTCCGAGCGACCCATCGCCGTCACGCTATCAGGCGACAGTCAGTGGGCAAATTTACAGTTTTGGCGCGATCAACTACATGATGAGCAACGGTAGCGGAACTGGAGTCAACTATGACGATCGTTATCCCACAGACGGCCTCATCTGGCTCAATTCCAACACGGGAATGCGCGATATCACGGACGGCACCTCAGGCACAGTCTTTATGAGTGAGACCGCTCGCGGGGATGGCACCGACGTCGTTCTGACTGCCGGTTTGGCTCCGTCGTTTCCCTATCGAAAACTACTGAACGGGAGCACGGGATGCAGTCCAGCAGGGCCCTCAACTGGCGGCTTCAGGGGTATCAGCAACGGTTGGTTGCCGGGAACGATCATCAATCCAAATTTGGATCTTGTCGTCGCCGCACAAACCCGCTGGGTCGCTGGCGGAGCTGGTTCTGGCCGCGGCCTGTCTTGGGTACGAGGAATAAGCGCCAACGTCACGACGAACGGCTACAGCACACCCAACAGTAAAATCCCTGACATCACGATGCACGGAACTGGTTTTTTCGGACCACGAAGCCTGCACACCGGAGGTGCTCATGCCTTACTGTGTGACGGAGCCGTCCGTTTCCTGAGCGACAACATTGATCTCTCACTTCACCGCGCAATTCATTCCCGCAACGGTAACGAGGTGATTGGGGATTTCTAATTTCATCAAAGAGAGGTATTCGGGGGCTCGATGCTGATGAAACTGGCGGAACGCGGAAATGCACACGGTCTCATGAGTATTGAGCGAGAGATGTTCAGACAACCGAAGTACCTTCAGGAAATGACACACGATGTTGACTCAACACCTTGGCAGGGTTTTCCTGCCTTCATTGATTCCCTTGTCATTAGTCTCGGTCGTCTGCGGCATCGTCATCGGCTGCGGCGGATACCGGTCGGTTCCGGGAGGCACGGAAGGTTTGTTGCAGAGTGATGGCGAGCCCATCGCAGGAATTGAAGTGACGATTCATGAATTGAATGAAACGAGTTGGGAGGTCATCGGGAGCGGCGTGTCACTGAGCGACGGAACGTTCGTGTTGCGCAGCCCGCTTGCCGAAGGTCCATTGTGGCTTCAACCAGGGGAATATCGAGTCACCCTGGCTTCTGTCCGGCCTGATTTCGTCGCGCTACCCGTGAAATATCTGAGTATCTTGGACACACCATTCGAAGTCGACTGGTCGTCATCCGACACCATGATCGAACTCGACTTCTCGCTCTCTAAGCCTCACTCTCGAAGATAGAAGTGATTGACGAATCAGACGTTGTCGATTCAGACGCTTAAACCCAAGTCTGTTTGTTGTGATTTTTTTTCTATTCCCAGTTTGTTGTCAACTTGATTGGAGATTTTCCTCATGATTCCATTCGCATTCCCGGCTCAAATAACCCTTTGTCTAGCCCTGCTGCTTCAAGGTTCTGACCCTCGATTCACACCGATGGCAACCGCATCGGATATTCCGCCCGTAAACTCCCGTGTCACAACGCGGCTGTTCTTTCAGGATGACGAAGCGAAAACAATCAGATGGGCCGATGTTGTGGCAGAAAAATCAAAGGGGTCAGGACTCATAAACGCGCTTAACGATTCCCTCGCTGGACAAAAAATCAACGAGGCTGAGGGCTTTCGTTGGGATTATCGCGATGTGATCGCGTTTTCATGCGTTTTCCGGCAGCGTGACCACGAAAAACCTGTGATTCCGTGCCCCTTGAGATACTTTTGCCCCCTCCCGCTCCGCCGCCATTAGCCTTACTCACTCGGCAAACCGAAATTGTTTTCGTGTCCCCTAGGTTTTCTGCCTCTATGTGTCCCCAGGGCCCATCTGAAAAGTTCTGCTTTGCGCTGCGTCATTGCGATGCATTTTCGCCCTCTGAGATGCCGTGCAACGCCTCCCACACGGCGCGATCGACGTGGTCGCTCATAAATACAACTCGTCCGCTGACATGAAGGACAAAAAGACCGCCTGAATGTCTGCTTCGCGACCCCGCAAATGCGGTAAAGGCGAAAGAATCATATCCGCAAGGCAATCCTTCTTCGCGGCCGCATGTCCGAGGAAATGGCATTTGGTCGCCACTGTTCGGTCCTGTGGTTGGGATCTTATCGAATTGGTCGATGGTTCCATTCGGCGTGAATCGAGACATGTATAAGCTTCCCCCTGGAAGCGGCGTGACAATCGCCCCGCGCCCGTCAATCCCCTTTCCCTGCCGCACTTCGGCGACGGCAATCGTCTGATCCAAACCATCAGTGATCTCGCCAAAGCGGAGACTACGGCTTCGAGAGAAAGGGGACGCGTAAAATTTGACGCCAGAATCGTCCATCCCATCGCCGTCAAGGTCCGCTGACTGATCCCAGTTCGTATTGCCCCAGTTTGCCGCATAGTTGGAGCGCCCGCACGTTGGGATCGGGATACCCAGTGCCCCCCCCAACAACGCATTGATGTCATAGTCGAATGGCAGATCACGATCACTCGGACATTTCAACACGGGGAAATTATTTTTCAAAACTTCCGCGTTTGCGTTAAGCCCAGAAAGCAGATAGGGCGGCTTCAGGTTGATGTAGCCGAACGAGCCGTGGGCAGGATCAAACTTCGACCAACTCGCGCTCTGGTCGAGTTGGGGAAGAATTTGAAAGAGCCAAGGTGTTTCTGGTGAGGCATTGCTGACATTGAATCCACCTCCGGTCGTAATCAAAGTCCTGAACGCGACACGTGTCGACGTAAAACGCGAAACGATTCCAATAGGTAAAGTGCTGTGCAAATCGTGGTAGTTGTTGAGTGCCAAACCGATTTGTTTCAGGTGATTTTGGCACTGCATGCGTCGCGCTGCTTCACGGCTTGCCAGAACAGCCGGACACAAAACGCCCATCAAAACCGCAATCACGGCCAGCGAGACGAGCAGTTCAATCAAAGTCATTCCGCGCCGAATGGACATCATGGTACCTCATGCTCTTGAGAACTTTTGTTCAACAATCTTTTGACGGCCTTCGACTGAATGGAATAATGAAAGCGGATCCGAACATCAGCAGCCAAAACGCCCAAGGGCCCCAAGTTGTTCGCGCAGAAGGTCCGAAGCCCGATTTGACGTTAATTATGGCGAGGGTTCGCTCATCAATCGCGGTGAATTCGCCATCTGGCGTTATGAATCCTGACGGTCCTCCAGTGGCGCATCGCAACACATTCTTACCCGATTCGATGGCTCGCAGCCGAGACAACGCCAACAATGACTTTGAAATTCGCCCGGATCGATCAAATGTTTCATTGCCACAAAGAACGACGAAATCGGGATTGAGATGACAAGTTTGAATTAGCCATTCCGGAAAACATACGTCGTGACAAATTCCCACACTAAAAGTGAAATTAGGTTCAACCATCATCAATCGATTTCTGCGTCCGGCGTGAAATGGCACGTCTTGCTGCATGGGAGTCAGGCCTAACCACGTCCAGATTGGCATGGGTATTTCTTCTCCCGGCCCGAGCCACTGCTTGTCATATGACCCACGCGAATTCCCCCAGCGATCGATCAATATAACCGAGTTATATATCTGTGGAGGAGACAACTGAATACGAGTCGCCCCAACTAGTATCGAGCAGCCAACGCGGTGGGCTCGCTGCTGTAAAGGCTCACAATCCTCCCCCAGCACCGTTGTCGTGCTTGCGCTTTCCGGCCAGACAACTAGGGTGGGACGAGCCCCCTTCAGCCATTCATCGACGCCGCATTCATTCGAGGAAAAATCTTCTGGAATGATCGCGGCTGAAATTTTTTGGAGGGGAGTTGACGACCATAGTATTCGCCAAGTCCCAAGGCACAAGAGCGATACACAGGCGAGACGTGAACAGCACATCGCGGTCTTGTTTCGAGTGCGATCGGCAAAGTCGCTCGAAGTATGAACAGCATATGATGATTCGAAAACGCAACTCAACGTGCCGACCTCAGTGAGCAATTGTAGCAGAAGCGCATTGACCAATCCCACGAAGGCTCCGAGGCCTGCGGTCCCGCCATACTCGGCAAGGCCGCGAGTGATCGGGATATCCACCTGAGTCAACGCCAACTGAACGGTATCGAGGGTTGTGCCGCCACAATGACGCAAAAGCCGGTCTGCTACAGACTCACTAATGACGATCACAAA
>JBIKZJ010000210.1:0-10739 GCA_044354755.1 Schlesneria sp. | reverse complement strand
CGTCGATATCGTGATACGCCATCATGATACGCCTCTGTCTAATTCCCTTCGGTGCATGGAACCCTCAAGTGCGAGGCCCCGATGTTTGGCTGGTTCAAAAAACTCTTGAACACTCCACAAGGAGTCCGGCAGCGGTTTGGGAACCAGGGTGAAGCGGAGGCGGCGCGATTTCTCGAGGGACTCGGCTACAAAATTCTCGAACGGCAGTTACGTGGTCAGTTCGGAGAATTGGATCTGGTAGCACTCGATCGAGATACGGTGGTATTCATCGAGGTGAAAACGCGGGCCTCGAGCGCGGCGGGGCATCCGACCGAGTCGGTAACACTCGCCAAACAAAAAAAGATCACCCGCTCGGCACTGGTCTATCTGAAGCAGAAACGCTGGCTGAATCATAAAGCACGCTTCGATGTGATTGCAATCCTTTGGCCGCGTCAGGGTGAGGCTCCGCAGTTGCAGCATTATATTCA
The DNA here is from genome assembly GCA_044354755.1 of Schlesneria sp. Lineage (GTDB taxonomy): Bacteria > Planctomycetota > Planctomycetia > Planctomycetales > Planctomycetaceae > Schlesneria. Next base: position 10,272 of record JBIKZJ010000210.1, on the reverse strand, counting down.
TGCCTTTGAGCCAACTGGTTTTGGACAAATGTATTCGTGACAGCTCTGTTTCTATTGTGATTCGCGCGGCCTCACAGGACAGATCATGGGCTTGGATGGCGTTGAAATCGTGATGGCCGTCGAGGATCGGTTTGGTATCGTCCTGAAGTGGGACGAAGTGGGGGGAATCCGTACGGTTGGCGATCTTGTCGACGTGGTCCGGACGCGGATGATGGCCACCGCAACGACCACGGCTCCGCTGCGATCGCAATGGATCGCCCTGCAGGGACTTGTTGGCGAGATCACGGGGGAAACAAACCTGCGATTCCGACCGTCTGATCGCCTGCAGGACCGGCTTTCTTTGAGCGCCAGACGCCAACTTTGGCAACGATTACCGGAACTTTTGCACGCATTTCCTCGCCCCTTGACCCTCGCAAAACCGCTGCGGATTTTGCTGATGAGCATTTTCTTAACGGTATTCCTGATCGCAATTGGGATCTCGTTTTTCACGAGCGAGTTGTGGATGATTCCGTTGGTACTTCTCGCGAGCGCCTTCATGGGCATTTTGATACTGCTGATCAGCCCTCGGTTCGGAACGGTGGCTCCTCGGGGCTGGATGACGTTCGGAGAGGTGACGCGACAGCTGGTAAAAACAAGGATCGCGACAAAAAACGTCCATTTACAAACGGGCGAATTGATCCTGCAGGAACTCAGGCCAATCCTGGTTGAGAACTTGAACATTCCTCCTGCGAAAGTCCTGCTGTCGGCAAGGTTGATCGAGGATCTGGGGATGAGTTGAGACGGCGACATCAGAACTGAAGGAACCCAAGTCTGACACCCAGTGGGCTCGGCGGGTTGCTCTTCGTAGATCTTCAAAAAAACCCTTGCTTCAATGCCCGTTTGGCATTGTGGCATGATATTGGGTTTGTAGTGGCGTTGAAGTTTAATGGTTTTTATGGATATGTATGTATCAGGATATTCCTGATATGTAATTCAGGGTTGAACTGATGTCTCGCCGCGAGTGAATTTCTATGATACGCATTGCTCACTTTGCAGCGCTGAAGAGTCTCCGTCCGCTGAATAATCCATTGCCGAAAATGTCGCATGCAGAGGGCGAGCGAGGTAAGTCGGTTCGCTGGGGATTGTCCTGTCGATCATCGACATTGACTCCGTGATTCCTTTTTTTGAAAGTCTGACTCTTGATCATGATTGACACGTTTTTTTGCTCGCCACAGGCTCGGATGCCAATTCAATCAAGTGATCTCTGTTGATGGCCCACTGGACTGAAAATCAAATACGGACTGACGCCCCCGCCGTAATAGAAAGGGTCATCCCGAAGTTCCGAAAATTTTGAGGCCCTCCGCAAGCCTGACGTTCGTGAACGTCAATCTCTTTCCGAAAATCCAAATTCAGTCGAAATTCGCGAGAAAGCGAGTTGATCCCGGAATGAGAGATGTCACTTCTGCTTGACGTGAAGTTGGAACCCAATCCTTCGGGTTCCTTGTCTGTCTGTGAAAGATGAACCTCCTGTATCTTGGGGATGATTGATGAGGCCGCAATAGAAAGCAGCGACCGTGAGAAAACGATTCAGAAGTATTTCCGTCGGCTCGATCGTCTTGTCCGAGTCTCGATGTCGCGGGCGCGCGACGGTCATGATGTTGCTCGAATTACTTCTGCTCGGAGTGGTCGTCTGGAGCATCATTGGTCTCCTTCCAACACTAATCGTGCCCGGAGGTGGACCCAACGTAGCCGATGGAGTGTCCATCAGAAAGCCTGTATTACGCCTGATTTCCACATCGAATGGGGAGAAGCTTTGGGGGCAATTAGGAGATTTCGAGATCATATCGATGGATCTTGTGACACGCGAAGCGCGAAGGGTCGACGGGCGAAAGAACCGTTCCATTGGAAATTGGGCCGTTAGTCAGGACGGTGCAATCTTGTTATTGTCGGTAGATCATTCCCGCGTCGAGATTTTTCGCAGCCAGGAATTGATGATTTCGGAAGTGATGCCCGAACCTTGCCATCTGTTGGCTGCGTTGTCGGCTCATGGAACCACGGCAGTTCGCGTCGCCGGCAAGACATCCGTTCGATTGTGGAATCTTTCGCTGGAAGAGCCCACGGAAACGGATTTCGTGCTCCTCGATGCGGCGGAAAGAATCGCGGTCGATGCTGTCGGGAAAATGTTAGTTGTTGCAGCGGGACAAAAGGGGTTGCAGATTTACGATCTGAATTCCGGCGATCGGACGCAAACGTTGGATGGAACAGGCTGTTTATCTAAAGACCCGGTCTTTTCCGAGGACGGAAAGTGGCTGGCGGTCATTCGCGAGTTTGAGATTACGTTGTTTGAGATTCCGTCGGGCAGAATTGCCTGGACGGCTCATATTCCCGGCCCAGATCCATTCATAGGTGTCTCGTTCTCACCGGACGGTATGTGGCTGGCAGCAAGCGATGTCAAATCAGGCATTCAGATCTTCAAGACAAGTGACGGAACATGTCACCGCAGATTGACATCGAATTCGACGTTGCACCGGGTCGCGTTCTCGTCGTCAAACGACATTCTTTATTCGGGATGCACCGACGGATTCATCCGGATCTGGTCCGTTTCAGAAGGACGTGAGATCGATCAGCTTCGATTGACTGACGATCCTCAAAAGAACACGCGCTGACGGCAGGATCGAAACCGACGACCCGGCGGCCACGAACGCGAATCCAGCGAATCTCAAAAAACCGTTCGCTGCCGTCTCGTGATATAAGACAGGAATTGATTTCCAATCGATGGAAGAATACCGTAAGGAATCATCGCAAATTCGGCGATGGACCACCAAATTGGTAAAGACTTCATGAGACTTGCTGCGATGTCAGCAAGTCTCATGAAGTCTGGGCTGGTCTATTTTTTGGCGATTCCCTTGATTCCTGTTGCAATGTTTGAAACGATAATTTTCGTATTTCTGTTGAGACAATTCCGCCATGAAAACCGCTGCGGTCCCCTCGCCTCGCAGCCGAGTTGATCAAATCGCGTTCATGAGAGGTCTGTTGATGTTTGCGATCGGAAAAATTGGCGACAGGAATCGGGGGCGATCAACCATCAGGAATTTTGCGTGAAAGAGTCTGGCGATGCCAACTACGATTAACGGAATTGGGACGCATTACTACGGGAAAACCGATTTAGCGACTCGTCCCGGAAAATGCGAGCATTGCGGGAGTTACGGCAATCTCGAATCCTATTCAACCCGACTTTGGTTTGTCATTGTTTTCATCCCCATTATTCCGTTGAAACGGGTCCGGATTCTCAATTCTTGCCCAAGTTGCTCACGTCATTGGGTGGCAAATCCTGACGAGTACGAAATGTCGCGGCAATTGGCGGTTTCGGGGGCACTGGATCAGTACCGTGCCGAACCGACCGTCGAAACGGCTTTGGTGGCCCACGCACAGTATCTGGCCTTTCACATGACTCCTGAAGCAGACGCGTTCTGCCAAGAGGCACTCGAAAAATTTCCTGAAAATCAGCACCTGTTGCTGGGGCTCGCCTCGCACTTCGATCAGACGGGACGCTGGGAGGCGGCCACTCCGATGTACGAGCAGGTCTTACAGCTGAAACCTGATTCTATGGATGCCCGGTTTCATCTCGCCTGGCGAAAAACTAATGCAGGGAAGTTGGATGAATCGTATGATTTACTCGATTATCTTCGTCAACCAGGTGCTGGCCAAACCTTTAATCTGGATCCACTACAGACGTTAGCAGAAGCTTATCAAAAAGTGGGTCAGCATGAAAAAGTGCTGGAATTGTGTGCGATCTTTGTGCGAGAAAACCCGGAAATTGCCGAACAGCAGCCATTTCGCGCGTTGGTTTCCAAGTCGGAAAAAGCGGTGGGAAGCGATTCCAGTCTGTTAGCCGAGCATCCGTTTTCCTGGAGTCGGTTACTGGATCCCAGAACTAATCCCAACGCGGGTGGCTACCGCTGGGGGATCTTCGGTACGCTGGTGGCCACTGTTTTTCTGGCCGGTATGCTCTGGCTCAACGAACATCAACGGACCCACCGTCCGCTGCACATTGTCAGCGCGTTTGCACAGCCGATCGAAGTGTCGATTGATGGTCAACCCCCGGTGAACGTCAGTCAACGTAAAATGTTCGAGTTACCCGAGGGGGCACATCGGATTCAGCTGAAGGGGCCGGTCAATAAAGAGATTGTGGCGAATCTGCAAACGTCCTATTTCTCACGCTGGTTTTCCCGCCCGATCTGGGTGCTGGATGTCGAATCGTATGCGTCGGTGGTGGTGGACAAAATCTTTTACTCCGCTAATCCACCTCCCCCGGAAACGATTCCGCAGTTACCGGGCAATGTCCTCTTTGTTCCGCATGTGGATTACCCCTTCGAGACCCCACCGAACTCGATGCAAATCAAGGGGAAAAATAAAGTGGTGACCAAGATTCATGTCAGTGTCCCCCCTCTGCAACCGTCGACCGTGGCAACGCTCCATCTGTCAGATCCCGACCAATCGACCCTCTTGTCGTTTATGGAAGGGTACCTCGAAAGAAACCTGAATGACTCAAAATTGATGGGGTTGTATACCATCGGTGCGAAAGGGGATGAAAGCGAACAGCGAGTAGCGGATTTCCTGAAATCGAAGCTTTGGAATTTGCCGATTTCGATCAACGTCCACCGCAATTATTTGAATCGGAAGACTGCCGTGGATCCGATGGACGAGTTAATTCCCGAATACGACCGTCGCCTGCAGGCGACTCCGAATGATGCGACCTTATTGTATTTGCGTGGCCGAGCCAGTTCGTCCTCTGTCGAGCAAAACCAGTTCTTTGAACGGTCACTCGCCCAGGATCCCCAGCAGGGCTGGGCTGCGATGGGATTGGGCTACAACAGTGCCCTGCGAGGTGATTGGTTGCAAGCCAAGAAATGGTGCGATCAAGCCGCAGCGACGATCAAATCGGATCCGTCCTGGCGTCACTTGCGGCACTACGTGCAAATCGCCTTGCATGACACGCAAGCGATGGATGGGGAGTACACTCAAGAGTGCGCAGGAAACGAACTTTTAGACATCCTCAGCGGAATGGGTCTGCTGTGTGATTCTCTGGCGTCTACCGGTCATTTTGACAAAGTTCGCGAAACCTATTTGGGGGTGATGCAGCGCATTTCCGGGGGCCAAGCCATTTCGGGCGTTTCGTCATACGACTTGCAGATCGACTATCTGTGTGGTGACCTGAACACGTTTTTGACAAAACAATCGCAACTCGACGCGATGCCACCGTCATCCGCGTCGATTCAACTGCTGCTGGCCAGTGGGAAACTCGATCAAGTGATCGCTATTCCCGAGTTGGAGACGATGGTCGAATGGACGGATCTGCTCGCTATCAGCCTGAGTTGTTACCTGAAGGGGGATGTGGCCGAGGCGAAGGTCTGGCAGCAGAAATGTCTCGTCGCTCTGCAAGAGGATTCTCAACGGTTGAAAAATACCGCGAGGCTTCTGGGTCGTGAAACGGTGCCAACGAAGGATGAAATTTCGGACGGAATTCATCAGTTGGGTGATGCACCGCTGGTCTTGGCCTATCTGGCTCAAAAGTTTCCCGATCATAAAATTGAATTCAATGCCTGGGCCGAGAAAATCAATGTCAGTCGGCTTCCCCCTTATTTGCTTGTTCAGCAAGCGATTCGTCAGCCATAAATCGAGACCGTCCTGAATCACGTAGACCGTCATGAATGCAGAGCAATTTGATCAACTGGTGAACCAGATTCAGCACCGTTACGGCGCCCATCCGTGGCGTATTCGTCTGCGGATCCTGCTGTTGGTTCTCTTGGGATATACCGGATTTCTGGCGGGGTTCTTGTTCGTGCTGACGATCTCGGCCACCCTGGCATTCGCCGCCATGTTGCCAGGAGATCGGGGGGGAAGCATCGCGCTGATCATTCTTATGGCCTTATTTCTGGTGATGGGGATCTGGCCGTTACTGATGTTCGTTTGGGTCCCACTGAAACCGATCGAGGCGCGGATGCTGACCCGCGAGGAATCTCCCAATTTGTTTCGGCTGCTCCAGTTGCTGGAAAAGGCTTATGGTGCCCGGCCATTCCATTCGGTTCGAGTGACCGCCGATTTCAATGCCTGCGTACAAATGATCCCCCGCTGGGGTTTTTTGGGGGGCAATCGGAGTCACCTGTATCTTGGACTACCGCTGATGGAGATGCTCAGTCCCAGTCAATTCGCCACGGTCTTGGCACATGAATTTGGGCATCGTTCTTCGCGGCACGATTGGTTTGGGATGTGGATTTATCGCTTGAGAAGGACTTGGTCACAAGTCTATTCCGAACTGCACGCCAAGTCGTCCGCCGGTTCGTTGTTCTTTCTGCGTCGAACTCTGATGCGATTGATCGATTGGTATTATCCCCGTTTCAATGCGTATGCTTTTGTCCTCTCCCGTGCCGATGAGTACCAAGCGGATCGAAATGCCGCCGAGTGGGGCGGGGGGGAAGCGATGGGACAGGCACTCTGGCGAACCGAATGCTTCTCGCTTCAATTAGGAGAACAGTTCTGGAAATCGATGAGCTTATTAGCCAGATCCGAAGCCGATGTTCCACAAAATCTGCTGACGCGGATGAAAACGTTTTTTGCGGAACCTCCGGGTGTTGACGAGGCAAATCGTTGGATGAAACAGGCGATGTTGAGACTCACCGGAACGGTCGATACGCACCCCAGTCTGGCGGATCGATTGAACGCCCTGCAGCAAGACATCAATCAACTCGCACAGCAAGGCTTTCCCCGACCTCCCGAAACCTCGGCAGCGGAGGCTTTTCTGGCCGATGCCTTGCCGGAAATCTCGAGCGAGATCAATGCTCGCTGGGCGAAAGAGAATGTGTTGCCATGGCAGAATATGTTTCACGAGGCGGCGCGACTCAAAAACAATCTGGTCTTGCCCGATGCCGCAGAAGATCCCGTTTCGGCGACTGCCGAGGAATTATGGGAACGGGCCTCTACGATTGGACAACTGCACGGGGCGGAAGCGGCAGAACCGTTATTACGGGAGGCGTTAGCAATCAATCCCGCACATGGTCCTGCGATTCTGGCGCTGGGAAGTTCATTGTTGGGACGAGGAGCGGATGAAGGGGTCCAGGTTCTCGGTCAGATTCTGCACGATTCCGAGCATGAACTGATTCCCCATGCCTGTGAACACCTGGAAAAATATTTCCGAACCCAGGGTCAATCCGAGAAGGTTTGTGAGATCAAAGGAATTGCCAATCGGTTTCTGGAAACGCATGCTGCCGCCCAGCGGGAACGACTTGCTGTGACCGCTGCCGATTCGTTTGCGCCTCATGAATTAAGCGAGGATCAGTTGGGTGGGTTGCGAGCGAACTTAAAAAAACATCCGGATTGTCATTCGGCCTGGTTGGTTCGCAAACAGCTGAAACATTTTAAAAAACAACCGCTGTACATCCTGGTGGTGAAAACCCGTCCCACGGGTTTCTTTGGCGGTTCGAACGTGACCAAAGACCAACTGCTGACTCGACGCCTGATGTCCGAGATCAGACTTCCTGGTCGCTTGTTGATTATTGCGCCCCAGGGGGGATTCCGGCAACTTGCCAATAAAGTCATGCGATCCGACATCATTTATCAAGATTCAGGTCCGAACGGGTTTGAATCCACGTTTCGTTGATCTCTTCGAGTATGGGTGATCAGGATGGCTGGGACTCTGGAAGAATGCCCCAGTTGTTTTGGCGATTCAATTCGCAACCTGCTTCTTTCGTCGATATTCGTAGATTCCGAACCCAATCACTCCGGCTCCCAGCAGTCCAAGGGTCGAGAGATTGGGGAGGCGACGAGGTCCCTTAGGGAAATCCTCGTTATTTTCCAGGCCCAAGATCTTCACTTGTTCGATCGATTCCTCTACGGGTGTGACGATTCCGTCTGTCGGTTCAGCGATTAGGTTTTCAGATTGCCATAGGCTCGAAAAGCTGCTGTTTAACTCGTTGCCCGCATCCGGGGGAATTGTCTTAATTGATCTTGTTCCTTCGAGCCCGCCGCCGCCGATAGTGAGTCTGTCCAAGGGATTTTTCATCTCAGGCAACGCGCCAGGTTGAGAATCCTCAGCGTTCAGAATCGTCCATTCTGGAGTCAGCAGCAATCCAGTAAGTAGTGCCATGCAAATCCTGAAGTTCTTCATCAAAATTCCTTGTCTTCGTGGTTTGGATCGAGAATTCACCATTTTCTAAATCGCCTCTCGTTGCTTGATTTTGCGGGGAAAACTCATCAGGTCCTGCAAGGTCCTTGCGCAAAAACGCTACCATCCGCGTTCTATGGTAGCGTTTCTCTCTTCTCATGCCGAGAGAAGTTTTTTTGATGGCCGCAATCCGCTGTTTTTGGGGATTTTTGGCGGGGATTACACCCCCTTGACACTGATTCGCTGCCCCTTCCCTTCTTTGGTTTTTGGCAATTGCAGTGTGAGTACCCCATTTTTATATTTTGCCTCGACTTTTGTGGGGTCGACACCCGGGGGGAGTGTCATCGATTCGAAGCACTCGGATTGTTCCTGATAGTCGTACCCTTTCGATTTCGACGTTTTTTTATGGGCAGCGCGGATCACCAAGCGGTCTCCCGCAACGCGAATATCAAAATCATCGGGTTCGAATCCGGGGGCTTCGGCCCGAATCGAAACCTGATTTTCCTCGTCCGTCATGGTAATCCCCCAGTTCCAGCCGTTCCCAAACGATTCGATCCCCGCTGGGGATTCCAGCGCAGGCCAGTTTTTGGAAAACTGACTGTAAAGCTCATCAAATTCGTTACGCATCCGGCGTAGAACTGACGGAAAGTCTTGAATGGTTGCAAGTGACGCATCGCCACCATTCGTATTGCGAGTTTTCTTTTTCCAGGGAATTAAATTCATATTCAGATCCTTTGTGTTTAACAGGGGAATTGATGGCGTGGCGAGAATACGCCAGACGCCGAGTCGGTCGAACCAACAACGTTCAACCAATAACCTTCAGCTCGAGCATCAACCCGAGGGTCGTTCCGAGTTTCCATCGAAGCCGGACTAACCTGCTTTGACAAGAATTTTCAGCGATTTGGCTCGTTCCTGTTTGGGGAGATGAACGGTCAGAACACCCTGTCGATATTCGGCAGAGAATTTCGTCGCATCGACTTCCACCGGAATTGTGAAACTGCGATAGAAATCGCCAACACCGTATTCCGAAACCAAGTCATGACCCGCCAGAGGGCGTGGCTTCACCTGACAGCGAAGGCTGAGGATCCCACGGTCAAATCGCAGTTCGATGTCATCGGCCATGATTCCCGGCAGGTCGCAACTCAAGACGACCTCATCATCGGTTTCATAAAGGTCGGTGCGGGGGGTGTAATGAACGCCCCCGGTCGCTACCGAATCGGAGCCATTAAGCTCCGTCGTTTTTGTTTTTGCCAGTACGGAATTCGTCATCGGAAGTCTCCTTGATGAAGTGGAAAAACCATCGCAGAATGCCCCGTAATCCTTACGCGAATCCGGTTCCTAAAACGGGGCGACACAATCGGCGTGTCTCGTTGGTTGACGCAGCCTGAATCAGGGGCGTGACAGAAAATGCGGGTGCGTCACTGATCCGCCTTGACCTTAATCTTGACCGGTTTCGCTTCATCGTTTTTACCCATGCGGATCGTGAGTACCCCCGCATCAAGATGAGCCTCGATCTGCTCGGAGTTCACGCTGCTTGGCAAATCGATTAGTCTTTCAAAACTGCCGAAAGGTCGCTCGTGACAAGTCCAGGTAGCATGTTCCGGCTCAACCAGTTGATGAGTCCCTTTCAAGGAGAGCTGCTCAGGACTTGAAAGGGTGATTTCAAGGTCTTCCAGTTTCAGCCCCGGTAACTCCGCCTCGAGTGTGATGAATTCCTCATTCTCACACATGCGGACCGCAGGATACGAGAGTGCGACTCGCCGACGGAGCGGGATCTCATCGCCGGCCCCGGCAAAGGCGAGCCCCAATTGTTGCCGAAACTGATTCATCTCATCCCAGAGTGCGTCTGCAGATTGCCACGGGATTAAAAGACTCATGACTTGCTCCTCATTGATCGAAGATGACGGCGAAATTGCCCTCGGGTCTTTGGGCCGTGAAGCCAGCTCGATTCGCCGCAGGGATACGTGCCGTTTTTTCTCAGCACGACGAACTGTCTCGGGAAATGAAATGCGAGTCGCGTGCCAATCACTCAGGATTTAAGTAACCAGGTGATACGAGTTCGTTTTTGGGTGAGAATCGCTGGTACTTGTGAGAATTAATCCGGCGGAATCAAAACAACTGGTTAATTTTTG
>JBIKZJ010000593.1:0-3244 GCA_044354755.1 Schlesneria sp. | reverse complement strand
TTTCGCCGACAACAATCTATTCCACCTGTTCCAATCGGTACTTGGTGTCGTCAACCCGCCCCCTCCGACAGGCCCTGGCGGCGGCAATTCTCGAGCGAGATCACAATGGTTGTTTCAGGTCTTGCATTGGAATGGACATCGGAATGCCTATTCCGGCAAACCCCAATTCATCAAGCTGCACCTCGTCGGAAAGGGGGCATGGATCAATCCGCAATGGGGGCCGAAGACGGTCAATGAGTGGCAACGCCTGTGGAATGATCGGGAAAGTGGTTCCATGACACTCGCCGCCCACTTTGACTTTCTCGCCAGCAATTCCCTTTTCCATGATGATCACCCACCCGCGCTGCGTCCCGAAGACTTTCGCCAGCCGGTCGAGGTGATTCGCGTCGCCAACGGCCAAATTCCCGGTGCGATGATCGAGTTTGTCGGCCCCGGCCCCGCCTATGAAGCCTTTCGGTCGTCGCCAGACTATTTGAAATGGCTCAACGACAATCCGGTCTCATCATCTCCGTAGTATCACCCCCGTCGTGTATCACCCTCGTCGTGACAAACCGATTTAATGCGGTGTCCCCAAAACGACAATGCATTCGCCATGCATGAGCGACTTCCCGCCGTTTTGCATGCGTTCACAGCGATGCTCAGCAGACACGAATTTGATGCCTCGTGTTTTCCATCCGAGATTCGTCGCCAAACGCTATTCGTTCAGCGGGTGCTTGCGAACGTTTCTCTGAATCGGAGCGGGTTGCTCCTCGTACTCGTCTACAACCTCATCCTCGACCTCATTCATGACGGCCTGTCCGGCGTCATCACTGATCGCTTCTGTCACTGCGGAACGCGACGCTGGCCGCAATGGCTTCAGACGGTTGGCACGCGGCAACTCGCCGGGGGTCATCGCCTCACCACCCAGTGGAGGATTTCGACGGCCAGTTGAGGGTGCCACCGGTGCCGGATTCACAATGGCCGGAATGATGTGTGCGGGATTCGCTGCGGAATTCCCAGCAGGATTCGATTTCTGCTCGATCAATTGCTGGACCATCGCCTCTAACTGCCGAATGCGATCCGAGTCCTCTGTCGCTTTCGAGGTGGGACTGGGGACCTCGTGCGAGGCCAATGTCACCTGACCCGCATTGAGTTCCTTCTTGGTCTTCTGCACGGAATCGGTCACTTTGGGATTCGATCCCATCGAGATGGTAGTGGTCCGATGCAGTTTCGCCGCCAGCGCATCCGCTGCCATCCGATCCGCTTCGTCGCTGGAAATCGGTTTCGCATCTTCACCCATGACCGGCTTTTTGTTTCCGTTCAGCGGCATGTTCGACAAATCCGAGAAAATCACCGGCCCCTGCTTCGGCGTCAGCCGAACTCGCAGCGCACAGTTCGCATCTTTGACCCCGCGTCGAACATAGGGGACAAAGATACTGTAGGTCGGTCCGAGTGAGGTTTCCGCGAGATGAACTCCCCAAGAACCCGAATCAAAATCAAATTGACGCAGTGGCTTGGCCTGCTCTTCCTCGGTCCCCTGATCGTCGAAAATATAGATCCGGACATCCCCTTCAATCTGGACCGGGGTTGCGGCACGGTTCGACAGAAACAAGATCTGTCCCGCAAATCCCTTACACGGATAGCCGTCCGGATCACGACCTTCTGCCTGTTGCCAGAGGCAGAGAATCTGCACCGCCGGGTCCGCTGCCGTCGCTTTCGGGATCTTCTTGGCAAACGGAGAATGAAACGTGGCACAACCCGCCAATCCCATGATCAGCAGCGCACATGTCAGTGGCGAAACCCATGGCGAAACCCGTTGTGATCGACGCATCATGACGACAATCTCCGTCCAAAAAATCGGCAAAAACAAGCGGAATGGTTTCAACGGGTTGGCTCTGTCGTTCGTTTGGTAAACAGGCTTCGCTTTTTCGCTTTGGCCGGAACCGGGGCTTTGGCCGGTGTGGTCCAGTTGGCGGTCGAAACACCCCCTGCGGCATCGTTCCCTTCGGTCGCTTGTAACCGCGAAGCACTGATTCGAGTCAAATTCGGATCGGGTTGGGGTGGTACCGGAGGCATTCCGGGTTGGCCGGGGGCCGGAGGCATATCGGGCAATTCCTGGGGGGCGGGGGGAATCGCAATGGAAGGGGATGATGGGTACGTCGGTGGCATTGAAGGATTGGGGGTCAGCACCGCTCCCGGTTGAACCCATGGCAAGTGTTCTTCCTCAAAGACATCGCCTTCCGCCGGGATCGCACGCAGCGGACCATGTGCTTCTTCCGCTTCACTTTCAATAAAGTGGATTCGGCCCATTTCAATCTCTTTCAGGCATTCTTCTTCTTCCGGCCCATTGATAATCCGCGGGGTCAGGAAAATCAGCAGTTCGGTCCGAATCGAGGACCGCGAATCATAGCGGAACAGGCTTCCCACCACGGGGAGATCCCCCAACAGCGGGGCTTTACGAGTAAACGATTCATCGCGTGAACTGATCATACCGCCAATCACAATCGTGCTGTTCGAGGGAACCAGCACCGTCGAACGGACGTTGCTCAGGTCGGTAATCCGTTGACCAACCGCCACACCGCGGGAATCCGTAGTCACAGTCACGGTTTCCTGACTCAGTTGACTCCGATAGGCATATAACTGGATCACGATGTTCCCATCGTCGTTGATGCGCGGGGTCACTTGCATGCCAATCCCCGTTTCCCGTTGCGTCAAGATCGGTGACAGGACACCGGTCGTGGCATTCGTGTTGAAGGATGTCACCGTGGGGATCGTCTGGCCGACAAAGACTTCCGCCAGTTGACTGTCCAGAGCCCGAATCTGCGGACGGCTCAGAATCGAGAGCTTGCGATTGGCGGCCAAGGCCCTGAGTAACACATTCACCGCTTCCGAGCCTGCCGACAGCACCAGCCCGCCGTAACCGAGCTGGGAATTGGTTCGTCCCAGCGAAAAGTTACTCAGACTCTGCCCACCCACCAGACCAGGACTCGACGAAATGTTATTACCCAGAGGAATACCGGGGTTATTGAAGTTGAAGCCAGGAGAACCGGTTTGTGACAGGATCGACTGATTCGTTGTTTGCAGCCCCGTGACCGAAGTGGTGGTCGTCGTCAAGATCGTTGGGGCATCCAGCACGCTTCGCTGGAAAAGAACCGGCGACTGCAATCCCAGTTCAATCCCGAACTCGTCGGTATTATTCAACTGCACTTCCACGATTAAAGCCTGAATCACCACCTGCTTCGGCACCGAATCGAGCTTCTTAATC
>JBIKZJ010000592.1:0-3246 GCA_044354755.1 Schlesneria sp. | reverse complement strand
CAGGTGCCACGGGGGTTGGGGCAACCGGTTCAGGAACAACTTGGGCAGCGGCAACCTCAGCAGGTGGCGCCACCACTTCGGGAACGGCACCGGCTTTGGACGCCTGTTGCTTGCGAATCATATCGAGCGGCGAGAGCTTGGCTGCGGGGGCATCGGTTGTCGCATCCGGAGCTTTTGCGGCCTGTTGTTTGCGGATCATATCGAGTGGTGACGGTTTGGCTGCAGGGGCGTCTGTCGTTGCACCAGGAGCCTTCGCAGCCTGCTGTGCACGAATCGCATCCAGCGGACTTTTTCCTGCGGAAGCGGCTGGTTTGGCCGCCGGTTTCGCTTCTGCGGCTGCGGGCTTTGCAGCAGCTGCGGGTTTAGCGGCGGCTGGGGGAGCGACCTTTTTGACGGGGGCGTCAACCACCTTCAGATAGTCTGGATCGATGTCGTACCAGCTGATATCAACCGGTCCATCGAACTCGACCAGTGCCCGGCAGTTCATGTTGACCGTTCTGACTTTGCCGGTCCAATTTTCAAACCGGCGCAGTTCCGGCACGGTGGCATCGACGACCACAAATTGATCGGTCAGCAATTCTTTCAGTTTTTCCGCTCGTTCGATCGACATCTGACCAAAGCTCCGCAGTCGTATAAGTTTTCGTCCAGAACCTGAGGGTTCCATCGAGGTGACAGAATTCTCGAAGATTCGCTCGCCGAAATCAAGATGGCAACCCATCGAGATTTTCTGAATGCAATTCGCTCCCCTCAGGCAAGCACCTTTTCAATCACGTGCCGCTCGTCGACACCCGTCAATCGCTGATCCAACCCGTTGTAAAGATAGCTGAGTCGGCGGTGATCAAAACCCATCAATCGCAAGATTGTTGCATGAAGGTCTGAAACGTGCGCACGATCCTGGATTCCCTGAAATCCAAAATCATCCGTTGCACCGATCGCCTGCCCCCCTTTCACCCCACCCCCCGCCAACCACATCGAAAAACCAAGCCAATTGTGATCTCGGCCCGGCTTCCCCACTCCTTCACTGGTGGCCGTTCTACCAAATTCTCCACCCCAGACAATCAGGGTTTCATCCCACAGGCCCCGTTGCTTCAAATCGGTGATCAACCCTGCGATCGGCTTGTCGGTCTCTCCAGCATGCGTCTTGTGATTGGTAATACAATCGTTGTGGCCATCCCAGGTCGCTTCGATATGCCCCCCCCCCGAATAGATCTGGATAAAGCGAACTCCCTGCTCGACCAACCGCCGCGCCACAAGACACTTGCGACCAAATTCCGCCGTCAGCGGCTCATCCAGTCCGTAGAGCGTTTGGGTTTCCTGACTTTCCCGCTCGACATCGACCACCTCGGCAGCACTGGTCTGCATCCGATAAGCGAGCTCGTACGACAGAATTCGGGCCGCCAATTCTGACTGTTCCGGATGGAGTTGGGCATGCTCTTCATTGAGCTTGGCCAACAGGTCCAGCGAATGCCGCTGAGTACGGGGACCGACTCCGGCCGGAGTGTCGAGATCGAGCAGAGGTGAACCCTTGCTGCGAAACAGGGTCCCCTGATTGGTCGCGGGCATATAGCCCGCACCCCAGTTGGGTGCCCCCCCGATCGGGCCTCCGCGTGAATCGGTCATCACCACGAAATTGGGCAGGTTTTCGTTCAGTGAACCGAGCCCATAATTCAGCCATGATCCGAGGCTGGGGCGCCCCGTCAGCGGGCTGCCCGTATTCATCTGCAGACAACCAGAGGAATGGGCCGCAGTATCGGTATACATCGCTCTCAGCACACAAAGGTCGTCCGCATGTTTGGCAGTTTGCGTGAAGAGTTCGCTAATTTCCAGACCGCTGGCACCATACTTTTTGAACTCGAACGGACTGCGCATCAGATAGCCAATCGGCCTTCCATTCGAGCCGACTTTCACATTGCCCGCATAGGGTTTTCCGTCGTATTTGTCGAGGAGGGGCTTCGGATCGAACGTGTCCATCTGACTGGGACCGCCGTTCATGAACAGGAAAATACAATGTTTGGCCTTCACCGGATAATGCAGCACCTTTCCCACCTGGGATGGAACTGGCAGCCTCGCCTCGGCTGCAGAAAGGGGACGATCAAACGATTCGAAATAGCCATCACGCGATAACAAATCGACCAGCCCAAGCGACGCAAACCCACCCCCCACGTCCCAAAGAAACGATCGGCGGGATTGACCACACGGCATGGGATTCGGTCTGAATTGGGTCATGAAAGATTTCTCCTGGAATTGCCTACTGGATCGCCATCACGATCGACAAACGCGTAATGATCACATCGCAAATCAGCAGTCGCACTTATTCCACATAGACAAACTCGTTCAAATTCAAAATCACCCGACAGACCTGAATCAGGGCCGCGCGTTGCGCCTCAGCCGTGTTTGCGGTATTTTGTGAGGACAATTCTGACTGCAGATATTCCAGCAATGTTTGCTGTTCTGTTTCCGTTGGTGGGCGACACAACGCAATCCGATAGCCCCGATCAATTTGCTGCAGGGGTTCAGTTCCTACTTCCTGGAGTAATCGATCGGCGAAAAATATCGCCTGAGAATTGACAAAATCGCCGTTATAAAGCGTCAATGCCTGCGGCGCAATACTCGTGATGCTGCGCTTTTCGGTGCTGTTGGTTGTATCGCACAGGTCCAGGACTTCGAGCAGCGGAACCAGCAACGTTCGTTTGACGTAGGCATAAATCGTCCGACGATAAATGGCGGGCTCGGTCGAGGATTTCCAGGAAGCTTCTTTATCGGTGTGGGCCTCGACCACACTGGCGGGAATTGGCAGATAGACGGCCGGTCCAAACATTTCGGGGTTCAGTTTGCCACTGGTCGCAAGAATCGAATCTCGGATCGCTTCGACATCCAGGCGTCGATAGGGAAAACGCCCCAGCCAATGATTGTTCGGATCGCTTTCTCGCTGTTGGGGAGTGGACCGAGTTGACATCTGATATGTTTGGCTGGTCATGATCAAACGATGCAGCTTCTTCAGTGACCATTTGGCATCATGGACGAACCAGTCCGCGAGCCAGTCCAGAAGTTCCGGATGCGTCGGTCTGGCACCGATATGACCAAAATCACTTGGCGTGGCCACGATCCCCTGCCCGAAGTGATGTTGCCACACCCGATTCACAATCACACGAGCGGTCAGGGGGTTGGCAGGATCAACCATCCACTGGGCCAAGGCGATTCGACGACCACTGGTCCCGGTTTCCAGCGGGGTAAACTGAGGCTGCG
>JBIKZJ010000591.1:0-3263 GCA_044354755.1 Schlesneria sp. | reverse complement strand
AGAGATTTCAAGATTCTGCACCCTGAAAACTGCACCCTGCACCCTGCACCCTGCACCCTGCACCCTGCACCCTGAAAACTGAAAACTGAAAACTGAAAACTGAATTTTCCCAACCGCGCACTCGGTTTGTCGTTGAACCCGCTTTCTTCACGATCGCATGAATCTTCGCCTCTTCGGCGGCGGTCAAGTTCTTTAACGCGAAGGAACTTGGTTGCACGTTTGTTCCTTCGTCGAACAGATTGGCTTGCTCGGTGAAACCGAGTGTCAGATAACTGTAGGCTCGGAAAAAGCAGACGGACTTGCCACCTTTGGCGTATGCGGGCATTCCGTACCAGAGCCTCGGTGACAGCGATGGGGCGCTGGCTTTGATGATCGCATAGAGACGCTCGCCGATCCCCTGAAATCGGTTCTCGGTATGCTACGGTTCTCCGTATGCTAACGGTAGAAACTCGGTTTTCTCGGGATGATCTTGAGTTCCTGATAGGCAAAGCCACTGTCCGGCGGTCTGTAGTCCCCTACGAGATCCATGCAGGACTGAGGTTGAATAGCGGCCTCTTTCTGCAGGCACCAGTAGGCGGCATTCACCGTTAAACGCCGCAGTCCTTCATTCTGGTAGTCTTGAGCACTCCCCATCGTGACATGGAAGACACGGGCGGTTTTTCCGGTGTTTCCTGTCCAGGTTTTTACCCACGCGACGGGTAACGGAATCAGCTCGGAATTGACCGCATCATCTGGTTTGCGGCCCAGCAGCGGTTGGCCTTCGACCAGTGGCAGACAGCCTGCCGGGAGGTGACCCCCGACCTCGTAGGTGCGATAGACATCCGATGTTCCCCAAATCTCTTTAACGCCACTTAAAATCGGGTGGTCCTGATTCTTGGCGACAATCATCCCCCTCGTCGAATCCTGTTGCCAATGACCATGATGGTTTCGGAATGATCCCCCCAGTACGTTTTCACCAAAGTCGACCTTTTTGCCCTCCTTCTGGTAATTAAAGTCGATAAAGCCATGGTTGGCGGTACGGATTCCGATGATCGGTTTGCCAGAATCGAGATAATTGTTGATGTGTTGTAATTGCTCGGGGGGAAGTGAAATCAGTCGGCTGAACAAGATGAGCAGATCGCACTTCTGTAAATATTCAAGACCGGGAATGTTGTGAGTGACCGTCTTGTCCTCCCAGCGAATTTTCTGCGTCGGGTCGACATCATTGTTCGGGTTCAGGCTGAACAGCACGGTGCAATCAAAGCCATGATGTCGGGAGAGAAGCCGTGCCAGCATCGGCATGGAATACTCGCTACGATACTCCTGATCTGCGGCAATCAGAATAATGTGCTGGCCTGATCCCGGTCCCGGCTCACCGGAATACGTGAGCCAAAGGGGACTCGCCGGGACGGGATGCTCGGCAGCATGCAAACGTGTGTTCGTTGCCCCTGCCGTCGTAAGTCCCCATAACAGGAACACAGAGAGGGCCATGTAAACCGAGCTGGGTTTGATTGGGAGCATATTTCTGGTCGATCAGGAGGTGGTGATGAGTGGTGACACAGGATATTTCATACAAAATTCAACACAAAATTCAACGCAGCGAGGTTCAGAGGGATCGAAGTCTCGATGGATAAAATAGCAGATCGATGAAACTCCAAATCGATCAGGGGCAAGGGACCACTGTCATTTGCGGAGGGGAATCTCGTTGACGGTGTAAAACGCCTGGCGATGGAGCAGTTCTTCCCGGTCACGAGACCGCAGCGGTCCCAAATCAAACTCGTACACAAATCCCTGATCCAGTTGGTCGAGCACGATTTTCACGGAAAGTCCGTCTGCAGCCAGGGAAACCGCTTTGACCGTCGATTTGGACTTTTCGATTTCCGGTCCGCCGTAGCCCCCGTGATAAGGGTGGGTAAACTTCGAGATCCCGTACGAGTCGGCGGAACTGCCGGTTGCCTCAGTGGCCGGTTTGGTGAACGTGAGCAGGAATCCATCGGGTTCGATGGTGATTCGGTTAATCTCGAACGGGATTTTGCCGCTCCAGTCGAGTCGTTCGAGTGCGAACGGTTTAATGCCTCGAACCGGCCAGCCGCGATTGGTTCCTCCACACAGCAATTTTCCTTCCGAGGTAAACTCGACATTCAAAATTCCGGTGGAAAGACCTTCGCGGAACGGATAGCACGCCCCCTGCCAGACGCCGTTGACTTGTTCTGTTGTGGCACGCATCAGGATCGACAGGGTGTAATCTCCAAGGAATAGCTGGTTTTCAAAGGGGCCAAATTTTCCCTGGGTCTGATTCAGGCTGAAGGCGGTGATGGATCGCCCCATCCGAATATAGGGAAAAACAACCGCATAGGGGACCAGCTGTTTGACTCGTTTCTTCTCGGTTGCGATCCGCGTACCGGACTTGGGCTGCTCAGGGACCGGTCCCAGTTCGGGGGCAAATTTGTACCATTCAAAACTGGCCGGGTGGCCATGAAAGCTGTTTTCCGAGACCGCTTTCAGGCTGCAAGAACAATTCCAGGGGCCTTGGCTTTCGACATAAAACAAGGCTCCATGTTCGTCCCGTCCGATCCCGCCGGGGCTGCGTAAGCCGCTGGCGAACGCCGTCGTTTTTCCGTCGGGCGAAACCTTCATGAGCAAGCCACGGTAGAGCGCATGAGAATAGTAAGACTCGGACAGCCCCAGTGCGATGAACTGATTTCCGTCGGCATCCAGTTTGGAACCAAACGCGTACTCATGGTAATTCGCATAACCCCACGCGTCCGAAATGGTTTCAAACCGATCGGCCACGCCGTCGTTGTCAGAATCACTGACTCGCGTCAATTCGCAGCTTTGGGTGACACGGAACGCATTGTCTTTCCAGGTGAGTCCGAAGATCTCGTCCAGACCGGTGGCAAACAGGTGAAACGAGGGGTTTGGCTTCGCGGCATCGATGCCGTCGATCAGGTAGATTTCCCCATGCCGCGTCCCGACAGCAACTCGTCCGTCAGGAAGCATCGCAAAGGCCCCTGCTTCGATCACCGTGTTGGGGGGAAGGGGAACGTTCACAATCGGATAATATTCCCGTTCGCGTTCTTCGGTCCCCCAACGATCGCCCACTTCCTCGGCACCCAGAGGGGCGAGTCCGAGCGGTGCGAACCCCAGAGTCGCGAGTCCAACGGGGGCGAAAAGTGCGATGAAAATCAACAGCCAGGAAATTCGCTGGAGACTACTTTTGAATCGGTTCATAGAGTAACTCCAACGAAGATTTGCCTTGGGGAAGATCGAGTCGCAACAGCAGT
>JBIKZJ010000590.1:0-3266 GCA_044354755.1 Schlesneria sp. | reverse complement strand
ATTTCACTGCCCCCAATCGCTGGGCTGATTCGGATTCCGGGTCGGGGGTTTCCGGTCAAAATAATTCCGGACTTGGATCTCTGGTCAGTGTCATCAACGGGAACAAGACTCCGCTTGGTGGCCCACTAGGCTGCCTCTGGACCGTGAACAACTGTGGTCCGAACAGCGAGCCATTCAGTCTGCATACCGGTGGAGTTCACCTTTTGCTGGGGGACGGTGCTGTACGCTTCATTTCCGAAAACATCAGCACGACGACCATTCGCCAGCTTTGTGGTGCCAGTGATGGCGAAATCGTTGGCGAGTTTTAGGGAGTGCCGTTCACAACGCTACAGATATGAGGGAGTGGTTTGCGGCTTGTCCGCAAACCACTCTGCTCGATTCTGTGAATTTAGTGCTTTTTCGCGGATTTCGCGGGGGCCGCTCCGAATTCTTTTCCATGCTTTTTCATTGCGGTCTCAAAAGCGGATCGGGCGGTATCCCAGGCAGAAGCCATCAAAGGAATGTGGCAGCCTCCCTGTCCTTTGCAATCGTTCATACCGGGGTTCGCACCGCAGCCCCCTTGTCCCTTGCAATCGTTGTGGCCACCACAACTGGCATCCGCGATGCTGGCGCAGGTTCCCTGGCCAGCACACGAGTTTTCCTTGTCGCGACCGAGTCCCTTACAGGAATTCAATCCCCGACAGGTATGGGGTTCATCCATAATCAGGGCTTCTGCTTCAGCGCTAAGGCCGGCATCCGCCACCACTTCGGGAATGACAGCAGGGGTGTTGGTTTGACGCCCCGTTTTTCCGGCGTCGTTACACCCGAGTGTCGCACCAGCCAGCAGACCGCTCAAGGCTGCGAGCGACAATTGATGAAATTCACGGCGATCCATTCCTGAGTTTGCCATGCGAAATTTTCCCGCAAAAGTTGCCTTCGAGCGGCCCTGCTACGAAGCAAGGCCGCTACCCGTTTTTGTTGTTAAAATCCAATCAATTGAGTTCTCGAACATCGCTGACACAGCCAGCAATTGCAGCGGCGGCAACCATGGCAGGGCTCATCAGCAACGTTCGTCCGGTCGGACTCCCTTGTCTCCCCTTAAAATTCCGATTGCTGGACGAGGCGCAGACTTCGCGTCCCTTGAGCTTATCGGGGTTCATGGCAAGACACATCGAGCAACCCGCTTCACGCCACTGGAAGCCGGCGGCTTCGAAGATTTTATCCAAACCTTCCGCCATGGCCTGCTCGCGAACCAATTGTGAGCCGGGAACCACGAGGGCTTTCACGCCAGTGGCTACGTGTCGGCCCTTGGCGATCGCGGCCGCTTCACGCAGATCCGAGATGCGACCATTGGTGCACGAACCAATAAAAGCCACGTCAATTTTTACTCCACGGATCGGCTGCTGTTCCTTCAGATCCATGTATTCAAAGGCATCTCGAACCCCCTTCTGATCATCAGGGGTAAAGGCAGCCAGAGCGGGCAGCAGTTCGTTGATTCCGACCGATTGTGCAGGATTGATTCCCCAGGTCACGGTCGGTTCGATCAAGTTTCCATCAAAGGTGATTTGGTCATCGAACTCGGCATCTTTCGAAGATGCGAGACTCAACCACCACGCGGCAGCCCGTGCAAAATCGGCCCCCTGTGGAGCAAATGGGCGCCCTTCAATGTAGTCGACGGTAGTTTGGTCCGGGTTGATGTATCCGCAACGGGCTCCCCCCTCGATGCTCATGTTACAGACCGTCATTCGCTCTTCCATCGTCATGCGATCGAAGACTTCCCCGGCGTATTCATAAGCGTAGCCAACCCCACCCTGCACGCCGAGCTTGCGGATGATGTGCAAAATCACGTCTTTGGCGTAGACCCCTGGTCGCAATTTTCCCGTGACTTCGATTCGGCGAACTTTGGGACGACTGAGTGCCAGTGTCTGGGTGGCAAGAATATCGGCGACCTGACTGGTTCCGATTCCGAAAGCGATTGAACCGAAGGCACCATGAGTGCTGGTATGGCTGTCCCCGCAAGCGATGGTCATACCCGGTTGAGTCAGGCCTTGCTCGGGGCCCACAATATGCACCACACCTTGTCGTTTATCGTCGATGTTGAACAGTCGCACGCCGAAGTCGCGGCAGTTCTTCTCGATGGCAGACATCATTTCTTCGGCCAGGCCGTCCACGAATGGGCGAAGCTGCACATCGGTCGGAATGATATGATCGACCGTCGCCAACGTTCGTTCCGGATACTTTACCGTCAAGCCCCGGTCTCGCAGAATCGAGAATGCCTGAGGGCTGGTCACCTCGTGAATCAGGTGCAACCCGATAAAAAGCTGTGTCTGACCACCAGCCAGCGAGCGTACCGAGTGGAGATCCCAAACTTTATTGAATAAATTGCGGCGATCAGTCATAGCCAGAAACTCAATTTCCTTAAGTGATCGAAACGAGAATCGCTGAATTCTAGCATTGTTGAACCCGTCATGCGAATGGGAGGACACGATAAAAGTGATCTATCGGCTCCGTTTTCAGATCGCCGAACACCGCCAATTCTCGAAAAAGCCGCAATTCCGAGAAAAATGTCGGAAAAATCAGACTCGTATTGGCCTCACGACCGGTTAAAAGCTGCGGTATCGCAGCGCGGCGTCGACGTGAAAGACAATTCCGCGCCCGCTTGACGTTGCGGATGCTGATCGCCATTTTAACCCCTGTTCCGATAAAATCGTCTCATCTTTTTTCGTTTGGTACGGTGTTTCTCATGTCGATCTGGACCTCTCTGCGTGGGCACTTGGAACAGCGCGAAATGTTCCGCCGTGCGATCCAGCGGCATCGATTATCGCAGGCCTACTTGTTTGTGGGGCCCGAGGGGATTGGCAAACACCAATTTGCCCGACGCCTGGCCCAGTCGCTGCTCTGTCGTGAACCGGGTGGCGACCCGCTGGAAGCGTGCGGTGAATGTTCCGGTTGCAGGCCCTTTCTTGCAGGTTCCCACCCCGATTTCCTGTCCGTTGGATGCCCAGTGGGGAAACGGGAACTCCCCATTTCGCTGATTGTCGGCTCGGAGGAACGCCGTGGGAAAGAAGGCTTGTGCCATGACCTGTCGCTTGCGCCGCTGCCTGGTTCACGCAAAGTGGCGATTGTGGACGATGCAGATACGATGGGTGAGGAGTGTGCAAACTCGTTCCTCAAGACGCTGGAAGAACCCCCCGAGCGGGCCATTTTGATTCTGATCGCTTCGAACCTGGACGCACTCCTCACGACAATTCGGTCCCGTTGTCAACTGATCCGATTCTCGCCAATAG
>JBIKZJ010000589.1:0-3270 GCA_044354755.1 Schlesneria sp. | reverse complement strand
AACCCGGATTGGGTGGCGATAAAAGAGTTTTTCGCGATCTTCGGCCCGCAAATCTTCCGACTCATCCTGGACAGAGAGCCGTAATTCGAACTGACCGCTGACCGGAACCGGGGGCAATACCCCAGCAAACGTCATTTTTTCGCCGCTGCACCGAGCTTTTATCTGAGTTGTGCTGGCAATCACATCACCTCGAGGGTGGTTCAAGAGGATCAAAGTTGCAGAAACCGAATTCGCCACATCGTCCGGACGTTGCGTGACCTGCATTTCGCCTGAAATCCGTAACGCTTCACCCAATTTCAAAACTGACCGTGCATCCTGCTTGTTATTGACCTGAACCACAACAGACTGGAAACGCGTAGACTCGACAGCGGGAGTCGTGTTAGGAATAAAAGAATTCCACCACATCCCCATCGCAATCACTGCGGCAGGGGTGATTAAGGAAAATACTTTACCTGGTATCGACCTTGGCATTGGCACTGCACCTGTCTTGAACGAGCACGCCTCGACACACAAAAACAAATGATCCAATCAGTGAAAAGTTTTTGACAATCAATCGTATACAGGAAATTGTCGAAATCAACCTTCACGTGCTGATTTGCGACAAAATACCTCTTTCCCAGAATTGACGCTATCGCAATATCACGGTTGAAACTCCGCAACTCCGCAACTGCCCCCAAGACTACGGGAACGCCAACGGGAAACCGTTCCATGGCGGATTTCTGCAGCCTCGATCACTGGAATCCGACTTTGTTGAAACCATCACCTGAAAATCTGGCCGAATTCAGTGTCGTCTAGACTCAATGGCGGCTGGTTTGCTATACCTTGCCCACGATCGGTCACTGGTATTGTTCCTGACGGTCGTTTCAGTCTGTGAACGTGGTGCAGCGAACAGATTCAACAGACGGGGGAACGGTTTTCTTGTCGATTTTGTGAGGATTCCCAAGTCTCACGAAGGTCGAAATCCGAACCCAAACCATAATCAGTTCAATAACGGAAAGCGTGGATTCGGTGGCGACAGATTCAAGCATTTCAGGTGGTGTTGGGGGTCAAACGGCAAACAATCCAGCCGAGGGTCGCTGGCAATTGGGTTTGGAATGGCCAGCGGTCATCTGGATCACATTTTTGCATCTGGGAGCACTCGCCGCCCCGTTTTACTTCACTTGGAACGGGTTGCTGCTGGCCATGTTCCTCAGCTGGGTGACGGGAAGTTTGGGGGTTTGCCTGGGATTTCACCGACTTTTGACGCACTCCAGCTTTGAAACCTACGCGCCACTGCGAGGTTTGTTCGCATTGTGCGGCACATTGGCTGGCGAAGGCCCCCCGATCATGTGGGTTTCGGCACATCGCAAGCATCATCGCTTCAGCGATCAGGATCAGGACCCCCACTCGCCCCACCATGGAGCCTGGTGGAGCCACATGTTCTGGATGATGCCACATTTCGGATCACAGCACTGGGCACAACTCTATCGCACTTATGCTCCGGACCTGATGAAAGAGCCGTTCATGCGGTTGCTGAACCGAACGTTTCTGTGGTGGCATCTGTTTCTCGGCGTGATCGTCTTCAGTATTGGCTGGGGTTGCTGGGATCTGAACACGGGAATCTCGTTCGTCGTCTGGGGGATGTTCGTGCGATTGGTGTATGTGCTGCACATTACTTGGTGTGTCAACTCGGCGTCTCACATGTGGGGTTATAAGAACTACGAGACGCGAGACGATAGCCGAAACCTCTGGTGGGTCGGACTGATTGCGTTCGGCGAGGGATGGCACAACAACCATCACGCGTTCCAGCGTATTGCCCAACACGGTCATCGCTGGTGGGAAATTGATGTCACGTACTGGGTGATCGCAATCATGAAAAAAACCGGTCTTGCCTGGAATGTGGTCCTCATGCCGAAAAACGCGACACCAAAACTCGAAGAAGAGGAAGAACGCGCTGTCAGTAAGACACGATCTCAAATACCGTCACAAATCTCTGCATAACCCGCGAAGGTCACTGCGGTTGAGTGAAAAGGGAACTTCCTTGGGCGTCACCGAAATCTCAACGCAACAACAAACCCCAACACAATCAATCAGTTGCTACTGAACATCCAGTTCAAAATCTGCTGATCCAGCCAGCCGGGGCCCGTATGGGTGACAAAACCCAGATGGCCTCCATGGCGGGGTGCGGACAAGACGGTCAAGGGTGACAAGTTTGCCTCTTTGAAGGGACGAAACGGAACAACCGGGTCATCCTGGGCAGCGATGATCAGGGTCGGTACTCCGACCCCTGGCAAAAACCGAGATGCACTGCAGCGTTGGTAGTAATCGGCTGCCGAAGCGAAACCACAAACCGGTGCGGTAAAGGTTTCATCAAATTCTCGCATATTCCGTGGCGGGCGAGAAAACCATCCCTCTGGCACAATCGCGTCTGGACGAACCCGTTGCCGAAGGCGGAGATTGTGTAAGCAGGTCTTCGCAAAGTACGCGTCGTAGATTCGAGCCCATCCGATTCCGATGTATTTGATCGTGACAGAAAGATCGATGGGCGGAGAAACCGCAATAGCTCGGTCGATTTTTGTCGCCGCAGCACGCTCGATCCCGGTTTCTCCTAACAGTTTTAGCAGGACGTTTCCCCCCATCGAAAACCCAACCACCGAAATGGGAGAACCGGGACAACGACGGCAGATCGCGTCCACCGTTGCCTGTAGATCTGCTGACCGACCGCTGTGACCGGGGTATTTTGCCAACGACAGCCCCGTTCCACAGCCTCGCCAGTTGAGTCGAATGGTCCGGACATTTCGCTGAAAAAGAACCCCGGCAATGCGACTCATGTAGGGACTTGCATGCGACCCCGCTAACCCATGCAATAATAATACGACACGATCACCCACTTTCCAGTCCGGGGGACAGTCATCGTGGTAGACCAATCGGTCTCCGTCATCGAGAAGAACCTCACCCTGCATCGCGGCGACTGCGGAAAGGGGATCTCGATGACTCGCTCGACCGAAGAGATACGTCCCTGCCAGCGTTTGAATGTGACCGTTCCGAAACAGCCAGGGAGGTTGAAACGGATCGCTGGGTAATGACAGCGGTACGACAGCAGCTTTTGCAACAGCGGACGGCGTCGCGGACATAGCGATCGGCATCCTCAAAATGGAATAGGTCGGAAATCAATAACCAAAATCTTGCCAAATCTCTGCAGCGGATCTCATCGGGTTTACGATACCAACCCATTCGCCACGAAACAATCCGCCATGGAGCGGGATACCTCTTTTCGAGATCACGCTCTGA
>JBIKZJ010000209.1:0-10846 GCA_044354755.1 Schlesneria sp. | reverse complement strand
GCGTCTGTTTGCCGTCTCCATAAATCGTCAGCGGTTCATCCCGCAAGGCCTGCGTGATGAAATTGGAGATGACTCGACCATCATTGGGATCCATCCGCGGTCCATACGTATTAAAAATCCGAATGATCCGGACTTGTAGTTTATGTTCGTGGTGATAGTTGATGCACAGCGACTCTGCAACCCGTTTTCCTTCGTCGTAACAGCTTCTCGGGCCGATCGGATTGACGTTCCCCCAATAGTCCTCGCGCTGAGGATGAACCGTTGGATCGCCATAAACTTCCGAAGTCGAACAGTGCAGAACCCGTGCCTTGCAGCGTTTGGCCAGTCCCAGCACATTCACCACACCGACCGTCGAAGTCTTGATCGTTTTGATCGGATTATATTGGTAAGCGATCGGTGACGCGGGGCACGCCAGATTGTAGATCTGGTCCACTTCCAGCACGAACGGCTGGACAATGTCGTGACGGAATAACTCGAACCTCGGGTTCCTGATGAGATGCAGGATATTCTCTTTACGTCCGGTAAAGAAATTGTCCAGACAGATGACGTTATCGCCACGTTCGAGCAGTCGCTCACAAAGATGGCTTCCGAGGAAACCGGCTCCCCCCGTGACAAGAATCGATCGCATGAACGGACTTTCTAAAATAGGCTATTCGTATCCTGATGAGGGACTTGATTCGCCAATCAAATCGAATTTGATTCCAGACCGATTCCAGAATAAAGGAAACCGATTTCGTGCATTTTGGCCGGATCAAACAGGTTGCGTCCGTCAAAAATCACAGGCGATCGCAGCTTTTTACGAATGACCTGAAAGTCTGGATTTCGGAACTCGTTCCATTCCGTCAGAATGGCAAGCACATCAGATTCATCAAGCGTCTCGTACGGGGTGGGGCAATACGTCAATTTTGAGCCGTAGATCTTGCGGACATTTTCCATGGCGACGGGGTCGTGCACCCGAATGATCGCTCCCGCTTCCAGCAACCGATCGATCAGGACGAGTGCTGGGGCCTCCCGAATATCATCCGTTCGAGGTTTGAATGCCAATCCCCAGATCGCAACCGTGCGGCCAGCCAACTTTCCCTCGAAATGCTGATTCAATTTTTGAAACAGCACCTCTTTTTGCGCCTCGTTGACACGATCGACCGCTTCCAGAATCCGAGGAGCAATCTGATTCCGTTCGGCGACATTGACCAAGGCTCGGACATCCTTGGGAAAACACGAGCCGCCATAGCCAACACCAGGAAACAGAAAAGCAAATCCGATCCGCTGGTCGTGGCCAATCCCCTTTCGAACATGGTTAATGTCCGCCCCGACCTTTTCGCAGATATTGGCCATTTCATTGATGAAACTGATCTTCGTCGCCAAGAGGCAATTGGCGACGTATTTGGTCATTTCCGCACTTTCCAGATTCATCGTCAGAAAAGGATGCTCAGTTCGCAGGAAGGGCTTATACAGTTCCAGCAACACCGCTGCGTCTTCCGGGCACGTAACTCCTACCACAACCCGGTCTGGTTTGGTGAAGTCCTCGATCGCACACCCCTCTTTTAAAAATTCGGGATTTGATGCGACATGCACCTCGCGCCCCGTCAGTTGCTTGAGACGACGAGCGGTTTCGGCATTTGTGCCGACGGGGACGGTACTTTTGATGACCACGATCGCATCTTTCCCCAGATGCGGCGCAATCGATTCCAGCGCCGTCCAAAGAATCCGCAAGTCGGCAGAACCATCATCTCGCTGGGGCGTTCCAACGGCCAGAAAGACACAGACCGCATCGGGGACCGCTTCTGCTGTATTGTTGGTGAATTTCAAGCGACCCGCCTGTGAATTCCGTACAACGAGCTCGACTAATCCCGGCTCGTAGATCGGAATGTCACCGCGTTGTAATCGCTCGACTTTGACGGCGTCGATATCCACGCAGGTCACATCGTTACCGCTGTCGGCAAAACAAGTTCCTGTTACCAGGCCGACATATCCCGTACCGATCATGACGATTTTCACAGGCGAATCCCTCAATTCTGGAATCATATTTTTCTAAGTGTTGATCAAGAACAAACGCAGCCATACATCCCGGTGACACAAACGGAAATCACTCTGGGTGATGACGTTAAACCAATCTCAGCCGGATACAGAGCAATTGTGACGAACCACGCTCATTCTGCCCACGCTCATTTTGCGTTTTCCAAACCGCCCCGTTGACGCTTGCCGGAATCATGACGCTCGAACCTTGATCAAATTGGCGACTATACGAGTGGTTGTCCAGCGATAAGTGGAATTTTCCTTCGAGTACCATCCAGATCGTCAGTTCACCTGGATGCGGGTTCATCAATTGGGAATGAACCGTGTATCGCTCTAACCGAAAACCATTCCCCTCAACCAAGGTTTCCGCATGGGCACCTGCGAAACTCTGACCGATCACCTCTGCGGGGATGATCGGCGAAACCGGTCCCTGATTCCAGTCAATCGCGTCTAAAGCGCGATCAATTTGCAGTGGTCTGTGTTTTCCGTCGAATCCTAAACGGTTCCAGTCAAACAATCGAAAGGTCGCATCGCTGGATTGTTGGACTTCGGCTAGGACCAATCCTCCCCCCGCGGCATGAATTGTTCCCGCCGGAATCGAAATGCAATCCCCCACCTTCGGGACAAAAGAATGCAGGCATTCGTGCAGGGTTCCGGCGTTCAAATGAAAAACCACATCCTCACGGGTGAGTTGAGGTCGCAGGCCGGCATAAATTCGCGCCGTGGGTTCAGCAAAGATCACAACCCATGCCTCGGATTTCCCGTAAGGTTCCCTCAACACCCGGCGTGCCATTTCATCATCCGGGTGAACCTGGACTGACAATAATTCACGGCACTCCAGCCACTTCAACAGCAGGGGAAACGCTCCTTGAGGTTCCCTACCGACCAATTCCCGCCCGAAATGGGTCCACAGATCACTGAGGCTTCGACCCGCAAAAGGCCCCTCGATCACTCGACTCTCATGCAGCGGCTGAGAACTCAGGTCCCATGCTTCGCCGTAGGGCCCCCGAGCGGGTAGGTGATGCCCCAGAACGTCACCCAAATAGCGGCCTCCCCAGACTTGAGGGCGACAGAACGAGTCAAACACCAGTGGTTCGGTGATTTTTGGAAACGGTGCAACCCGAGCCGAATCGGATTGCCCCTCGGCATTGCCGATGTTCTCGCGAGAAACGGGACTCAGATACTGCGGCTGATCAAATCGAACGTTCGCCAATTCCGCTCGATGAGCCCGTAGTTCGGTGGCAGACATCGCTAAAAACGGGCTGATTTCCACCATGGCATCAGCGGGAGGCGTGATCCCCGCGTAGGCTAACCAGGAGCTGGCACGGGCAATCATCTTCTGACGCACATATTCCGGCGAGAATTCACCCTGCTGATTTTTTAACGGTGCAAACTCTTCATCCCGCAGGGTTTCGATAATCAAGGCGACTTTTGCCAGCGGCATGGTATCAAAAATAAATCGTTCAAATTTGACTCCGTTTTCATACGAGGCAGTGATTCGATTCCCCTCTCGATCGATGTACGGGAGTTTTTTGATCGCTCGATGCCAGGGGAGTTCGCTATGGTCCGTGGCGACTCTTTCGAGAAAGGACCGATTAAAAAGGTGGATTGCCGTATTTCCCGCCCAAAAACGGAGGTTACCGTTGCTGTCCCGCGCGTTAGCAAGATCGCTTGGCAAATCGCTGTACTCGACAATCCGGGTATGCCCACCAAGGTTGACGGCAATCCCCACCTTTTCGTCCGGGGTCATTTTTGCCACGACTTTGGTAGAAACTTCCGACTGATGGCGAATGTGCTGTCCAATAAAGTCGGGATCACACACCTTTACGAGCGGGTTATCGACCTGGTGCGAAAACAAGTAGTCGACCCCCCGCTTCCGCATTTCTTCGAATAAGCCTGCTTTCCAAAGCGCTGCAAAAATTCCCCCGTGCCCGTCCGGACTTAAACTGAGAGCTCCCTTACTCGCCAGCAGAATTTTACCAGTCTGCAAATCGAGCGATGGCGCAAAGCCTTGATGGAAGAAAAAGAGGTCCTGAGAATTGAGCCCAAAATAGTGATGCTTGCGAAAAAAGGACTCGATTTCCGCATGATTTCCCTCGCTGGTCATAATGAAATAGGGGATCGTATGCCCGAATTTCTTTGAGACGGCCAGAATCTGCGATGCAAAAATTTCGAGCAGAGATTTTTGCGTCACCGGACTGATAGGAAAAAGTCCCTTGGAATGCTTGAATCCCAGTCGAGTTCCATGTCCCCCGGCAAGTAGCACTGCACCGACTCGCCCGGAAGCAAGGGCCGATTCACCTAACAGACGTGCCTCATCCCATTCGATCTGCTCGTTGGCCGTGACCGGGAAGCGCACGACGTGAGTGGGAGGAATCGCATCTCGCACATGGAAATCCCCACCCAATGATTTTTCGCCGGCATCCTGACGATAGCCACTGATCAGGTCCCAATCGATATCAGCGAGTTGTTTTGCAAAGCGATCCTGGGCCTCTACGGATAATTCACTCCAAAACTGCAAGAGGTGACCTTGTCCGGTTCGTTCAATCTGGTCTAACAGTGGCTGATCAAGCATTTTTTTTCCGTAATACAAACTGACTCTGTGGACTCGGCTCGATCAATTTCGCTTGCTCAAATCGCAGGGCAACGTTGATCAATCACAAAATCACAACCGTATCCCCTTCTCTATTCAATTCGGGATGATCCCAAGCACCTCACTCCCCCCTTTAATTTTTCCCTAAAACCAACGGACGCGAAGAGATCCCCGCATCAAACCATCGTATCGTTGTATTCAGTCCCTCTGACAGTGGCATTTGCGGCCTCCACCCCAGAATTTTTTCCGCATACAGAGGCGAAATTTGATTGGATCGGAGATCCCCATGTCGCGCCGCGCCATGCTGACTGGCGGGGATGAAAGTCGTTCGACCCAGCGTTTTCAGGTATTGTTTTGTAAGTTGTAAGATCTGCGCAGAGATTTGATTGACATTAGTACCCGTTCCCGTACTGATGTTGATTGCCGTAAAGGAATTTTCTAGCGGTTTTTCCAACGCCAGCACATTCGCCAGTGCCACATCTGCACCGTAGACATAGTCGCGGATGTCGTGACCATCCCCATGAATTGTCGTCGTTTCACCTAACAGCATCCGCTGGCAAAAAATCGCGATGACACCTGCTTCTCCGTGGGGATTCTGTCGCGGGCCGTAGACGTTCGAGAACCGCAAAGCGACCCCCTTGATTCCCCGCTCACGAGCATAAAACTCCAGATATTGTTCTCCGACCCATTTGCTAATGCCGTAGGCCGAAATGGGACGTTTCGGTGCCTCTTCCGCAACAGGATCGTTGACATCGCCGTAAAGAGCCCCTCCAGACGATGCAAACACGATTCGCTGAATTTCATAATGGGCGGCAATGTCAAACACATTCAACAAACCCATCACGTTCACTTCTGCGTCAAACGCAGGCTCTCGCATCGATCGACTCACGGACATTTGCGCGGCAAGATGAACAAGTCCCTCAGGGCGTGTCTCTGCAAAGATTGAAGAAAGCTTTTCGCGATCTCGAATATCGACTGCAAACACCGGGACTTCGGATGGAAGATTTTCCCGAGAGCCCGTTGAGAAATCGTCAATCACAATCGGGAAATGTCCTCGGGCCAACAAGGTATCAACAACGTGGCTACCAATAAAACCGGCACCACCCGTGACGACGACCTTCATGCTGTCTAGTTCCTTGAATCGTATTTTTCGCTCAAAACCCTGATCGCTGGATCGAACGGTTTCCCTGAATTCCGGTTTCCAGCCAAAATCGGCAAATCGCTGACAGCATGCTTTTCTGATTTGTCATCGAGAGAGATTCGACGTTTCATCCACCGAATCGCCCATCATTGTAACCGTAATCCGGGTTGCGTACCGTGAAAAATATAAGAATTCTTCGAGTAAGAACCGAATTCTTCCCGAACATCGGGTTCTTCGATCCTCTTCACGAGTGATTTTATCAATGCGATCTTGTTCACGATGTTTGTGGCTGCATCAATTGCATCCATTAAGTTCAAATTAACCCCAAGTCCCGGTGGATCGAGTCGTTCAATTTTCTGGCGCGACGATGATGCTGACCTTCACCTGGACGGCCATTGAAGAAATACGTGACCACTAACCCCCGATCGGGCTCACACCATCCCTGAGACGATTGGGCTCCACCATGCCCAAAAGTGCGTGGTGAACAGAACTGACCATACCCGTAGGGGACCGTTTCGGCTCCGTAACGGTTGGAATCCACGATCACGCCGAGTCCAAAGTCCACGATATGAGCCAACGTCAGGTCAAATTGGCCAACGCGATGGCAAGCCGTCATCGCGGCAATCGCTTGCGGCGAAAGCAATCGAACGCCACCCAATTCTCCTTCGTTCAATAACATCTCATAGAAGTGTCCCAATTCCCTGATCGGGCCACGGAGACTCGAGCCGGGAGACGACTGGGTACACCTGGGCAACTCGTGCCAGTCGAGCAATTTTAACTCCCCCTGCTCTCTCGCATAGATTCGACCGAGTCCCGTTGCCTGAGCCGCATATTCGACGGGGTCAATCGCCGCAAATGTCGCTCGCAACCCCAGGGGTTCCAGCAGTTCCCGATGGATCGCCTTGTCAAACGATAACCCTGTTAATCGCGACAAGATTTCGCCGAGGATAAACCAGCTCGATGACGTGTGGTAACCGGCGGTTCTGCCCACAATCCAATCTGGCTCGACGGTCGCCTGGCAAATGCGATGAATGGTTTCTTCCCAAGGCACGTCGGGCCAGCCCGTTTCGGCATTTCGAAAACCACCCGTATGCGTCAACAAATGGCGGATCGTCACCGCCTCTTTGCCGGCACAGCCAAATTCGGGGATGAACAGCGAGACACGGTCATCCAGACGCAGTAGACCCTTTTCCCACTGTCGCAAGATCGCCGCAGCGGTTAACGGTTTTCCCGAGGACAACCAAAGGTTCACCGTGTCTGCGGTCATCGGTTGATCCGCTGCCGAATGACCAATCCCCACGTCTGCGATTACGCTCCCCCGCAGGGAAATATACAATTGACAACCCCAATGGAGTTGTCGGTCAATCCCTTCTCGAATCAGCGTCAGCGTCTGGGGTAATCGCTGTTCCAAGTCGTTTTCGCTGGAAACAAAACTCGTCATTCACTCAAAATCCTGATTGCCTGCTCACGAATTGTGGCGTTTGTGGATTCACGCAGTAACTTTCGCTCGGCGGTATTCAAGAA
The DNA here is from genome assembly GCA_044354755.1 of Schlesneria sp. Lineage (GTDB taxonomy): Bacteria > Planctomycetota > Planctomycetia > Planctomycetales > Planctomycetaceae > Schlesneria. The sequence continues at coordinate 3,572 of JBIKZJ010000209.1, read as the reverse complement.
TTTCGCCGAAACGCGTCCCTCAGCGATCGCATCAAGCAATTGGATACTGCGACCACTTGTCCGCATCAATGCACCAATCGCCAACCCGCGATTCTCGTCGTTGAAGTGACCAAGTCCGGCGACCAGCAAACGCGGAATTTCCATCGAATCCACGTCACTCAATCCACTAATCGCACCCATCTGCAATTCGTCATGGATCCCCTTGGCCAGATATTTGACCAGTTGTTCTCTCCGCAGCACCCAGTCATCCAGAGCAATCATCCGGAGCGCGTCGTAACGAGTCCCCACAAACGTTGGCTCGTTGTCGGCCATTTTCGCCGCCTGCAAAAGCCCTTTTTTCCAGCGTTCTTGCAGTGCAGGGCGATTGCCCAGAATCTCGTCGATTCGAGTTTTGGGCCACCCCCCCTTTAATCCGATCCCATTAATCACACCCCCACCGATCACCACCGCTTGCCAATCACGTAACGGCTCATCCAATTGCGGCAGCGAAACCTCCAGCAATTGTTCGAGTTGCTCGGCCTGATCCCGTTTCCCACTTGCAACCGCCACGCGCCAGATCCAGGGGATGCGGCGGTATTCTTCGGGTGTCCCCACCAGCATCCCCTCGGTCATTGCCTTGACCAATCCCGCAGCATGATCTGGGTAATCAGCAATCAATGCCTCGCGCTGATTTTCCTTGAGCTGATCATCCAGGATCCGCACAGCGGTGGCCTGAATCTCTGCTGCCGACAGGGGCCGCTTCACAGATGCCGGTTGCATCGCCGTTCCCACCGGTATCAGGTGCAGACCACGCAAATCGACCAGCGCCCCCCGGAGGATTCCTTCCTCCGGACGCATCACAACGCGATGCGTTCCGGCGGCGAGTTCAATCGTTCCCAGCCGAGATTGGACATACCGATCCCAGCCGCCGGTCGACTCGATCGCACCAGCCCACGACACCTTGCCAATTTCCAGCAGATATCGATTTCCCGCAGATCCGGCGTCACAAGCTCCGTCGAGGTAGAGATCAAACTCCGCAGCGGCCGGTATTTCCATCGTCCAGACAACGTGATCCTGATTTCCATGCCAGAAACCGACGTTACCGAATTGTGGTTCAAAGGTGATTTGATCTCCAAACAGCGAAGCGACCGAGGCCTGCAGAGCCACTCGACCATTCACCGGCCTGACCACGTCGGGGGTATTTCCTGCCAACTGCTTGGGAGTCGCAGGAAGGGTACTTAAAAAGCGAATGAGATCGGCGACTCCCTGCGGAGTCAGGTCTTTTTCCAGCCCCTCGGGCATCAGCGATTTTCCGGTCGCTCGCAGTTCTTCCAACTCGGCGCGTAGCAACGAGAATTGTTTCCCTTCTGTTGCCGTTAAAGAGATGCTGTTCGAGGATTCGCTGGACAACAGCCCGGTGCGAATCAGCCCCCCTTTGGTGACGGCGACATACGAGACATACCGTGTATCCACATTCCGATTCGGATCAAAAAGTTCCTGTAGGATAAACGATGGAGTCTTGTTCGCGACCATCGCCAGGTTCGGCCCGACCGCATGGCCGACACCTCCCAATTGATGACATTGCGAACAACTTTTGCCAAACAATGCTTTGCCTCGACCCGCATCACCCACAAGATCCAGCGCCGGACGATACTGCTGGACCACCTGCTGACGATCCGCATTGAACGTTGATGCAAGAAGTTTCAACGCCCGCTCGCGGACCGCAGGTGTGGGATGCCCGACCAATTCCTGGCGTTGTGCTGCTGTGATCGCCGTCGCGGGAATCGATCCCTCGGCAATTTCGTCAAACAGTAACGGATACCAGGGGTCTCGACTGAGTAAGGTGTCCACAATTCGTGGCTGTACCGAGGGAGAGACTTCGAGGAAACGGGCCGCCAGAATTCCGGGAACGTCGTCACTGGCAATTCGTTCAAAGGCTTCGACTGCTGCCATTTGCACATTTGGGGGATGTACCGGGGAGAGCAATTGGCCGAGTCGTGCCAAGTCAACCGTCCGCTGTGATGGTTCACGGCCCAGCAGACGGATTGCGGCCAACCGCACCGCTTCATCGAGTTCCTCAGTCGTCGCGATCGTTCTTGCCTCGTCCCGCATCCGTTCAATCAGTTGTTGAACTCCGGTATCGATCTCTTTTCGATCTGATCTTCGCCCCAGGGATTCGATGAGGTCTGCGATGGCATTCAATTGCCAGGTCTCACGGCGTTGATCCGTCGTTCCGGCAACCCCCTTCAAGGCCAGTTTGATTGCTTCGTCGTCGGCATAACCGACCGCGGTGGCGAGAAAGGGGGCCATCAATGCTGGTGGGGGTTGTCCCCCTGCTAACTCTTGGAACAGCGTTTGGGTGAAGGTTTGCAAATGATCACGACTGACACTGCTGAAGACGGCAGCGACCAAGTAAGGATCCACCGCATCTTTCAGAGCCATCCTTGCTAAGGTCGCTCCGATTTTCTCGCCGCTGAATGTTCCCAGCGAGCAGGCAACCTGGAGCCGAACCTGCGGATCCTGATCCCCTGCTGCTTGAAGGATCGAATCCAGCAGCAAATCGCGCGCGTCAGATTGCTCGGCGAGTGTGACGCCGAACACACGCAGGCGAGAATCCCCGTCAAGCAAAACGTTGCGAATCTGTTCTGAGTCCAATTGCCCCACAGCGGCCAATTTGCGCAGGCTTCGCAGGCGGGTCACAGGATCACCTTGCTCACTCTCCCGACGCCACTCATCAACCAGACTTTTCGGCGTTGACGCACGCGTGCTGGCAGGCCCGCTTTCCAGTTCCTGTATCTGCAGTTCCTGATAAACCGCTCGCTGCAGCAATTGCGGATTCTTTGGCGCCTCACCACGGCTGGTCACTGCGAACCGAGTCGCGGGTGGGATGAGTACATCCGCTTTTGTCACCCGGTAAATCCGACCGAACGTACTGCCAGCCCTCACGTCCAACGGGGCCAGTTCCTGCTCGGGGATCCAGCGCGGATCTTCGATGATGAAACGGTACATGTCGACGACCCACAGACCCCCATCAGGACCAGTTACGGCCTGCACGGGTCGAAACCAGCCGTCGGTCGACCTTAAAAACTCGGTGGTGGTTTCATTCGCGGGTCGTTCCGCCTGAAAGGAGCTCCCCTGCGGTCGTAATCCCATCCGATGGACCAGCAAGTTCACGGGCTCACAAACAAAGAGCTGATGTTGATAATCTGGTCCCAGTAACGAATCGCGGTAAACACCAATCCCGCATGCGGCAGTAACGGTCCCCGGAGGTCCACTCAACTGAAACCGCTGCGCATCGGTTCGCGCGGGAAACAATCGGCCGGCATCATCGGTTTGCACCAGATTCACCCGACTTGCCGGTGCTGTCACATAAGGATTTCTCTTCAAATTGTGTTCGGCGAGGGGGTAATGGTAGGCCAGATTGGTGTTATCACAGCCAAACCAGCGGCCAAAATCGTCTCGTACTCGTCCCTGCTGGGTTCTCCCCGTGGCCGCTTCGATCTCACCGGTATCTGGTTTGATGCGAAAATCTCGGTCTCCCAGTTCATATTTTTCCCCAAGGAGAGTCGTGATGGTTCCACCAAATAGACCAC
>JBIKZJ010000588.1:0-3276 GCA_044354755.1 Schlesneria sp. | reverse complement strand
CTTTGGAATGGGATTGATCCCCTCGCAGGGTTTGTTTTATTTCGGCGGATTGACCGCTGTGATGCTGTATCTGAACTATGTCCTGATTGGGGCTCGGCACTGGAGTGGTGGAGTGAAGGGGACGAACATGGGTCTTCAGTACCTGGTTCGTGCGATTTCGCTGTTTTTGATGTTGTTTGGCGTCGGCGTCGTGTTATCGCGGTTTGGTTTCCGATCAGACTTGACCTCGGAAAAGCTCTACTCGTTCAGTCCTACCACGAAAGCGGTGCTGAAGGATCTGAAGAGTGAACGGCCGGTGACAATTCAGGCCTTTGTCAGCAAGAATCCTCCCCGCGATTATGTGACAGTGAAGAGCACCCTGCTGGGGTTGCTCGGACAATATCGGCAGAATACGTCGAACGTGACGGTTCGCGTGGTGGAGGTCGATCCGTCGAGTGAACAGGCGGACGAAGCCAAGCAATACGGCATCGAGACTCGCGACGTTCAGTTTGAGCGTGAAGGGCGAATGCTGGTCGAAAAGGTGGTGATGGGGGCGGTGATCAACAGTGGTGCCAACGAAGTGGTGATTCCTCACTTCGGGAAAGGGACGCCGGTTGAGTATGAATTAACCCGTTCGATCCAGACCGCCGCAAACGAAAAACGAAAAACGATCGGGATTCTCGAAAGTGACGCGAAGCTGACGGGTGGCTTTGACATGGGGACTTTCCGTCAGTCACCCGAGTGGCGGATCGTGGCCGAGTTGAAAAAGTCGTACATCGTCGAGAGTGTCTCCGCAGCAGCCCCGATTGATGAATCGAAGTATGATGTGTTGATTTCCGTTCTTCCATCGTCACTCGGTGCGAATGAACTGAACAATCTTGTCGCTTATGTTCAGCGGGGCAAAGCGGTATTGATTCTGGACGATCCGCTCCCCGCGACGAATCCTCAACTGGCACCACGCCAACCGAAGCCGAAGGCGGGGGGCAACCCGATGATGAGTATGGGGGCGCCGAACGAACAGAAGGCATTCGGAGGGAAAGCGACACCCCTGGTGGATCTGCTGGGGATCGAATGGAACTTTGATGAAATTGTCTGGGACAATACCTCGCTCTATCTGCATCCCGAATACGAAAAACTGCTGCGGGAAGAGATCATTTCGGTGAGTGCTCAAAGTGGAAATGCCAAGTCGTTTGACCCTGATAGTCCGGTGACACGTAGTCTCCAGGAAGTGATGTTGTTCTTTTCGGGCTCGATCCGCGAGCGGAAGCTGCGGGAAGGGAAAGAGAAGAAGTTGGAGTTCCGTCCGCTGCTGCTCACCGGTCGAAATTCGGGGGTGCTGCAGTGGGATGATCTGGTGAAGAGCAGCATGTTCGGAATGAATATCGAATCGAATCCCCGCCGGGTGACGGACGATGCCGCGCATGTGCTGGCCGCTCAGATTGTTTCCTCAAAAGAGGCGACCGACGAAAAGATCAACGTGATCTATGTTGCGGACACCGACATCATGTCGGACTTCTTTTTCCAATTGCGGGAAACCAAGCAATTCAACCTGGAACTCGACAATGTGGTCTTCATTCTGAACGCGGTGGACCAACTGGCTGGTGACACGGCGATGATTGATCTGCGGAATCGTCGACCGAAGGTCCGAACCTTGACCTCAGTCGAACAACAGACCAAAAATTTCAACAACGCGGATAACGAGCAGCGGAAGTTAGCGGCTGACGAAGCCAAGAAGGCCTTGCAAGAAGCCAAGACACGACTGGCCGAAAAAGTCGAGAAAATCAAGAAAGACGAAACGCTGGATGATGACCGCAAAATGCAGGAATTGATGATGGCTCAGCAGGAAGAGTCGCGTCGACTGGAAGTGATCGAAGTCAACATCAATCAGACGAAAGAAAAGAAGATCGACGCGAGTAAAGCGAATATGGACCGACGGACGCGTGAGCTCGAACGAAGCTATTACACTCGGTCATTGCTGGTCTCGCCCATTCCTGCGATCGTGCTCGGTCTGTTGGTGTGGTTGATCCGTAAGAATAATGAACAACGGGATATCACCCCTGCTCGACGAGTTGCAGGTCGATCCTGATTTCGCGGTATGATCTTGTTTCGTTGGTGGCCATGGTGCCAGCAACGCCTAATTTTCCCTCCCGTTTTTATCCCGCAGGAGCTTCGTTATGAACGAAACCGTGCGAACGTCGATTTTTGTCGCTGGCGCTGCGTTGTCATTGCTGGCCGCACAGTTTGTCGGGTCCAACGTTCTCAAGTCACCACAAGAGTACAGCCAGGTCGGCTCAGAATTCTATCCCGATTTCACGAATGCTGACGCGGCCAAGTTTTTGCAGGTCGTCAACTACAACAACGAGACTGCCACCGTGCGGATCTTCGGTGTTGAGCAGGGGGCTGATGGAGTTTGGCGGATTCCGTCCCGTAACGGATATCCCGTGGACGGGAAAGACCGCCTCGCAAAATCGGCAACCTCCATCATCGGCATTAAGCGGGAAGGGTTGGCTGGGCAGAGGAAGAATCAACACGTTGAATTCGGCGTGTTGGATCCATTGGCCGAGTCGGTCACCGACTTTAAGGGTGTCGGTAATCGATTGATCTTGAAGGAAGGTAAAGAGGGCAAGACGCTGGCCGATTTGATTATCGGTAAGGAAGTCAAAGGGGCAAACGGGATGTTCTATGTCCGTAAGCCGACTGAAGAGCAAACTTACCGGGCGAAGGTCAGTCTGGAGGTTTCCACCAAGTTTGCTGACTGGATTGAACCGGATCTGCTGAAACTGGACGGAACCAAGCTGCGAACGGTCATCATCGAAAAGCATAGCATCGAGCGTACCCCACAGGGGGCCAGAATGAGTGGCAAAGAGACGAATGCTTTGACTCGCGCTACATCGTCGGACAAATGGGCTCTTGAGGGTTCCAACGAGGCTACGGAAGAGGTCAATGAAGACGAAGTTCGGAAGTTGGTCCAAGCCCTGGATGATCTGAAAATTGTCGGTGTGCGCCCGAAAAACGACAAATTGAAAAAGCGACTGCAGGATGATCAGGGGCTCGCGCTCGACGAACGGACCCGGAACGAAATGGAAGATATTGGTTTCTTTTTCTTTCGCCATCCGGAACGGAAGGTGATGACGATGGTCTCCCAAGAAGGAGATTTGGTCGCGATCACGGATCAGGGGGTTGCCTACGAATTGCATTTCGGTGCGGTCTTTTCGGGTAGCGAAGACGAAGTTGAAGCGGGCTTCATCAAGCAGCCGGATGAGGCAGCAGCGGTTGAGAAAACAGGGGCCGAGAAAA
>JBIKZJ010000208.1:0-10871 GCA_044354755.1 Schlesneria sp. | reverse complement strand
TGTTAGGCCAGACGTAATCTTAATGCAAGTAAAATTTGAGGATTTTTGAGCTCACCGCCATCGAGAGTCCCTGGCAGCGAAAACTCGACTCTGCCAAGCAAGGCGAACTTGGCGCGGTGTTGGGGGCCCACCGACGGATGAAAAAACACTCACCAGGCTCGCGGTGACCAAAAGCCAAGCTCAACGATAAAAGCCACATCTGCGGCCAGCGCACACAGCGCGGGGATTGGCTCATTTTCCCTGCGATCAAGTGAAGATCCGCCAAAGCGCTCAAACCATTCACCCATCGTTTTACCGGGAAAACTGCGCCTGCCCCCCTCACTTCGCTGCGAACGGTTACTCACCAGCAAAACGCAGATTCAAACCGACTCGCGCGCAACTCAATAACTTTTTGTTTATTCTTCTGATGTCGTCGACGGAAGGGTTGCGAGTACCATGGGCGATTTCTACACTCACACCGACAGCAGCAAGTCATACCAAAATTAGACAAGTCGAGCAGGTCAGTTGTCTGACCATTTTCGCTGGTATTTTTCGGACTGTATCTTCGCTTCAAGTGCATTCGTTATTGTTCCTCATTCGTTATTGTTCCTCATTCGTTATTGTTCCTCATTCGTTATTGTTCAAAGAGCTCGACGAGTCTGGAGGCGATGAAAAAGGGATCCTGTCGAGGAGATCCTGTCGAGGAGATCCTGTCGAGGAGATCCTGTCGAGGAGATCCTGTCGAGGAGATCCTGACGAGGAGATCCTGTCGAGGAGATCCTGACGAGGGGCTCGCTGAGGCAAAAATTAATCATAAATCTCTCGCATGGGCTGCTCGATGATCTGGAGTGTGTGCTGTTGTTGGATGGCGTGCTGAGCGATCACATCGCATCGCATTGCATTCAGCTCATACTGTATGCAACTTATGGTGGATTCAATATTGAAATTAAATCGGCTTGAGGGTGTCATGCACCGAGATTTGAAGCCGCGTGCGTATTTAATTTTTCCGGTTCAGTAACTGGGCATAAGTTGCTTTTAAATGTATTGCGACCCACTGGGGTCCTTACGAGAGGATCTATTGGTCACGAGTCGGAACTCGATGACTTTGGTAATGGTTAATTGTTCATATATCATTGTGGTATATGTTCGTGTGTGTGTGTCTGTGTGCTCAGGAAGGAAGGTAGGAAATGCGATCACTGATTAAGTCGATTTGTGTGGTTTTCACGGTTGCTACATTAGCGTGTGGCACGCCAGGGGCTGTCTTCGCGGCAAATATCGTTCAAAACGGTCAGTTTACTTCGAATACGGGCTATGGCTGGGTCGGTCAGAACTTTGGACAAGGGACGACGAGCGTCTCCGTTTCGAATTGGAACAATGCCGTGGCCCCCAGCTTTGGAGGTCCCGCCTTGACATGGCTTTTCAATGGGAACACACCGACCCAAAGTGTTAACTTCAATGGCACCGTGATGGGTCTTCAGGGAGGGGTGACGGCAAACCCCGGGGGAGGAAATTTCCTAGCACTGGACGGCGATACCCAGTATAATGCGAAATTCAGCCAATCGATTACAGGGCTCACCGTAGGCAACACCTACCAACTGAGTTTCGATTACGCTGGCGCCCAGCAAACGGGATTTAGCGGACCTCAACAAGTAACAAGCTACTTGAATGTGACGTTCGGCAGCGACAGCCAAAACACACAAACATTGGTTCGTGCCAATTCAACCAACGGATCAGACGGTGTTTTTACCGGCTGGAGCGTCGTCACCATGGATTTCACTGCATCAGCCGCCAACCAGACCCTCGCATTTTTGGCGATTGGCACTCCGGGTGGACTTCCTCCGATCGCCCTCTTGGGTGATGTCTCCTTAATGGACATCACGCCTGAACCTCCTGCACCCCCGGTACCCGAACCGAGCTCGATCTTCATGACGGCAATCGGTTTCGCCAGCCTTGTCGCCGTTCGCTATCGTCGCCGGATGAATTCCACCAAGGCCTAATCTTAAGCACTGCGTGCTGAAACTGAATGTTGGAGTCATATCGAGTTGGAATCGATTAACGCTTTTGGAGAGCTGAATTAGTAACGCGCACATCGCGCTGTGACGAAGATTCCGTTGATTGAGATCAGGGGAAACCGAATTCGAGCGATTCGTTAGCTCATTCCGCTGTGGGTGTTGAACACGTGTTCAACACCCACATTCTCGGACAGGATGAATAAAGCGGGAATGAGCCAGTCCCCGAACTGTGAACTGTGAACTGTGAACTGTGAACTGTGAACTTTCCTTCTGCTTTTGACTCGAGTCATGCTTGATATCACCACTGATCGTTTGCTTTGAAACAAGATTTGCTTTTAGAAGGTGTTACGTGCGATTTGAATGGTTAGCCAACTTCTGGCATCAGGTTGTAAAGATTGGTAATTGGATGGTGGGAATTCGACGCAATTCGACGATTGCGGATCGCCCCAGTGGTCTTGACGGTTGGTCGTGGACTGAGTTTCAGATCCCAGCCCGTGACCCGTCCAGCTCAAATTTGAATGCGCAGTCCTCCCGCGAAGATTGAGGTTACGAATTATTGTGCGTGACGGCGATGGGCCTGGCTGGGTGGACTGTTCGGCGACTGAAAACTCCATTCGGCGTCGGAAAAAGGATGCTGGGATTATGGTTTCGGCCGTTCCTCTACCGATCCATCTCCAATCAGAGGGACATCTCGGGGTCTCCCAGTTTCCGTGGGGAAAGTTTTCTTAAGTCCGTGTATCTGGTCTCCATCTCCATTGGGCTGACATTGGGCTCGCGATTGTCGTTCGACATCCGCGTTGCCTTCCCTGTGACCACCCTCGTTCGGGATGGTTCACCAACCCAGACGACGATCATCCCGTTGGGGTTCTGGTGCGAGGCGTGGCGGGTTTCCAGGGGTTACACCCCTGGCTGTTTACTGACATCCCCTTGGGACTGGAACGCAGAACAGCCAGAAAGTCAATCAGAGACACGTAACCGTTCACGGAGCGGTAACGAGCGGCGGCGCGGTTTGGTTATTAAGTTTGGCTTCGTCTGCAGCGGTTAGCCACTGGAAGTCGGACCGCTTCTGAATACGATAGGTTTCAAAGACGGCCAGCATTCGCTCGATGAACCAGCTTCCGGCTTCGCTCACCTATCGTTGACTCTCGTCTGGTCCAAGCCGCTGACGGCTTGGACCAGACGATCAGGGTAGGAATCAAGGCTTAAATTCAATCCCCCTCCCTCCGAACCGTAATGAAGAATGTAGAGACGAGGGGCGTTCTGCTGATTTGTCGAGGCTCAACGTGGCGATTCCGATGGATGTGGTTTGGATAACGATTTAAGTGCCTGCTCATGTCGAGAATTGATTGCGATCTCTGCCAACCCCGTCTCATTCGCACGAGCCATTGCTTCTGACGCGAGCTGCGGTTGAGACAGATTTGAATAGGCAACCGACAAATGAAGATATCCCATCGGACTTTCACCCATGTTGACTTCAGCAAGGAAATCCTTGAGGGCATTTGCGTAATCTCCTGTTGCGAGTGAGACATAACCCCTGGTGTCGACCAATTCGGGTAACGGCCCGGCAATCGAGATCGCTTTGTCCACCAAAGTGGTCGCCAGGTTTAAGTCGCGTGCTGCCACCGCGAGGAAAAATGCGTAATTGTTCATCGTCCGGTAATCGTTTGCGTTGCTTGCGAGCAAATCTTGATAAATTTTTTCCGTTTCCGCATCTTCGCCGATCCAGAACATTAAATCTGCCGAGAGGGATTTTAAGACGATGGCTTCTTTCTGAGTTTTCGCTTGTACGCCAGCACTAAGAACTGCAATCATTCTGTGTGCAGCCAGTTTCGCTGCGGGGCGGGGATTGGACATCAGGTTCTGCGAGATTTTAAACAGCGGATCATCGGGATATTCACTCGAACTCGCGACCAATATTTCCAAACCCTGCTCGGGGTGATCGGTTTTGACAAGCAGTGACGCGAGATCCCACTTCGCCGCTGCTGTGGATTTCAGGTTTTCGCGGTAAAGATCTGCTGCGGTTTGATAAAATTCGTTGGCGAGCGGATGTGTATCGGTATTGCGCGACAGCGTGTCGCCGACTCGTTCGTACCGTTTGGCAATCCAGGTATTGACTGTGATTCGGTGTACGGCTGAGTCGTTGGTATTGAGCCATTTTTTGTGGAAATTCGCCAGACATCGTTGTATTTCGGGATATTTCTTTTGCCATTCCAGCAGGAACAACTCGGCGTCCTTGGCCTCCGGTTGATTCGGTCCCAGTTGTTGTAAGAATGCCAGGTGCCGTTGCGCCTCTGACAGCTCGTTGTATTTCAGGCTTTTGACCACATATTCTTTTAAACACCGGATTTGGAATGGCTGAAAGCGAAGCACCATCTTACTGGCGCCAATCGCCGCCAGTAACACCTGCCGTCCACGGTTGACATCTCCGACGCGGTAACAGAGTTGTGCCAAACGCCAACGATCTTCTGTATTGGCTGCCGTGACGAGAGGCCTCGATTCCAATTCCGTCAGTATGGCAATCGCTTGATCCAGATTCGCTCGACTCGAAAGTCTCTCGTGGAGTTTGGATTTCAGTCGTAAGAGAGCGTCTTGTGGAGTCCCTGGCTGATGATCCAACGTTCCCAAGACGGCCAGCCCTTCCGTCAGCTTTTTTCCTTGGCGCAACAAGATTTCAGCCAAAGTCAATCGACACCATGCCCCTTGCTGCTGTCCGGGATCGGCAGAGGCTGTTTGCCCCAGGATCGTGCGGATCTCGGCCTCAGCATCGTCCAGGCGATTCGTACGGATCAAAAAGGAAACCAACCCCTGATGATTGCCCAATTCCTCAGGATGCAATTGCACGGCCTGCCGATACCACTCTTCGGCCATGACGAACTCTTGCAGTCGCTCGTAACAACGGGCCAAGATCAGTGGCGACTGTTCGATGCCCTTGGTTTCTCGGGCATCTTTGATCGCCTGGATCGCCTGATCACGCTGCTGCAGATTCAAGAGTGCGGTGACTAAAGAGGGGAGTACCGCGAGATTGCGATTCACCTGCAGCGCCTGATGAAACTGCTGTACCGCCAATCGATTTTCACCGAGTGACAGATAACAATCGCCGCGCCATGCGGGCTGAAGAAATCGTGTCTCCGTGGCCGCTGATGCAACGGGTTCGGGCAATTCCTGCAATTGCTTGAGGGCAAAGTCCTTTCGTCCCAATACGATGGCCAGATTGATTTCCTCGTGGAGTAACTGCTCATTCCAAGGGTAGCCGAACGCCCGATGGCGTCTGAGCAAGACATCGGCGTCGTCATAACGCTGGGTGTAGTTTATTGCCAAGTCGATCACCTTGGTTGTGACCGCTAGCGATTCGTAACCGTCGTGTAAGGCGATCAGGTACTGGGAAACTCCCCCATGCAGATCACCTTGCAACACCAGGATGTCGCCCCATAAAACGTGAGCCTCGCCCCAATGCGGACGAAGTTGATCGACCAGTTCCAATTCCGCGATCGCCGTTTGGAGGGCTGCCGAATCCAAAGTGGCCTGTTGTTTCAAGCTCTGGTTACGCAGCAAGAAGACTCGTCGAGCTCGTTCCAGGTGCCAGAGGGCATTTTTACCGGCTCGTTGTTGGTACTGGTCTAGCAAGTCGTCAACACGATCGAGGTTACCTGATTCAAAACCCAATTGCAGCCGGAACAATATCAATTCCACATCATCGGGTGTCGCCAGTTGTGCGCGCACCAGTAATTGATCCGCTTCCTCGAAGGCTTCGATTTTTTGGAAGAGTTCCGCCAACCCTGCTGCCAATAGTGACTGCTCATCAATAGACCATGCAGGGCTCGGTTGCGACAGTTCTCGTAACCGCTCGTTGGCCGCTGCCCTGGACTCACGTGCGACACTGAGCTGTGCTTGACGCAGTCGCCACCAGACCGTATCCCCGAACTGCTGATGCTCGGCTTGCAGAACTTTTTCTGCGGCATCCCAATCTTGCTGCACCAGTCGCCCGTTAAATTCGCTTTCAAAAAACTGCGGATGACCGGGTGGGAACTGACGAACTGTGGTCAACGGGCGTCGGGCGGGACTGGCCCCATGCCCCATTCGGGCGGCGTTCAGCTTCAACCGTGCCAAAGAGATCGAATCGGGATCCATCCGGGCGATCTGCTGCAGGGTTTGATCAAACTCGCTCCAATTCCGTTGCCTGGCAGACTTCTTCAGATTCCAATCGTAGAGACACTGAGCGAGTTGGATCCAGTCATCGGTGGTGGCTGCGGGCTTGACCACGATTTGTCGCCATTCATCCATCGCTTCGTGCAAGCGGTTGAGCGAATGCAAAGCCCCTGCCAATCCGCGTTGTGCCGCAATCAAATTCGGGTCCTGGTCCAGAGAGGCTCGAAACAAATTCAAGCCGCGTTCAGGGGCATGCAGTTGTACATAGGCCACTGCCAGAAAATAGTCTGCTTGTTGTGCCATAGCAGGATTTTCATTCAGCGATTGCCGAATCGACTCCAGCTTGGTCACCAACGCGCCCCACCGTTTGTTTTGCCAATCGCGGCACGCATCCAGAAACTGAATTTGCGCCTCGGGGATTTCCGCCGAATCACGAAGATCTCGAATTAATTCCGTCACCGCGGCGTCATCCAGCACATCTTCATCTGACCCGACAATCCCTAATTGTGCCAATCGGCATTTCCACTCTAAACGATCAGGGTGACTCGCGATCAACCCGCGCAAGCGATCGAGCCCCAATTTGCGATTGCCGGCCTGATGCTCCAGATTGGCCAATTCAAATTGCAAATCGACATCCTCAGGATCCTTCTTCAGCCCAGCTTGTAGACCCGCGCGTGACTTATCGAATTCCCCAAGGCCCATCCAATATCGGCTATACAATCGGATGCAAAGACTGTCATCGGGTTTCAGTGCGAGTGCCGATTCAAAATCTTCTTGAATCGCCCAATTCAAATCCTCTTCGATCCCGTCAGGAACTGCGACCCCCAAACCGACTTGTTTGGCTAAATCGTTCCGGCGACGGAAATTCCACATCGCCCGTTGACGGTAGGCGTCGGGATCCTGTGGATTATTCGCGACCATTTCGCTCATAATTTGGTCGGCATCATCCGGCCGTTTCAATTGATCCCGCCGCAGCACAGCAATCGTCTTGTAGGAATCGAGCTGATCGGGGCCGATCTGTTGAATTTGCATCAACACCTCTTCGACTTTGGAATACTCCATCAAATTGGCCAAGCACTGTGCCTTCTGTTCAAGATAATCCAGATTTTGTGGAGACTCTTTGAGGAGATGCTTGTCGAGCGCTTCGAGGGAATCCGTGAACCGACGCAGGGACATGCCGATTTCCGCAATCCGTTCCCAGACTTCTGTTTTCTCGGGAAACCGATCCGAGACACGGATCAGCCGAACATAGGTATCCACGCGGTCATTCACATTCAGCCTTTGCCAACGCGTTAGCTCGGACCGTAACAAGGCATAACGGAGTTGTCCCTCGCGGTGCTTCGGATCAAACACCAAGCATCGCCGCAGGAATTCTTCGACTTTTTCAAGATCGTTCTCTTGCTCATAATGATCTGCACGAGCAAGCAACGTACTGCAGAGATTCCTTCGCTGACTGTGATGAATACCGAACAGGATTATGCCGAGGCCAGCAGTGGTGAACGTGACTACAAATAACCAACCGAGATTTACTCGAAAAGCATTCACTTTTAATACATACCCCCTCATTTTCAATCGAAGTCTGCCAATTTTTACTTGACGCTTGCTCTTTCTCGCTCGACGTCCGCTCATAATGGAGGCTTCAATTCCAGTGTAGGTTCAACCGACCTTGCCGTTGGCAGTATAAACTTTGCAGCAGGCGACAAATACCCAGAAAGTTCGCTCGGGAGTTATCGCGGTGCTCGCCAAAAACGGAAGCAGAAGTATACGCGTAAACTCGAATAAAATCACACAAAATCTCGTCGAGAACCAAAGATTTAGCCAAATATACGCAGTAACCATGGCGACTCTATTTTTACATTGGAAACGCGAGCGAAGCGAAGGGGACAGGGATCGTTTTCCCGGCAAAACGTGAAGCGAATGGTGTCTGCGATTGGCCGCATCTGCACTTCGCCGCAAGAAAATTGAGCCAGTCCCCGAGCTGTGAACGGTTACTGCAATAAATTGTGGTAGTTCCCAGAGTGCTGGGATTGGTGATCCTGTCGAACCATTGATACTGGATTCGATATTGGCCCCGGCCCAATCTGAGGCGACTGGGGATGATACCGAGGTCACTCGAAGGTGGTTTTGGATCTGTGATGAGCGACAGATGTTGGCGAGAAATCAGGAACAACCGAATGAATTGAGACTCAAGTTGAGATTGAGGGATTAAGCTCGAGCTTCTGGTTCGCTCGCCGTAATCTGTGCGGGTAGGAGGGGGGGGAACAGGGGATCAACCAATTGGTCGACCATGGCCCGCGGCATCGGTGTCTTAATCCCATAGTCGGCAGGCCATTCCTTGGGGAGATACAATGAGCCAAAGATCGCATCAAGTAATGGGAGATTGGCTGAAAAGTTCCGGTTGATCGCACCTGTCTTTGTGTGGTGCCAATGATGAAACGCGGGTGTCGAAATCAGCCATTCCAGCGGACCAAACCGCCAACGGAGATTAGCGTGAATGAAAAAACCCCAAACAACTCCGATCATATTCACCACCACGGGGACTAAACTTCCCTCAAATTTCGTAGGACCAGCGAGACCCAGTAAAAAAATCGGCACCAGCCCACACAGCCGCCCGAATACCATGTCTAAGGGATGGGCGCGTGTATGCACCAGGAAGTCCATGTTTTCGGCAGAATGGTGGATGGCATGAAATCGCCAGAGAAACGGAATTTCATGACACCAGCGATGCCCCCAATAATAACCAAGATCCCCCACGACGAACGCTGCGGCCACTCGCCCCCAAATTGGCAGCGATGACATCGCCTCAGGGACGAAATCAGGAACCAGGCGGCTCGCCCCCCAGGCCACCACCGCAATAGGAACGCTGAGAAGAAACGCCGGGAATAAACTACTCAAGAAATAGTAACCCACGTCGTTCATCACTTCCTGCCGGAGCAGCCGATGTGGATGAACAGCAAAAAAACGCTCCAGTGGAACGAATAAAATCACCAACCCCATCAGCCAAACGGCCAAGCGCACAATATGCATCAATAGTTCATAGTAGTAGCTAGCATCCATATACACCACCATCGCCTGAGTCACTACACCGTGCCTTTACTCGCATCAGTGGATTTATAGCCATGAAAAGCCAAATGACTGGGATTATTCGAAAGAATTCACCAAACACCACTCAATAATTCACATCCCCGGACAACCCATTATTAACCCCAAGCAACGCACACACGCTTGCTAGGGAGCAGACGAAATCCTCAACACCTGAGAAATCACCATTGCGAACTCAGCTACTCGCAAAAAGCAATCACGGGTGGAGTACCCACAATTACCACAAACAAAAAATACACAACAACAAAACCAGACAACAATTTTCTCAATATTCGGAACGTAACTTCCACCATCGAAAGATAACGTTGTTGAAACAGCGAACACGTTCAGACCGGTTACGCTTACTGACGTAAATTTGACTCTAATTGACGCATTCGCAGGCTTCAAGTCAGACGGCGATTGGACGAAGAAGAATAAACAAAAAGTTATCGTGCGGCGGAACATCCGCGAAAATCTGTTGGATGGCGGCGGGATCAAGCACACTCGGGAGCTCAGTACCAGGGGAGATCCGGTGACACAAAAATCATGATGGTGGTCCGACAGCGTAAGCCGATGGCAGAGACGCGTGAGGGACAGAAGGTCACCCAAGGGGTAGGTGAATCAAGGAAAAAAGTGTCAAGTACGATTGGCACCGTGATTGACATTGCGAATTTTTCTACCCTCGACATTACGCAATAATCGACTTGACCACATCGCCATACACATCCGTCAGACGGAAATCCCGGCCTGCGAATCGGTACGTCAGCAGTTCATGATCCAATCCCGGCAAATGCAGGATGGTGGCGTGCAGATCATGGACGTGAACCGGGTTCTCGACCGCATCCCAGCCATATTCGTCGGTCGCTCCGTACGCCATCCCTCCTTTGACCCCACCCCCTGCCATCCACATCGTAAAACCGAACGGATGATGGTCCCGACCATTGGCGTCTCCCTCGCGGGCGGGTGTTCGGCCAAACTCGCCACCCCAAATCACCAGCGTCTCGTCCAGTAGTCCCCGTTGCTTTAAATCCTGCAGCAATCCCGCGATCGGCAAGTCGGTCGCCAAGGCGTTTTTTTCATGTCCCCCTTTGAGATCACTATGCTGATCCCACGGCTGAAAACCACCCGTCGTACGATAGAACTGCACAAACCGAACACCTCGCTCTACCAACCTGCGGGCCTGAAGACCTTGGGAGACCTTGGGGGAGACCTTGGGTGGTAAACCTTGGGAGACCTTGGGGAGACTGAGCTGGCTTGAAATTGCGTTGCGATTTTGCTCAAATTGCCGGAATCACAGGTTTTGATCTGTTCTAATTTGGAGCGAAATGATGGTGAGGATGGCACGAGTGGAAGTGTTTGCGCCTGATGAAGTTGCGGTTGTGCATGTGATGAATCGCGTGGTTCGTCGCTGTTATCTGCTGGGTGACGATCCCGTCAGTGGCAAGAATTACGATCATCGCAAAGTCATGATTGAAAATCAGTGACAGCGATTGGCCGGGGCCTTTGGCATCGACCTGCTGGGATTTGCCATCATGTCGAATCATTTCCACTTGATTCTGAGGTCTCGTCCGGATGTTGTGTCGACTTGGGATGATACCGAGGTGGCTCGGCGGTGGTTGTTGATTTGTCCGGTGCGAAAGAATTCGGCGGGGG
>JBIKZJ010000207.1:0-10875 GCA_044354755.1 Schlesneria sp. | reverse complement strand
ATGTCCTCGGCAGGAAGACTAATTTGCGGTGCGGTAAATAATGGAAACTGGTCAACCAGGAACTGCGAATTGAGTGCGGTGATCCAGTAATGATCCTCAGGAATCAGTCCCCCCGACTGGGGATCAACGCGGGGAGGGCTCTTGTTGGCAAAAAGACCAGTTTCCCGATTTTCGATGAAAATATCACTCGCCTGAACGCGGTATCCAGGGACACCATATTGACTGGTTGTGACCCAGGCATTTTGTGCATGGTAACTTTTCATCGAATTTTGCCGAATCTGCTCGGCACGCAGGCGAATGCGACTATCGATTTGGGAAACATACGTTTCCAGTTCCGCGTCCAGAATCAGCGCCCGATTATCACTGGCATCATAAAAGGCCCGTGTGGCACGAATCACGTTATTCAATTGTCGGAGATTGTCACGCTGACGAATGACAATGTTTCCCTCGAGGTAGACCTGGTATTTTTGTTCCGGTCGCTGCAACTTATCCGTATTAAAATCTTCATTGAAGACGACAACGCGATCAGCAGAAAGGTCAACCACACCGAAATCAAGTCCATTTTCCAGCCCAACACCCTCGACCAGAATGTTGACACCCCCTGTGATTAACGTAATTTGCTCAGGGGGCATGGAATCGGTCGAAGGTTGGCTAGAGATATTATAGGGACTGCCAAAACTACGGGGGGAAACACGAATGCGGCGCATTCCGGTCGGGTTTTGCATGGAAACGCTTCGCCACGCCGGGGCGATCTCATTGTTCGCCGGAAGTGTCAGTTGGGTTTGACGGAGTTTATTCCGAGAGGGGGCCATTTTTCGCTGCGTGGCCCGCTTAAATAATGGATCGTCAACTCCAGGGCGATCCGCGGCTCGTCCGCGCACTTTCAGTGTCATGCCGCGGGACGCATCTATTTCCAGCCAGAATGTCTGGTCGGTGCGTGAGTTCCCCGCATCTTCAATTCGGACATCCCCTTCCAGGTATGCGATCAATTTTTCGCTTTTTCCAGGCGTTTCTGCGGACTCGTACGTCCAGACGACCATACTCTCGGCGGTGTATGTCGCCCCACCCTGCTCGATTCGGCATTGTCCACGAAAGATGGCAATCGTGGCGTGATCCTCTTGCCACTCTTGACTCCAATCGGCCGAAATCTGGATGGAAGCGAGGGGACGCCCCGCAAACGTTTCGTCTACAGCACCCCGAATCCCGACGCGCGAGACCACGGCGGTGGCCATGAAGCACATGGCCATCGTCATCCATAACCAACCGGTAGTGAACTGGTGGTTCCTGCCCCTCACGGGCACTCCTGATGTGAAAGGTTTGACAATTACGATTCAAGCACAGATTTTGATTCAGAAAAACAACGACCGCTCGAATTGGGCGGTGAAGGGACGCGGAGTATAGGTCCGACGGAAAAACCGGTCAATTTGGCTTCCTGCACGCAAAAATTTCTGTTTGAAGTTGTTTTATTGAAACAACTTACAGTAAGGAGCGGCATTCGGTTCCCCGGCAAAAAGGGGGGTATCACCAGAGAAAAATCCCGGCGCGTGACAAAAGTCCTCGTTTTGGCTCTTCCCCCATCAAGCGGGAGTGAGCGTCATTTCGAGACGAGTCAGCAGCGTTTGGATCAGTGATAAGCATCGGCCTGAACATTGGTCTGAGATCGTTTCAAATTTCACTGCGGCCTCGACCAATCACAAAAAAGAAGAGGCGTAAAACACGATTTGCACCGTGCCGCCTCTTGTTCAGCGACTGTGTGAAAAACTTCTCACCACAGCAGATTGGTTTGAGTTCGCACGGGATTTTGGGGAAGGGCTCGCAACGGTAGCCGGTGATCCCAAAACGATCCATGCCACACGAAGTCGATTTTCCCGCTTTTCTATCTTACCGCACCCCTCAAATCAGCCGGTTCCCAAGCCGCGATCGTAGGCTTCCAGATCGCGCAAATAAACCGCCAGAGTTGACTGCAGCGTTTCACGATTGATCTGCCATTTGGGGGATTCATCGGTGTAACGATGGCAATGCTCAATCACCAGCCGATGCAAGAACTTGAACAAATGACGCGGGACCCGCAGTCGCGCCAGCGTGGCCACCAATTCCGATTCGCTGATCGAATCTTCAAACCAGCTTTTCACACTCGGCTTGGAATTGGTGTCTTGGGCACACGCTCGGGCGCGATCGTTCGCCAAGTCACACAGCGATTCACCCGTCCATTCGAGCGTTCGAATCAGGTTTTGCTTGTCCAGTCGGGATCGCTCGTAGAACTCTTTGTCCTCACGCGTCAGATAAAAACTGACTTCAATTGGCAACAGTAATTTGAAACCAATCCCGGCGTGCTTCAAAAACTTATTATCAAACATCGACCAAAGCAGGGCTTTCATCCGTTCGGGTGAACCGTTGATTAAATGCGGTTCGTCAACGCGATCAACCAAGACCGTAATCGAATCAAAACCAAGTGCCTCAAGAATGTTCTGTAATTTGGTCAGCAATTCGTAACGATCATCACTTCGCTCTCGGGCTGGGATCGGCTGGCCCATCAGGTCCTTGGGATCAAAGTTGGCCAGGATCGAACGGAGCTGATTCACCGGCCGGTCAAGGACGCGAACTTGTCGCGAGACTTTCCACGCCATCGACGCCATCTTCAGCTGATGCCAGCCCCAGCAGGACCAGCCAATCAAGATTACCAGCCAAGGCCAGAATTGCCCAAATTGATCGAGCTTGTCCAGATAGGCCAATAGCCCAAACAGCACCGCTGTGATTCCCAAGCCAACCGCAAAATCAGAGTAACTGCGCCAGTTGGAAACACTCAAACGCTTTCGCAAATTCGCCCAGCGATGCTGCTGTGCGTTGTCACTGCTGCGGTCATAGAACGAGGCGAGCAGCAACAGGTCGCGTTTATTCGCCGACGAGAGACTCGACACCTTTTCCGCAGAGAGCTGAAATGGTCCGACCTTCGCTTGAGACTTGTCCGCGACAATCCCATTCACCAAATCCGTTGTGGCGAGTGACAGAATACAGTCAATATGATCCCAGAGACGCCATTTTTGTAGCGTCTTTTCTGGACGAGCCCCCGCCCAGCCGACCTTTTCGTTAAACGAATCCAGGAAGGGATTGAAATCATCATAATTGATAACAAAAACTCGATGATCGGGATTTTTCTCGTTATATTCAGACAATTGATCAACGATTTGTAATCGGAGTGCCGTTTTGCCACTCCCCTTTTCACCGAAGACCACAGCGGTTGAGGGGGTCGCCGGATCGCCGTAAATCTTGTCCCACGAGGGATGAAAAGTGCCATCCGCACCGAGCTTTTGAAAAAGCGGATCGGTTTGGGCGTCTTCCTGACTGTATGGGTTTTGGTTCAGGCCGTGATGCTCAAAAAACTGCTGGACTTTCATCGGTTCTTCCGTACAGAAATGTCCCCTTGTCCGCTGCACACAGCCAACAAGACGAAATGGTTAAAATTCACAATCAACCTGCCGTCGATTGCACTCCGTTTCCACCAGTGGAAGCAACGCGACGCGATTGTCCCGACCCCGAAGAGCAGATGTTTTCTCGAAAATCGATTCAGGACCTGTTTGACGACTTGCACATTCCGTCGTCTTGGTACCGTTCGTCGATGCCAACCCCCCTCAGCGTGATCCTGGATAATCTACGAAAACTTTACGCAGGTCGGTTCATATCGTCCACTCAGTCTGCCGAGATTCTCAATTCGGGGACTGTTCCCGCGAACGGATCAATCGGCTTCGATTCATCACAAAGTTTGAACGATGGTATGCCGTTGGTTTGCATCAGGGGAACGAACACCTAGAATAAACTGATTCGCTTGCGAAGCGTGATGCTTTGCCGGAATGGGATTTGCCGAGTTGACTGACCCCCTTAATTCATTTGGAGCTCAATATGCCTTTTGTTCTACCACCTCTCGCCTACGCGTACAGTGCACTTGAGCCCTTCATTGATGCCAGAACCATGGAAATTCATCATACGAAGCATCACCAGGCGTATATCAATAACGCCAATGCAAAACTCGAAGCGATTCCAGCTCTCTCCAGCAAGTCAGCGGAAGAAATCATCAGCAATCTTGCTGCCGTCCCCGAAGAAATCCGCACGTTGATCCGTAACAACGCGGGTGGCCATGCAAACCATACCCTGTTTTGGACAATTTTGGCTCCGCATACCGGTGCCGAACCGACTGGCGACTTGGCCACTGCAATCAACAGCACTTTTGGAAGTTTGGCCACACTGAAAGAAAAAATCGGCGTAGCCGCAACCACCCGATTCGGGAGTGGTTGGGCATGGCTCTCTTATGACAAGGGAAAGCTGGTCGTGGAAAGTACTCCCAACCAGGACAGTCCCCTGATGGAAGGTCGGACCCCACTGCTGGGACTCGACGTCTGGGAACACGCCTACTACCTGCACTATCAAAATCGTCGCCCGGACTACATCGCCGCGTTCTGGAACGTGGTCAACTGGACCGAAGTGGCGCGTCGGTTTGCCGAAGCGAAAAAGTAATTGCGATTGCCGCAGCATGGCGATCAACCCGTCGAAAAAACAACAGCTCTGCTCTCAGGAACTCCTGGCAGCAGAGCTGTTATCGTTGGTGGATCACTCAATTCGGAAACGGTCTGCCCCGCAAAGGGTAGGGCAGGGGGCTGACACTACCGACTGCTGACGGCTGACTGCTGACCACTAACCAATCTTGCTTTTGCCGACCCACGGACGCAAGACTTCGGGAATCCGGATACTTCCGTCGGCCTGTTGATGGTTCTCGAGAATTGCAATGATGGCACGTGTGACGGCAATTGCGGTCCCATTGAGTGTGTGCACGTACTTGGTCCCTTTCCAATCCGGTGACTTACAACGGACACCGAGTCGACGGGCCTGGAAGTCGGTACAATTCGACGCGGAAGTGACTTCGCCCCACTCTCCATCGGTACCTCGACCCGGCATCCAGGCTTCCAGATCGAACTTCCGATAGGCAGGTCCGCCGAGATCGCCCGAGGCGATATCCAGGACGCGGTATGGGATTTCTAATCCTTGGAAAATTTCTTCTTCGATGGCCACGATCTCGGCATGTAATTCATCGGATGCCGTGACATCGGGGGCGGTGAAGCCAAACATTTCAATTTTGGTGAACTGATGAACACGGTAGATCCCCCGAGTCGCCTTGCCATGTGCACCCGCTTCCGTGCGGAAACAGTGCGAAATCCCGGCATATTTGAGGGGAAGTTGGCTGGATTCGAGAATTTGATCCTTATGAATTCCTCCCAGGGGAATTTCGGCGGTTGCGACCAAGCAGAGATCCATTCCTGCAATGGAATAAATCTGCGTCTCGTTGCCACGCGGCTGATAGCCGGTCCCTTCCAGGATTTCGATTTTGGCCAGATCAGGCGTCGTGTGCAGTGTGAATCCATGCTGGACCAATTTTTGTACGGCGAATTGGGTGAGTGCCAGTTCCAGCAGCACCGCTTCGTTTTTCAAAAAATAGAAACCATGACCGGCAACTCGCCCACCCGCTTCCAGATCAAGCAGATTGTGTTTTTCTGCCAGGGCAACGTGATCAAGCGGTTTAAAGTTAAATTGAGGAATGGTTCCCCAGGTTCGTACCGTCTTCGAGTCGACCTCTTCACCGACGGGAGTCTCGGGATGCGTCATATTCGGCACCGACATCAGCGCTGTACGAATTTCGGCTTCGACCTCTTTGAGTTTTGCTTCCACTGCAGGGACAGATTGCTTGAGCGACTTCCCTTCCTCGATCAAGGCCTGCCGAACTTCCGGTGATTTTTCTTTGGGGATCGCCTGTGCAATTTCATTCTGCCGCTGCCGATCCTTGTCCAGCGCCACGATTAACTCGCTGCGCGTTTCCCGAAATTCGAGCAATCGATCGAGATCTGCCACCACATGACGTTTTTGGCAGTTTGCGCGCACAGCGTCCAGGTTGTCACAAACAAATTGCAGGTCGAGCATTGTGAGTCCATGCAGCTAAAAGTTCTTCGTCCGAATTCAATTTCAGATCCCATCCATAGGTTAATGCAAGAGTTCCCTTCTGGGAAAGGGAATCCCCTGCTCAGATCACTTCCCACAGCGCGGGAAATTCGGCATGATCTGGGTGTTGCATCATCTCTCTGCGTCGTACACTCACCAAACGCATCAAAAAAACGATTTTGTTTGCTGACTTCGACAGGGAAATGTGTCCAATTCGACAATTCGCGTCGCCGAGAGAAAACGCCCCGTGGCATCGACAACAAAGCCGGTAGAGAACCTGGAAGAATCGGGATTTCTGCATGATCCAGAAGTCCAGTTGATGCTGCGCGCTAAGCAGGGGGATGACGAAGCGTTCACCAAGCTCGTCGCCACCTATCAGGATCGACTCACCACGATCTTCTTTCATATGAGGCAGAATCAGGAGGCGGCCGAGGATCTGGTGCAGGATGTTTTCCTGCGGATCTATCGAGCTCGCCATGGCTACGAACCGACCGCTCGGTTTTCGACGTGGCTGTTTCGGATTGCCAATAACCTCGCCATGAATTCCCACCGCAATAAATCCCGGCGGAAGGAAGTGCCGATTCCTGCGGGGGAATCGACGGCCATGACCAGATTGGCAGTGGCGGGCCAGAACCTGGCGGACAAGTCAGGATTGCAGCCAACCCGTCAAATGGACAAACGCGAACTACAGCTCGTGGTCCAAAAAGCGATTGAACAACTGAGTGATCAACAGCGATTGTCGGTCTTGCTGCACAAGTTCGAGGGAATGAGCTACGCGGAAATCGCGGAGACGATGGAAATGTCGGTTCCCGCCATCAAGTCGCTGCTTTCACGAGCGCGAGACAGTTTGCGAACCGCGCTAGAACCCTATATGCAACTCGGAAAGGAAAAACGCTAGGTTTCTGCCGAACCTGGTTGTTGTCGATGGATCATGGAAAAGACGGTTCGACTCAACGCCGATCAGCGAGAAGATCTGGTCGCCTACCTTGACGGGGAACTTCCCGACGAGCAGGTGAAGCGGATCGATCACGTCGTCGCAAACAGCGCAGTGGCTCGCCATGAGATGGAGGCACTCGCACGGACCTGGGAACTGCTGGATGTTTTGCCCCCGAGTAAAGCCTCAGACGACTTTCTCACCAAAACCATGGCGAACCTGAAGGTGCTGGAAACTCCCTTCCGGCTCACCGACCAATGGTGGTTTGTTCCCGTACGTCGCGCCTTCGCGATTGCTGGATGGATTACGGCACTTTTCCTTTGCGGTTGGCTTGGTTTCCAGATCACGCGGCATTGGATCGCCGACCCCCATGCCGTTTTGCTGAACGATTTGCCTGTGATCGAAAATCTAGACCATTTGCAAGAAGTGCGGGAACTGGAATTCCTCAATGAACTCAAGCGTGCCAACCTCTTTGATGACGCTCAAGAGAAATGACTCATGAATCATCGTATGACGTTTCTGACCGTGCTGCTGCTGGCAAGTGGTGATTCATCGAGCCTGTTCGCGCAGGATCAAAAACTGGTGCAGGCTCGAATCGAGCACCTGCGGCAGATGTCGGAGATCGAACGGGCGCGATTTCACCGAAATCTGGAAGCCTTTCAACAACTCAGTCCTGCCGAAAAACACCAATATCAACAGTTACACCAGCAATTAGCCGCAGACCAATCGCGTGGGGGAACGCTGACAAGGTTAATGCAAACCTACGCCGCCTGGGTGCATACGCTCACGCCGACCCAGCGCGATGAACTGCAGAAAGAGACCGTTCTCTCACAAAAACTGGCACTGATTCGCCGTTGGAAAGATGAACAGGATTTGCCGAGTGACGCACACGAACCCCCAGTGGCAACCCCCCCCCCTACGCAAATCACCCCCAGTGCTGACGAGTCCCATCCGCCCATCGGTCCCACGCTCAATAAACGAGATGCGTTCCCGTTGAAAGATCTCAGGTCGGTGCTGGCGGTGCTGGTGAGTCAAATCCCTCAAGACTCTTCGAAGCCCGAGTTCAAGGAGCCTCGGCTGCCTGATTACCTGCCGATTATTCACGCAAGTATTCAGGCGAGCGGGAATTCGTATCGGGATTGGCCACAAGAGACCTTGCTGAATGAGATGTCGAAATCACTCGGCAAAGAATCCGCAGCACAAGTGAATCGATCCGACCTCAAGTCGAAGCGCGAGGTCATGGTTCGAATGCTGTTAATGGCGATTGTGAAACAGGCTCGCGAGGCGGTTGGATTCCCGACAGATGAGGATAAAATGCGGTTACTGCAAGAGATGGTTCCCGAGGAACAAGACCGTATTTTGAATTTCCCCGCAGATCGAATGAATGTATACCTGGTAAGACGATGGATGGAATCGAAAGGGGGCGACACCCTGAACGACTTCCGCAAAATTCCCGAGTACAATCGTCAAGTCGACGAGCTGTTCCAACGACTGGACATCATTCCACCGCAAAAATTTCTGCTCAAGGGGCGAAAACCAAACGATCGGCCTTTGAAACCCCGCGGTTAAGGGGGACACCGACCTCGACCAGTTCGCCATCCCGTAAAGTGAAGACAAATCCATGTCCCGCTGGCCGTTTTTTCTGGTGTCCGCTCTGGTTTTATTGCCGCTGATCCTGATCGCTGGCATCAGCGGCTGGCTGCTCTGGAACTCGGGAAACTGGTTCTGGCTCTCGTGGACGATGAGTCTCTCTTGGGTGGCCGCCTGGCTGGTCTATCGATGGCAGGGGCGTGTGGAAATTCCGTTACCGAATGTGGGGAGCAAGATCCATTGGACTCCTCGCGATCAGGCTGCGGCCGCGCTGATCGAGGTCGAACAACAGCGAATTCACGAGTTCACCGGCGTGCAACTGGCTGACCCCCAGTTTTACACGACACGAACGATCGAACTGGCAACCGAATTTGCCCGGCATTACCACCCAAACTCAACCGATCCACTCGGTTCCGCATCCGTCGTGGAACTTTTAACCGCGATACAACTGGTGGCGGAAGACCTGGAAATCCTGTTACAGCAGAACGTTCCGGGAAGTCACCTGATGACGGTTTCGCAATGGAAAATGCTGGCTCAGGCACCCGCATGGTGGCGCAACGCCAGCAATCTGGGCTGGCTGGCATCGGTGGTCATCAATCCCACCAGCCTGGCCCGCTATGCCGTGTCGCGAGCGTTCATCACCCCGCTGTCTCAGCAATTGCAAACGAACCTCTTGGGAACGTTTTATGCCTTATTTGTCCGACAACTCGGCTTTTATCTGATTGAACTCAATAGCGGACGGCTACGAGGGGGATCAGCGGCCTATCGCGCCAGCATGAAAAAACTGGAACCCGATCAGCCGACTCGCACCGACGAAACGCCTGTTGCTCCGACTCCCCCCGTCACAGTCACGATTGCCGTGATCGGACAGGTCAAAGCGGGAAAATCGAGTCTGATCAATTGCCTGCTGGGTGAACAACAAGCGGCGGTGGATGTGCTGCCACTGACACGGGCGGTGCAGCGTTATGACCTGAAGCTCGATGACCAGTCAGACCGACTGATTCTGCTCGACACGCCGGGATATAGCGATTCCGAAGCAAGCCCCGCACAGTTGGCAGATACTTTTGAAGCGGTTCGAAATGCCGATCTCGTCTTGATGGTCCTCGACGTTCGTTCACCCGCCAAACAAGCGGATCTGAAAACGCTGGAAAAACTTGCCGCCTGGTTTCGGGAACAACATCGGTTCAAGCCCCCGACAATTGTGGGGGTTGTCTCGAAAATTGACGGGTTGAGCCCCGTGATGGAATGGTCACCCCCTTATCAGTGGGAATCTCCGAATCGCCCGAAAGAGCACAGCATCCGCGCGGCACTCGATTTTACTCGTCAAACATTCGGTGACCGGTTCTCATCGATCGTTCCGGTCTGCAGTGACATCGAGCATGGACGCGTTTGGGGGATCGAGGAATACTTGTTACCGACAGTGACGTTGCTTTTGGACGAAGCCCGTGCGTGTTCTCTGGTCCGTTCACTTCATCGCGATTACGACCGGGAAAAAACCAGACAGATTGTGAGTCAATTGATTTCGGCTGGTGCCAGGATCAAAGAACTCGCCCCGGATTTTCTGAAAACGCAGTTAGAACTCGCCACCAAGGCGATCCTCAAGCGGACGCTCTACAAATAATCCGCGGATCTGCTGGGGAATCAGGACTCGTGCCGAAACCAGAGCGAATACCACGGAAAATTCGGCTTCAACCGGGGAATGAATTTTTGAACCGCGATTGAGATTCATTGCCAATTCACCGCCCGTAAAGACCTCTCGAGAGCGCTCCCCACGGATTTGCTCGGTGTGTACCACATCACCCAGAGCGAGCCATATCACCCAGAGCGAGCCACATCACGCAGAGCATCGATTAAGTCCGTTTCTTTTTCTTTTTGTCATCCCGATTTGCGGCGTTACTTTCGAGTTGCCGGGTCGAGTGAAATTCGCTGTCGGCGGATTTTTGAAGTCGATCCCAGAGGCTACCAAGGGCCGTTGGTTTTTCGGGTTCTTTCGGCTTTTCCTTTTTGGAGGCGGTCACATCGGATGCAGAATTACCCGCAATTCTCGAACCCTCGTCGGTCACAACTGGTTTTTTCTTTTTCCAATGCTCAAACAATGTTCGTTCCGTCATGGACCAGATATTGGTCGCAATGAAGTAGAGACAGAGCCCCGAAGGGACTCGGAAGAACATGGCCCCCATGACGAGCATCATCCAGCTCATCATTTTTTGCTGTTGAGCCTGTTCTTCATTGGTTGGTGGGGGCATGGTCAACTTTTGATGGGCAAACATCAGGCCCGCCGAGATACAGGGTAAAAGATTGAAGTCGGTCCAACCCAACCAGGGGACTGTAAAGGGAAATTTGTACAGTGCATCGGGAGAAGCCAGGTT
>JBIKZJ010000587.1:0-3304 GCA_044354755.1 Schlesneria sp. | reverse complement strand
CTGAATTTAAAACTCCCGTTCAGCGGCCTACTTATGGCGATAAAAGGTTATGCGGCACCCGAAGTAGAGCCCATCCAAAATCGATGCATCGAGATCGCCCGTGGAGTTGGTGATGACTCGTTATTGTTCACCGTCTTGATCGCGAATTGGGAATGGCTATTCATTCGAGGGCGCCACGAAGAGAGTTTCGTTCGTTGCCCCGAGGTCATTCAACTGGCGCAAGCGTTGAACCGTCCGGGTATGAAGTCTGAAGCACACTGGTGTCAAAATTGTACTTCATTCTATTCAGGTAATTTCGAGTCGACGCGCAGGCACGCGCTGATTGGAGCAGAAAACTATGATCGGATTGCATGCATTGAGTATGCAAAAGTGACACAACAAAATAGCGGTCCCTTGAACCTCGCCTACCTTGGGATGGCCCAGTGGCAACTCGGGTATGCAGATCAGGCATTTCAGTCGCTACACTTGGCACTGGAAATGGCGATGGAACTAAAACACTCTTTCACCCAAGCCATGGTCCTTTGGAAGGTAAGTCAAACCTACGATTTCGCGGGCCTCGGAGTACAGACGATCGAATACGCAGATCGATGTTTGCGAATTGCTGATGAGCAGCAATTTGCCTTTTGGAGTGCCCTCGCGAACGGTTGCAAGGGTGTTGGCCTCAAGCATCTTGGCCGCTTTGACGAGTCGATCAACTTACTAAAAACATCCATCTTGCAACTTGAGTCAACAGGATCGTTCATCCTGTTTCCTAAGTACCGTAGTCATCTTGCAGAGTCGCTTTGGAAGGCGGGCTTGGTCGAGGAAGCACAAGCGCAACTCGATCAAGCCTTCCTGGATCAAAACGCTGGTGAGTACTTCATGCACGCGGAATTACTGAGGATCCAAGGCGATTTTTATTTCGATCGTGGAGATCTGGACCAGGCCGAAGACGCTTACTCAAAATCGATACGTGTTTCCACACAGCAAAACGCGAAAATGTATCGTCTGAAAACCACGCTCCATTTCTGCAATCTCTGGAAGCATCAGAATAACATCACCGCGATAAAAACAAACCTCAAGCCACTCTACGAGGGGTTTCACGAAGGATTAAAAATGCCGGTTCTGATCGCAGCAAAAGAGCTTTTGGACTCGCTGAATCCTTGAATTCCATCCAATCGGCAAGCGCTATTCGCTGGAATCTCAAAAAATAGACTTAGTGACTTTAACGATCATTTTGGGGCTCGAATCTAACCCTCAAGCCTGCCGGCATCCGAACGCCAAAAAAGAACTTTTGGCCTGCATCATAGGTTTGGTCAGCCCCACACTCGAATCGTGATGTTTGCAATAATGTCGCGATGACGAGTTTCATAAAAAACATCGAGTATTCTGCGCCGAGGCAAATTCGAGGCCCTCGGCCTTCTGGAAAAAAGTAATCGCTCCCTAGCGGGTTGGCTTCGGCGACGCCGTTGCCCCAACGGTCAGGATTAAATACAAGCGGTTGCTCCCAATATCGTGTTGATCGTTGCAATAACCAGCTCGAAATAAAGAGATTCGTGTTTTGTGGTAAAAATTGTCCCCCAAGTTCGGTTCCATCGGTTGGTAAAACTCGTCGACTGAAAATGGGGACTGACGGTAAGAGCCTCATTGTTTCACGCAGAGCGTTATCAAGCGGGGCGCAACCCAAGAGTGCATCATAGTCGTGGTCAATGTTAATGCCGCGAATCGCCACGATCAGTTTCGCTAATTCGTCGGGGTGTTGAGTCAGTAAGTACAGCATCGTGACGAGGGTACTGGGAACGGAAAAACATCCTCCGTAATAGACATTACCCATTTCTGCCGACAATTCATCGGGTGACAAAGGGACCTGATTACGGAGAGACAATGACAACAGGTCAAATGCGTCATCAACAGGTTTTGACGCTGTTTTCTCGTAACAATCTTTTAATAGCCTCAGGAAGCGTTGGCGTGTGGCCACCCCTTTTGATTTGAGCTCAGGCTTGGACTTCTGGATTCCGAGCATGCGCTGACTTCCCTCAGTCGCCAGCGTCATAAAGTCCTGATACGCCGCCTCTGACAATTGTTGACCGACGGTTGCAATAGAAAAACAGTCAAACGTACATTGCTGGAGTTCATTGAGCAGAGGTACGGATGTCGCCGCCGTCAAGGTGTTCATACGTTGACACCACCCCCGAAGGAATTTCACCAAGTGAGGCATCTGGTTTTGCCGCCATCCTTCAATCCAGGGTTGAGTAAATGGACTGCTAAATCGAGTGCGACGCCAGTCGTCTCCATTATTGATATTTGGGCTGGAACGAGTGAGCACCGGAATCAGTGCACCGCAGGGTTCGTCTTTGTAGAAATCTTGAGTTCGGCTACAAAGAACCTCCTCAATTAACTTTGCGTCATTGAGTATGATGGCAGGTTGGTTGAACATCCAGAAGACACTCATCTTACCATACTCTGTTCCGTATTTCTCAATGACTTCCCATGGACGATCCTGCTTGCCAAGAAAATCCCAAAGATTTCCAATTGGGAATATCGGATCGGGCCCAGGCATCTTGGTAAAGGGCTGGCAGTTCGCGGCAAATATGCGTTGGAAAATCATGTTGTTCCCAAAAAACGGTGTGCTGTGGTTTGGCTATGAAGCAACGATGCGGACGGTCATCAGATTGTGGAGTCAATACTCATTAGTAACCGGTTGAGTCTGCTGTACGAAGTTCAGGCGGTGTGGGTGATGGTGAATTTTTGTGTTCACCATGCAACCGCCAGGACGCGACCATTCTCGGACGTTCGACGATGGTCATTCCTTGAACTGATTCACCAACCTTCGCCAGGCTGGATTTTGATGTACGTACTCAAGAATCTCATGCAGATCACCATGATCGGCAACGTTTTTGTCGTAACCGGAATCTGATTGCCAAAACCGATGTGAAGGCTGCAAAACCGTAGGTCGATGCGCTCGGGGCCCGACAGGTTTTCCCCAAAAGAAAAACAGTTCAACGTGGTGCCGTAAAAACGCCCGGTGGGGTCAGTGGTGCCCTTCTGCAGCGTGTTCACCTGCAGTATTGCCGTAGGCGAACGCCTGGGGATCCGTGTCTTTGATGGTTGACGCGTGGGTCAGCATCCAGATGTTTACGCCGGTCATCAAAAACAGCAAAACGCAGAAAAGTACGGCCAGCAGTTTGCCCATCATTTGCCCTGCGGCTTTGTCCGCCATATCAAAGTCGTGTACTTCCGAGGGCTCGAACTTTAATGCGGCGGCCAGCTGAATCCGTGGGTCGGTGTGGATTACGTGTGACTCTGGGGAGAGATGAGTTTCAGC
>JBIKZJ010000206.1:0-11020 GCA_044354755.1 Schlesneria sp. | reverse complement strand
TATCTGGTCGGCCTGGAAGAGGGGCTGCTACCTCATAAACGCTCGATCACCGATGAATTGGAAAACAATCCCTCTGCGATTGAAGAAGAACGTCGACTCGCCTACGTCGGGATCACCCGAGCCAAAGATGTGCTGACCATCAGCTTTGCCCAAACCCGGATGAAATGGGGCAAACGGTACAAAACTAAGCCATCGCGGTTTCTGACAGAGATGCAAAGGGTCATTGGAGGTGAGGGGCCTGGAACGGCGCCGGAATAGACCGCTCAAGAACCAACAACCGAGTGATGAACCGAGTGTGAATTCGATTCAAGTCCGATTGGCCAGCATCGGTATGCATCGCAAGCCTACCGGAGTGATTTTCCGCTCGATTGTTCGCTTTGTTCAGCATGGCGATACCGTCGCTGGGTAACATCGCCCGAGAATGCTGAGTGCGATTCTCTTAGCTTGCCCATGGCGCAAATTCAAGTGTGATCCATCTTCAACGACTGACTTTTCCTTGGTTAACTTCGTTAACTTCGTTAACTTCGTTAACTTCGTTAACTTCGTTAACTTCTGTTCAATTCCCCGGGTTAAAATCCACACGACTGCAAATTCCGCCTCTCATGAATTCGACCTGCGTAAAGTCAACGCAAAACGGGACTGCCTGACAGAGAGACGGGACACCTGCTGATCATGGTACAGCAGACAATAAGGCGGTTTGAATGAGACTGGTGTGAAGCGTTTTTTTTACAAAACAGTTATTTCGACAATTCTTATTTTGAGGGACGTTTATTCGTCGTCATACAAACGTCTGCAACCTTGCCGGATTCTTCGATTGCCATGTGGAAACGCTGCTCACCCTCGAGGCGATGGACAGTCATGTGATACGCAGCACTCACCGCAGCCAGATAGGGACGCTCTTCAGGTTGCTTGGGGATGCGAAGCTTTCCCCACGAACCATCACCCAGATACAAGACACCGTATTTATCCTGCATTCCGTTGGTGAGCGGATGTGTTCTCTTAAAAGTGTGATCGTGATGCTCAAGCACGACATCGACATGATAGCGTTCGAACAGCGGGGACCAGTGCTGTCGCTGCTGTTCCCCCGTTCCGAATTTGCCATTCACCCCTTCAGGAGGCCGATAGGAAGGGTAGGCCGGGACATGATTGGCAACAATCAGATGAGGTCGGTCTTGACGCGATAACAGACTTTTTTCCAGCCAATCCGTTTGATCACCTGCAATCGGGGCAATGTGACCGGTGTCGAGCAGAACCAGGCTGAGGTAGTTGCCAAAGTCGAGCGTACCAAAAGTATTGTCCGTGTAAAATCCGTCGAAGAGGCTCAGATACTGCGGAGAATCTTTACGCTCGGCCTGATAGCCCCCGGCGACTTCGTGATTTCCAATCAACGTGACCATCGGGATCGATCGACCTTTTGGGTCAACCATATGTTGATGGTAGTTTCGCAAGTAGGTTGTAAACGTGTCGGGAGCTCGCCCATTATCGTAGGCCAAATCCCCAGCAATTAACGCAAAATAGGGTTCCTGCTTCGCGGCCAGGATATTGGTGTTGATCGCATGCTGGTCAATGCCGCAGTCTCCCCCGGACACAAATTGGATCGTATTCGTCGCTTTGCTGGGCATTGTGCGAAAGCGATAAATCTTCGCCGTGCTGCCAATCTGGAATTGATACTCGGTCCCGGCAGTCAACCCCGTCAACTCCGATCGGAAGACTTTGAGATCGGTATTCGGATAGGGTTTGGTGATCGTTTTGCTGATTTGCCAAACGGGATTGTCACAGGTCGCATACTGGATCGAGGTATCAATCGAAACTTCAGCTCCGACCCACTGAATTGTCATCGTGGTGGTCGGATCCTGCTGCCAAGTGAGAAAGAGAGTGTCGGGTGCAAAATCGACCAGGGGTGAAGCGATCCCTTCGGTCAAACGCGCGCGTTCGTTCGCAGAAAGAGCGAACGGAAATGTCATCGCGGCAGCAATGCCACCCAACGAAGAACCCAGAAAAATACGACGATCAAGCATTTTCATCAGACGGATCCTCAACGAGGGAAAACTTAGCGAAAACGTCAGGCAAATTCCGAGTTCTGAGAGCCAACCGAACGTTGGATCCACGCGACCATTTTGATGGAATTGAAAAGGCGATTCATCGGCCCGGTTCTGGACAAGCCATAAGCTTCCACAGTGTCATCAAGAAACCGTTAACGATTGATGCAGGATGGATGAATTTCCGCTGCTCGCAGGTGAGAATTCAGGTTGATGCGGATTGCCAACGGCTTGTTCAATCAATCGCTTGCGGATCTGTTGATCGATGCGGTTGAGAGCGAAACAAATTTTCTCAGCCACATTTCTCAGTCCCAGCAGACCCGAGAAATTGTCCTGTCACTCGTGTATGATCACCAGAACTGTCAAAATCAAGAGCCTCACCTAAAGTCCATCCCCTTATCCTGTTTCCTGACCGTTGAAGCCGTCACTGAAATTCATTGAAAGTTGTTTTCATGCCCGCCAGTCCTCGTCGTGTGTTGATCAGCCTCAGCGACAAACAAGGTTTGATCCCCTTTGCTCAAGGGCTTGTCCGCCTCGGATTTGAGCTCTTGTCCACCGGAGGAACTCGCAAATCCCTCGAAGCGGCTGGCGTTCCGGTGTTGGATGTGGCGGAGTACACCGGCTTTCCCGAAATGATGGATGGACGCGTCAAGACACTGCATCCGAAAGTCCATGGGGGATTGTTGGGGCGTCCTGATCTGGCCGAAGATGCCAAATCGATGGCCGATTACGGCATCATTCCGTTCGAACTGGTTGTGGTGAACCTTTATCCGTTCGTGGAAACAATCTCGAAACCCGCAGTCACCCCCGAAGAAGCGATCGAGCAAATCGATATTGGTGGCCCCAGTATGCTTCGTTCTGCCGCGAAGAATCACAAATACGTCGGCGTGGTGACAACTCCGGCTCAGTACGGTCGCGTGCTGCAGGAACTTGAGCAAGGAGCATTAAGTTTTGCCTTCCGCCGCGAACTGGCGGCAGCCGCCTTCGAAATGACGGCTCGATACGATCGGGCGATCGCCGATTATCTGGCGGGTCTGACCTCGGACGCTGCAACCCCCGCTTCCACGACCCTTTTCTCCACAACCTCCGCCGCTTCGTCGTCCAACGATCAAGACTTCCCTCCGCAATTGAGCCTGAATTACCAGCGACGTTCCTCGCTTCGCTACGGGGAAAACCCGCATCAACGGGCTGCGTTCTATGTGGAAGCCAACCCCCCAGCATCAACGCTCGCGGCAGCCGAAATTCTGCACGGAAAAGAACTCTCGTACAACAACTTGCTCGATCTCGATGCCGCCATGCAAATTGTGCGAGAATTTTCGCAAGCCGCCGCAGTGGTGATCAAGCACAACAACCCCTGCGGCTGTGCTGTGGCGACCACCCTGTCGGACGCTTACGTCAAGGCGGATGCCGGGGACCCGGTCAGTGCGTTTGGCTCAATCCTCGGCTTCAATCGCGAAGTCGATGAAGCGACTGCGGATCAACTCTGTGCTCCCGGTCACTTCATCGAAGCGATCGTGGCACCGGGATACTCGGCAGACGCCTTTACAAAACTGACCACGATCCCCAAGTGGAAAGCAAATGTCCGGCTGCTCAAGTCCCCCGCAATGCTCGAAGCTCGACCATTGAGTCAGGAATATCGTCGCGTGACCGGTGGGATGCTGGTTCAGGATCGGGATGAATCTGCCGAACAGACATCGGCCTGGAAAGTCGTCACCAGCCGGACGCCCACCGCCAGCGAAATGGCCGATCTGGAATTCGCCTGGCTGGTCTGCAAGCATGTGAAATCCAACGCCATTCTGTTTGCCAAAGGGGAACAAGTGGTCGGCGTCGGTGCGGGTCAAATGAGTCGTCTGGACTCCGCGTTTATCGCAGCCTACAAGGCCAATGATCGAGCCCGACAAGGGGTCTGTGCTTCAGATGCTTTCTTCCCGTTCCGTGACGGCATTGACCAGATCCATCAGGCGGGGATCACGGCGGTCATCCAACCGGGTGGCTCCAAACGAGATGACGAAGTGATTGCCGCCTGTAATGAATTCGGCATCGCGATGATCATGACTGGTCAACGTCACTTCCGTCACT
Source organism: Schlesneria sp. (assembly GCA_044354755.1). GTDB lineage: Bacteria > Planctomycetota > Planctomycetia > Planctomycetales > Planctomycetaceae > Schlesneria. Next base: position 6,902 of record JBIKZJ010000206.1, on the reverse strand, counting down.
GAGCCTCTCATTGATTGATGTTCGCGGTATTGATGTTCGCGGTGTCACTTCGAATTGGCACGTTTTACTAATCCATCCTTCTGACGGAGGTCTCGCCATGTCCGAATTGATTCCCATCCAGGACTCGAATGGAATGAGTCGACGCACGGTTTTAGGGACGGCTCTGGCAGCGGCTGGGGCGGCCTCGGCTGTGATGCGTGGTCCTTGGGGGACCGTCGCGGCAGCGGAACCGGCGAAACCGGGAGCCCCGCCGGGCAAACGATACCAGATGAAAAAGTCGATCAATCTCTGGGCCTTTCCTTTCCCCGATAAAATGTCGCTCGAGCAATCCCTGCGACTGGCAAAGGACGCAGGGTTTGATGGGATCGAACTCAACTATGACCTCGACAGCGAATTGTCGCCCAAATCGGGAACGGCGGAATTCACGGCGATTCGCCGATTGGCCGATAAGATTGGGATTGAGATCAGCGGGCTTTGCTCGTTCCTGTTCTGGCCCTACCCCTTAACCAGCCATGACCTCGAGAAACGTGCCCGAGGCCTGGAACTGGCCAGCCTGATGACCCGCGCGGCCCACGATTTGGGAACAGACAACTTGCTGGTCGTGCCGGGTGCCGTCCACATTCCCTGGCGGACCGACTACGAACCGGTTGCCAACGATGTCTGTGATCAACGAGCCAAAGAAGCGATTGTCAAACTCTTGCCGCAGGCCGAGAAACTGAAAATTCACCTGAACATCGAGAACATTTTCTTCAACGGCTATCTGATGACCCCGATGGAAATGGGAGCGTTCGTGGACGGATTTCATTCAGAATTCGTCCACGTTCACTTCGATACGGGAAACATCATGCAGTATCAATTTCCCGAACACTGGATCGCCTACCTGGGTCAGCGGATCCGCAATGTCCATCTGAAAGAGTTCACCAAAAAGGGGACCGATTCGTCACTGGAAGCGTTCCGACCGTTGCTCGACGGGACCACCAACTGGCCCGCCGTGCTCGACGCTCTCGAAATAAATGGCTATCAGCGTTATTTGACGTTCGAGTACTTCCATCCCTACCAGCACTGGCCAGAAGCCCTGATCTATCAAACCAGTGATTCGCTCGATCGGATGTTAGGTCGAAAATAAAACCACGGGCTCGTACCCCCAACCAAAAACTGACCGGCATAATCCAATGAGTTGCCAAGCCTCGACCATGATTGACCTATTGCTTTCCAAATTGCATACCGAACCGACCGCGATCAGATCGCAACACGTCGATCGACAAACATCGACTCGATTCCCCGCGCTTGGTCAGTGGGTGTTCATGGCTTCCCTGCTTCTGGCAGGTTGCCTTGCCGAGAATCGACCTGCGAAAACAGCCCCCCCGCTGGCGACGCAATCAGGAGCCGAAACCACCCCGGCCAACCTGCCACTGGCCGATTTTCGCCCGGAACCGATGCTGAAAGTCACAAAACATCCCCTCGATCAAGCCCGATTTCCCGTGGTGGATGTTCACGTTCACCCCAAAATTCGACTCGAAAACTCAACCAAACGACTCGATGATTTTGTGGAACTGATGGACGCCCAGAATATTGCGGTGGGGGTCAGCCTGGATGGGGGGTTGGGTGAGCAACTGAAGGCTCACTGCAAGTATCTCTGGACCCGACACCGCGACCGCTTCGTCATCTTTGCCAATATCGACTGGCAAGGGAAAGGGGAAGCGACCAATCCCGCGACGTGGGATTGTCAGCAGCCCGATTTCGGAATTCGCATGGCCCAACAACTGGCTGCCGCAAAAGAGCAGGGGGCCTGTGGCCTGAAAGTCTTTAAGGACCTGGGACTGGTCTATCGCAACCCCGATGGAACACTCGTCCGAGTCGACGACCCGCGCTGGGATCCGATCTGGGCGGCCTGTGGCGAACTCGGTTTTCCGGTCCTGATTCATACCGCAGACCCCAAGGCCTTCTTTCTGCCAATCGATGCCTCGAATGAACGTTGGGAGGAATTGAAACGCCATCCAGAGTGGAGTTTTGCCGGGCCGGGTTTTCCCTCGTACGACGAGTTGATCGAGCAATTTTTGCACATTGTCGCCCGACATCCGCAAACAACTTTTATTGGGGCGCATGTCGCTTCGAGTGCCGAAGACCTGAGTGCCGTTTGTCGCTGGCTCGATACCTATCCCAATCTGCACGTGGATCTGGCGGCCCGGATCGCGGAGCTTGGGCGACAACCGTATACGTCCCGAGAATTTTTTCTTAGGTATGCAGACCGGATTTTGTTTGCCACAGATGGCCCACGTGCGGCCGAGCGACTCAAGTACCACTGGCGATTTCTGGAAACCTATGACGAATATTTTCCGTACGCAGAAAACCCCTTTCCTCCCCAAGGTTTCTGGCAGATCTACGGCGTGGGCCTCCCTGACGAGGTTCTGCGCAAAGTCTACTTCGAGAACGCCTGCAAATTGATCAGCGGCGTCCGGGAACGCCATCAAACCTATGTGATACGTGCAGTGTCACCGGCGCCATGAATCGCCGAGCGGCGATGGATTTATCGACATCAAAATCCTCTCTCCTCAGCAGTGTTCTCGTGCCGAGCATCATGGTCACCAACTTGCTCACAGCGGTGTTCGAACACCTTTCCTGAAAAGACGAGCACATGAACCCTTCAGTGGCACAAAAGACCGTAGCCGAAGCAGACCAGTCGACAATCACGTTGCGTCCAATCCAGATTGGAATCGTTGGGTGCGGAGAGGTGACGCGTGCCAAACACCTTCCCAAGCTGATGATGATCAAAGGGGTTAAAGTTGTCGTAGTGGCGGACCTGAATCAGGCCCGCTGTCGTGAAGTGGCCGGCGCATTTGCCATTCCACTGAATTGCTCGACGATGGAAGAGCTGTTGCAAACACCCGGACTCGATGCGGTCGCGATCTGTACGCCACCCGCAACGCATGCCGACCTGGTGATCGCCGCCCTGCGCGCTGGCAAGCATGTCTGGGTCGATTTCCCCTTGGCCCTCAGCGAGGAAGATGCCTTGCGAATGGTGCGTGAGGCGACCAATGCGTCCACGGTTTTGATGCCCGGCATGCATATGCGATTCCATCGGCTGTTCAGCCGGGCTCGTCGCGTGATTCAGCGCGGCGAGTTAGGGCGGATTGAATCGGTCCGTGTGATCTGGCACGGCCCCCGCTCGGATCAGCAGATTGCCGCGTGGAAAACCTGCCGTGCGAGTGGCGGTGGGTCCCTCGTCGAAATTGCCTCGCACCATCTCGACCTGCTGCGGTTCCTGCTCGACAGCGAAATTTCCGAGATCTTTGCAATCAGCAATGACGATCTACGAGAGGATGAAAATGCCTCGATCAGTGCCCGGATGAGTAACGGTGTGATCGTCAGCGGCGAATTTTCGGAACGGAGTCCGCACGAAATTCAAATTGTGGTATCAGGGAGTGCCGCCATCCTGACCATTGATGGCTTGAAGTTTGAAGGATTTTACCAGCGTTCCATTCGCCAACGCCCCGGCTCACCCAATTATCGATTACGCGACCTCTGGAACTTCCTCTGCCGACTACCGGGGGGGCTGAATATTATGCGTGGTGGTGGGGACTACCATCTTTCTTATTTCCACGCCTGGTCGGCGTTTGTGGACGCGATTCGAGGCAGCAAGGCCCTGCGGCCTTCGATTGAAGACGGTTTACGAACCACACAAGCGGTCTGTGCTGCCATCCGTTCGCGCGAACTCCGCACCGCGGTGACGATCCCCGCAACGCAGCCGTCGTTGGCCATGACCAAAAGCCCCGTCGACGAAATTAATCAGTCAGCCGATCCAGGGACACATCCGCTGATCTTCTCGGTGATCGTGCCGACGTACAATCGCCCAGACCAAATTCGTGGACTGCTGGAATCGCTTACGCTGCAGCGATTCCCCTTAAACGACTTCGAAGTGATTATCGTCGATGATGGGGGACTCGAGCCGCTGGATGCCGTCATCGGACCGCTGCGAGATCGACTGCAAATCCGCTTGCTGAGGCAGTCCAACGGGGGATGTGCGAAAGCTCGACAGGTAGGAATTGAATCGGCCCAGGGACAATTTCTCGCATTCACCGATGACGATTGTCGGCCAAGTCCCGGCTGGCTGGAAAGCCTGTTGATGGCGCTGCTGCGTCACCCCGGCAGTGCCATCATCGGACCGACGCTGAATGGGTTACAAAAAGATCTTCGGGCCGAGACGACCCAGTTGATCGTGAATTGGCTGGTTCAAAGCGGCGCGGACGATGAAGGGGGGGTGAGCTTCGGCCCAACCTGTAATTTCGCCGGTCCCCGCGCCACCTTGCTGCAAGTCGGTGGGCTCGAAAAAACGTGGCGCATTGCCGGTGGAGAAGATCGCGACCTCTGTGCCCGGTGGCAGGAAGCGGGACACACCCTCCACTTCGCCACTCAGGCGCAAGTCTTACATTATCACCCCCTGACAACTCGTCAATTACTGCGACAACACTTTCAGTATGGTCGTGGGGCTCGCAAGTTTCGAAGTGATCGTGCGGCCGTTGACAGTCGATTCCGACGCTATGAAAAAATCGTGAACTATGTTCAGCTATCGCTGTTACCATGGCAAAATTATGAGGGAATGATTGCAGTCAAGATGGCTTGGTATCTGATGCTGGCACAACTCTCGACCATCGCCGGAATGCTGATTGAGAGCTTTCAATTTCGCCGTCCAATCCCCGCGCCGACAGTATTGACAGGACCAGCAAACGGAGAGGGGGAAAGTAAATGAGCCCCAAACCGCCCCCAAGCGAATTTGATTATGTGATTGTCGGTGGCGGTACTGCAGGCTGTGTACTGGCCGCGCGACTTTCCGAGCGATCCGATTTGACAGTGCTTTTGATTGAAGCGGGAGGGAGCTATCCGCAGATTCTCTCGGTCCCCCTGGTCGGCATGCGGCAAATGGTCCACCGTTCGTGGAAATACCTCACCAGTCAGCAAGATCATTTGGCGCATCGTCGCATCTCGCTCCCCTTGGGAAGAATCCTGGGGGGATCCTCATCGATCAATGCCATGATGTATGTTCGCGGTACCCCGACAGCCTATGATCGTTGGGCCGAGCTGGGAAACGCAGGCTGGTCGTTTGCGGAGGTCCTTCCCAGCTTTCGCAAATCAGAACAACACCATGGGGGGGCGTCCGAGTTTCATGGCGATCGGGGACCGATTCATGTTTCTCGCCCCCGACATCGCGCCCCATTCTCGACCGCTTTTGTCGAAGCCTGTGTCGAAAGCGGCATTCCGTTGACGGCAGATTTTAATGGTCCGGCACCAGAAGGGGCCGGTTTCTTTGATGTAATGCAGCATCACGGCCTCCGCTCGGGGGCTGCAACCGCCTATCTCGCCCCCGCCCGCAGTCGCTCCAATCTTCACGTGGTCCTGAAGGCAACCGTTCATCGCCTCGTCGTCGAAAATCAGCGGGTGATTGGTGTCGAGTTTGTCGATGAACATCGCCGGAGGATTCGGATGAACGCCCGCCGGGAAGTGGTCCTGTCGGCGGGAGCCTCGAATTCCCCCCAGATTCTGATGTTGTCAGGAATCGGCCCCGCCAGTGAACTCGAACGCCACGGCATCACCTGTCTGCACGATCTTCCCGGCGTGGGAGCTAACCTACAGGATCACGTGCGCGTCCCAGTCCTCATGGAATCCAGCCAACGTTCGCCCGGCGATCTGCGCAACGGGCCGCAAGCACTCATCCAATTCGGGCTACTCAGACGTGGTGTCCTGACATCGAACTGCTGTGAATCGGGGGCACTGTTTCGTTCGGATCCGAGCCAGCCGATACCGGACCTTCAATTCGTGACACACTTTCAATCGCACTTGTATCCAGGAGTTGTCGATCTGCAGTTCTGTCTGATGCGGACGCACAGCCGTGGCCGGGTGACGCTCACTTCTGGGGACCCAACAGCCCCCCCACGGATCGACCCCAACTATCTCTCACACCCTGTAGATCTGCGTGCAGCCGTTGCGGGGGTTCGCCGCGCTCGCGCGATCGCGGCCACCTCGACACTGAGAAAGTTCGGGATTGGTCGAGAAATTCTTCCGGGCCACGACCTGCAATCCGATGAACAACTCGCCGCCTATTGCCGCTCCGTAGCGGAAACATGTTATCACCTCAGCAGCACCTGTCGCATGGGGACCGACGGACTTTCGGTTGTCGACACCCACTTACGTCTGCACGGGATTGACCAGCTTCGCATCGTTGACGCGTCCGTAATGCCCGAGCTTCCCAATGGAAACACCTGTGCCTCGACCTATATGATTGCCGAGAAAGCCGCTGAGTTAATTCTGGATGACGTTCCGGGGCGATCCAGTTTTTAGGAGTGTTCGAGCCGACACAGGCGTTGACGGTGAGCACCTGTCATTCTCATCGCAGGTTTCCTTTCCTCTTCATCAACTGAGCCAAAGCAGGATGAACTTGGCAATATCTCTTGCGACGCAGAATCCTCACCCGGTGGGATGCAGTGGCGATTTTGAGCGGAATGACATCAAATGACGCATGCTGGAGCTCAGCTGCAATTCTTGCGTCGTAAACACAAACCCTCAAATTGTTTGCAGCTCAAGACACGCATCGGGCAGACAGCTGTACGGCTGACTTTTTGACACTCTATTCGGAATTTCATCAAAAAGTTATTGACATTGTAAAAAAATTTCCGATAATCGCACTTGATTAATCAACGTGTGGGGGTGAGCCCCTGGAGTTCAGTTATGGCTGAAAATGAGTATCTCGATTCGATGAAGGTCGGTCGTTGGCTTGCCACGTCGCAAGCCCTCCGTGATGGCTGTGAAGTTGATGTTGTGATGAACAAATTCAATGCCGCATACCACAAAACGGTTCAGGAAATTTTCCGGAAAGTTCCAATTGCTACGCTGATACCTTTGATGGACGA
>JBIKZJ010000205.1:0-11025 GCA_044354755.1 Schlesneria sp. | reverse complement strand
TTGGTAACGGGAAACGCATTGCGTCAACTTCAGGAAAAGCAACAAAAAGCCTGCTGAACCTACGTAATGTAGGCGACGATCGTTGGATCCGCAAATAATTCCTCGCTAAACCGACTTTTATTGCCAGAGGAAAATGCCTCAAACGGTAAAAAGCGGAGGGCAGGGATCTCGATTCCCGCGCCGAATGACGACGGAAACGAAACAACACGGAAGGAAAACCAGAAAATTGGTTTCCCCCTCCGTGTTGAAGCAAATCGGGCAGAGTTCAACCGGCCCGAGAATCAACATCAAGCACCAATTGGAGTTGAGTTGGGGATTGGTGGCAGGGTTGCGGGTTCCGCCCCGGATTCGTCGTCGAATTCATCGTCCAGGGGAATCGGTGATGCGGGAGCCCCAGCCCCCGAGGGAGCAGGGGGAAGCGAATTGGTACGACTTCCAGGCTGGGAGATCATGTTGGGTGTCGAATTTGTGCCGGGAGGACACGAATTCGCGGCGCCGTAAGCACCATGATGATATCCAATGTCGCCACCGAACTGGCCTCCTCCCGCGTATCCCGCTGGGCCAATCCCATTCCCGTTGCTGAACCGCGAGGCGGAGACAGCGGGATTGGTTGTGTGCCATTGAGCAGGAATTGGGCGAGGAGGGAGACGATTCGGCATCGGTTGCCAGAACGGAACATGCTGATAACGGTAGCCAAGCTGTGTGGTATCGGTCGGTTGATAGACCATCGGTGCCTGTGACTGGCTGTAGTCAGCACCGGCTCCGTACCAGTTCGCAGGAAAATAATGGTTGTACTCAATGCCACGCCGATGCAGTGGATATTTTGCAGGTGGCGAGTAGCCATAGTCTGGCGAACGTTTGCAGTAATATTCGCCAAATTTGCCTTGGAAACATCCACCAGGACAGTTGCCTGTTGGGCAGCCACCCGTTGGACAATTTCCCGTTGGGCAGTTGCCGTGAGTAACTGGGCCTGCAGGAGGGCAATTCCCGGTCGGGCAGTGACCGTCGTTGTAGCCAGTGGGATGGCCTCCGACCTGCTGAATCGTTTGACCACTCGCCGTCCGGACGGCCGTTTGAGGTCGTCCATCGAAGATTCGAACGATGCCGACGGAATTCGCTCGTTGCTGGGCGAAACCATCCACCGACGAACCTAAGACCAGCAAAAGAGCGGTTGTCATTAATCCGATTGATTTCGTGAAACTCATCTCAATTCCCTTTTGGTCGCCGATCGGAAAGTCTCCGCGGCAGAAGCGGTTCAGAGGGGCCGCTCACCGCGGCGATTGTAAATCCGTTGACATCACGCAATTCAGTATGCAGGATGCGAAACCGGGACAAGGCGGCTTGAGGGAATCCCCGAGCTGTATTCATAGGTATGTCCGACAACCGGAGCAAGTGGCACGGAAACAGGGATTCCATAACCCTGTGCCGCCCAGACCTGTCCATCTCGTGCATCGTTATGGTAAGGATTCACGGGATAGACTCGGGAATAGTGACCGACCCAAGGAAGGCCCGATCCGTCACCACCGGTCGGAATAAAGTATCCAAATTTGCATTTGAAGTAATCAATCATCCCTTGTCCGGAGGTATCGTGGCGATACATCGACGGGTGTCCCGTATTTCGTCCGTACGCTCGTTCCAGTCCCTGGCTATGAGCACGGGCACGGCGATGGAAGTCAGATCCCCAGGCTTTGCTCCCCTGTGAGCCCGAATCTTGCCAATCCTGGCCACCGAAAATTCCATTTCCCACGTGGGATCCGGTTTCCGTTCGACCCATCGGACCCGTCACCAGGTAATCATTCACCCCAGTACCAATGTCCGCCATCGAACCCGCTCCCCGGCCTGCAGCGAGGCCGGAATTCTGGCCATAACCGCGGTCATAACCTTGATTGGCAGTCCCCTGCCCGTATCCTTGGTTAGTAGCAGCTTGACCGTAACCGTGGCCGGTGGCACCTTGGCCATAACCTTGACCGACAACGCCTTGACCCATTCCCGGGCCGATTCCGGCACCGTTCCCCCCCTGACCCTGACCATAATTGGTACAGCTTCCGTGGGGATTACCACCTCCATAGCCTAGCGGACTGGCAACCGTGTTGCAGTTGCCCTCCATGAAGGCACTCACAGGAATCACCTGCGAGTTCGTCGAATCTTGCGTTCGTGGACGGGAAATCCGCACAACTCCCGCGGGCCCTGAGTCCTGGGCAATCAGAGATCCCGTGAGTCCGGCCGTAAGGCCCGCGACGAGAGCGCTCCGTATAACTCGTTTCCATAGCGACTTCATATCAGAATTCCTTCCGTTCACATCGGATGGGCAAGGCTCGACGGGTACTGATCTGGAACTGACAACAGAACAAGATCCGAATTCATTCATCGAGTGCAGCGATTCTTCGCCGCCAGGAATGGTTTGATGCGTCCACAACACTCTTCAACGATCGGAATCAATTCAGCGAGGACATCGATTCACCGAAACACCAGGCCACGGAGCCACTTGATCTCCACCAACTCGTTTTGCAAACGGAATTGAAGGGGGGTGACACCCGCACTCGGGGCCATTTCGCGTCCAGATGGCGGGGCCATGCCCACGAATATAATTAAACCAGTCACGACAATTTTCGTGCTCGGTATGAAGCACGCCCACAGTTCGCAGCGGCCCGCGACCCTGCTGTGAATTCTGATAGATCCGTGCCGCGCGTTCATGCGCTCGATCTCGGACCGTCTCGCCACTGTCCTCGGCGCAGTCTTGAAGCTCTGCCATCGACAGATAACTAACCGGAACCACCTCGGATGGTCGACTAACTGGCTTAGCCTGCGATTTCGACTTTAACCGCGACGCAGGGAGCGGTTTTACGGGACTCGGCTCCGCCGATTTCGCGAATTGAGGGACTAAGGCTCCCAGCAGCATCGCGATCAACGAAAGACCCAATCGGAATTTCCAGCGACTCATGACTTTCCTCCAGTCAAACCACTTCGATCACGAAGACTTAACGCCAAGGTCCGTGTATGTAAGAGGTTGCTGGCGGATGCCAACCGGCTCCGCTGAGCAGGCTGGGATACGAAGAACGATATTTCACTTGAACCATGGTCCCCTGCAGTTCCCATTTTTCATGGGAACGAACCCCAGTCGGTGTCAAAATCCAGCCACCCTTGACCCGGTGATAGAACGGAGGGTACATCGCTCGGTAAGTATGAGGATAAAGCATTTCATGCGGAGCCAGCGCTTGATTGGTGATCATGGTCGATCCCGACCAGATCGGAATATTCGGTCGGGGAGTCGGATACATGGCCGCCCCCATCTGAACATAGCCTTCTTGCTGTTGCGGACCTGCTCCCTCCATTCCCGATCCGAGATTGGCGTCAATCGCCATCGGTGCAGGGCCGGTTGGCGCCAGTCCCTGACGATTGGCAGAGGATTGCTGGATTCCGACTGGATCATAACGATCCGCAACTCGTGTCGGAATCGGCATTGCCCTCAACGAACGCGAGTTCGCATAGTGATCCTGCGCATGGATCGAGGGCAGCATCAGGGTGGACAAAACCACGGTCCAGGCGGCAGTCAGTTGACGATAAGACATCGAATCCCCTCCTTGGGTCGCCGACAGCAAGCTGTGCTGGGCGAGATTCCCGTTCATCCGACCCATTCGGACGATCGAACATGATTCAATTTCGGTTGATTGCTATCGCGGAAATGAGCCATTCCTGCCTTCAAAACGGGATCAGGCATTTTTTTGCAAAGGTTTGTGATTTAACGGCTTAAGATCGGTTGCAGATTCTCCGCAGTCCGTGTAATTGATAGTTCCCGAAGACTTCGCTCAGGCGGAAAAGTCACCCTCATTTGTGCGACCGGACCAAATTTGTGCGACCGGACCAAAAATTGTCGCCGTCACGAGGCGTCAGAGGTTTTGTCACCGCCAAAGTCGACTTGAATCGGGTTGGGTTGATGAAAATGGGGCCTGGAATGTATGACCACACGAAAAAAGACCAATCGAGCTTGTGACTCATCGACAAACGGAGTTGAAATTGGCCAAACGCACACCCGCAAACGACAACGCTGACAAAGGTCCGGAAACCACCGATCGCATCGAATACGTGCTTCTCAGCCAAGAGACTCGTCGGCGTTATTTGAACTACGCCATGTCGGTCATCATGTCGCGAGCTCTTCCCGATGTTCGCGATGGCTTAAAGCCCGTACAGCGTCGCATTCTCTTCGCCATGTACGAGGATCTGCGGCTGACTGCTGACAGCAAAACGCTGAAATGTGCCAAGATTTCCGGTTCAACGATGGGTGATTACCATCCCCACGGGGAAGGTGCGATCTACGATGCGCTGGTCCGCATGGCCCAGAACTTTACCCTGCGCTACCCGCTGGTCCACGGTCAGGGAAATTTTGGTTCGATCATGGGACTTCCGGCAGCGGCATCCCGGTATACCGAAGCCAAAGTCACGAAACTGGCTGAACACCTGATTCAGGAGCTTAAGTTTCAGACGGTCGAGATGCGTCCGAACTATGATGGGCGTGAAACCGAACCCGTCGTTCTTCCTGCCCGCTTTCCGAATCTGCTGGTAAATGGGGCTTCGGGGATCGCCGTCGGGATGGCGACCAATATGCCCCCTCATAACCTGGGCGAAGTCATTGCCGCCTGCATCCATCTGATCGAAAATCCCGAGGCCGAGACCAAGGATCTGCTCAAGCTGATCAAAGGGCCTGACTTCCCGTTAGGTGGCCGGATCGTCACCGATCGCAAAGATTTGCGTGCGATCTACGAAGAAGGCCGCGGCTCGATCAAAGTTCGCGGCGAATGGATGCTGGACAAAAGTAAAAAAGAGGGAAGTGACAGTCGGGTCATCATTTACTCGATCCCCTACGGCGTGGAATCGGGACCGCTTGCCGCCGAAATTGGTGCCATCGTCAATTCGCGCAAGCTGCCACAGCTGCTCGATTCGAACGATGAAACCGATAACAAACATGACCTGCGGATTGTCCTCGATCTCAAGCCGGGCTCTGATCCGGAACCCGTGATGTCCTATCTGTTCAAGCACACCTCGCTGGAACAAAACTTCGGCTACAATGCGACCTGTTTGCTTCCCGACGATCAGGGAAGCATGGTTCCCGCCCGATTGGGACTCGTCCAGATCCTCAGAGAATTTCTGAAGTTCCGCCTGATCACGCTGCGCCGACGATTCGAGTATGACCTCAGGCAACTCGAACAGCGGATTCATCTGCTCGAAGGGTTCGAGATCATTTTTAATGATCTCGATCGAGCACTCAAAATCATTCGGAATAGCTCGGGAAAACGAGATGCCTGCGACGAGCTGCTAAAAGTCTTTCCCCTGCTCGACGAAGAGCAAACCATGTCGATTCTCGAATTGCAGCTGTACAAGATTTCGCAACTGGAAATCAATTCGATCGTCGGCGAACTGAACGAAAAGCGGACTGCTGCCGAAAAAATCCGCAAATTACTCGCCTCGGAAAAACGCCTGTGGGGGACCGTTCAGTCCGAACTACAAGAGATTGCCACCGAATTTGCCGATAAACGCCGGACCGCGATCGGCAGCAGCGAAGAGATTGTCGAGTTTGATGCTTCGGTCTACATTGTGCGCGAAAACACCAATGTGGTCCTGACGCGTGAAGGATGGGGCAAACGCGTCGGACGATTGCAAAACATCGAAACGACACGCGTGCGGGAAGGGGATCGCGTACTGGATGTCATTCCCGGCAGCACCGTTGATAATCTGATTGTTTTTGCCAGCGACGGAACCGCCTACACGCTGCCAATCGAGTTGATACCGGTCTCGTCTGGATACGGCGAACCCCTTTCAAAGCATGTCAAAATGGGTGATGGGGTGACCATTGTCGCGGCGATGACCACCGACTCGCGATTCACTCCCGCAGATCAAGAAATGGGCGAGGGGCTTCCCCCCGCTCCCTATTTCCTGGCGTTGACCGCCCAGGGGCAGATCATGCAACTCCCACTTGCCCCCTTCCGGACACCGTCGACAAAATCTGGACGCAAGTACTGCCGAACGGTGGACGGAGATCGTGTGGTCTGGCTCGAACTCGTCCGTGATGCGACGTCGCTGTTTGTCGCTTCAAAACAGGCTCGAGTCATCCATTTTGCGATTGAGGATATCCCGATCCTGTCCGGAGCGGGCAAAGGTGTTCGTGCACTGAAGCTATCCGATGACAGTGACGAGGTCCTTGGGGCGGCGCAGATGGCGCGGCCCAGCGATTGTTTGCGAGTTCAGACCTCGGCCGAAAAAATGCTGGTCTTTGGCCAGATGAAGTACGAGATCACGGCCCGTGGCGGGAAAGGGACGCGCGCCGCCCTGCGAAGTACCTTCACGGAGATCCTCCGCCCGGAGATTGTTTTGGTTGATTGGGCCGCCATGGAAGCCGAAAAGGGGACGTGATTTCCGCAGAGACGTCTCCTGAGACTCCTGATTACCACTTTAAATAGCAAATTTAAATATCAAAACTCTCTCTGCCTCCCTGGAGAGAGAGGGCCAACACGGAAGTGATTATGTCTAGCGCCGAATATTCATCAAAAGACATTGAAGTCCTGGAAGGTCTTGATCATGTTCGCATGCGTCCTTCAATGTATATCGGTGGGACCGATACACGGGGTTTGCACCATTTATTATGGGAAATCATCGACAACAGCGTCGATGAACACCTGGCAAGCCACTGTACGGAAATCATCGTAACGCTGCACAAAGATGGGGCGTCCTGTACGGTCGAAGACAACGGCCGAGGTATCCCGGTCGATACACATCCCAAAACGAAAAAGTCGACGCTCGAAACGGTACTCACCACGCTGAATGCGGGTGGAAAATTTAACAGTCAGGCCTATGCACGCAGCGGCGGACTGCATGGTGTCGGTTCCTCCGTGACGAATGCCTTATCGATCGAAATGGTCGCAACCGTGTATCGCGATGGCTTCGAGTGGTCCCAGCGGTACAAGCGGGGACGCCCGACAACTCCCCTCAAGCAGGTCAAACCGTTCCGTGGTCGTGGAACCACCATTTTCTTTCGCCCCGACGAAGAAATTTTCGCCAAAACGACGTTCAACTCGGAAGTCATTCGCCAGCACCTGGAAGATATTGCCTATATCCATGCAGGACTTAAACTGGTCTTTCACGATGAGCTCAAAAAAGAAAAACACGAATTTCTCTATGCCAATGGAATTGTGGCCTACCTCGACAAGATTCTGGCCGAAGGGCAGAAGAAGGCCATTCACGAACAGGTCTTTTCCGCATCACGCGATGATGGAAAGCTGAAAATCGAGGCCGTGCTCCGTTGGACCGAAGCGACGGACGAACAGCTTCGCAGCTATGTCAACGGAATTCGCACACATGCCGGGGGAACACACGAGTCCGGGTTCCGGTCAGCAGTCGCCAAAGCGGTCCGAAACTATATGGACGTGCATGACATCAAAGTCAAAGGTGTGGTGATTGAAAACTCGGACATCCGTGAAGGGGTGCTGGCAATTCTGTCAGTCTTTCTGCCGAATCCCATGTTCCAGGGGCAAACGAAAGAAAAGCTGAACAACCCAGAAATCAACGCTGCCGTGGAAGGGATGATTCGACCGGCGCTCGAAACATGGCTGAACAATAATCCGACCATCGCCGATGCGGTCGTCGGACGCATCATCCTGGCAGCCCGGGCACGTCAGGCGAGTCGAGAAGCGGCGACAGAAGTCCGTCGTAAATCCCCGACATCCCGTCGAACCAGTCTCCCCGGCAAGCTCCTCGATTGCCGGGCCACAAATCCTGCGGAAGCGGAACTGTTTATCGTCGAAGGTCAGTCCGCTGGTGGAACTGCGGGAATGGGACGCGACAGTCGCACCCAGGCCATTTTGCCACTGCGAGGCAAAATCCTGAATACCGAATCGCTGGCCACAGGTAAGATCATGGAAAGCCAGGAGATCAAAGACCTTGTCGAGACGCTCGGCACCGGGCTGGGAAACCACTTCGATATCCGCCGGCTTCGGTACGATAAAATTATCCTGATGATGGATGCCGACAGCGACGGCTATCACATCAGCACCTTGTTGCTGACCTTTTTCTTCCGCCATATGCGCGAACTGATCACCAACAAAAAGCTGTATCTCGCCCAACCCCCACTTTACCGCCTGCAGGTCGGAACCCAGATTCTGTACGCTCAGGATGACGCACATAAAGAAGAGATCCTGGCTGGATTACCCGCCAATCGAAAACCGGAAATCTTTCGGTTCAAAGGGCTGGGAGAAATGACGGCCACCCAACTGAAAGAGACGACACTTGACCCCAAGACCCGGACCTTGCTGGCGATTGATGTCGATAGCCTGGTCGAGGCGGACCAGACGTTTTCCCAGTTGCTGGGAAAGGATGCGAGCGAACGCTATCGGATCATCATGAGCCAGGCGAACCTGGTGGATGATCTCGACGTTTGAACGAGCCATTTCAGGCTGACAGAAACGTGTCGTCACGTTAGATTGTCGAAGGGACTGGCTGAAAACGCCTGACGTTTTATGTTCACTGTCGTGAACCAAAACGTCGGCAGGAACCGAACTCAAAAAAGGATTGACGAATGAAGTTAACGACACTGTTATTTTCGCTGGTGGTCTGTGGAATCTGCATCAGCAACGTCCAGGCTTTTCCCTCCCTGCCAAACTACCTGAAGGATGGCTATAAGGATCAGCAAGATTACAAACCATTTCTCGAAACCCTGGAAGGGCTGAAGACGAAGTGCGATGTCTGCCACAAACCGGGGGCCGATAAAAAAGCAAAGGGCCACGGCCTGAACGATTTCGGCAAGGTCTATCATGACCGCTTCAAGCACAAGGATTTTTCGGCAGCAGACAAAGCCAAAAATACCGAAGAGGCGATGAAACTTTTCAAAGACGCCTGGGAGAAGTCGGTGATCGAAAAGAACGCCGATGGCAAAGTTTTTGGCGATCTGATCAAAGCGGGAAAATTGCCTGGGAAAAATGACTGAGCATTCTGAGTTGGCGGCTCTGCTTGCTGAACCGGCGGCTCAGCAGGCAGGTGACCGAGCTCGAATCCGGGCCTGACCAGCGGAAACCCGCGGGTACAACGCTGGTTCTGACCCTGTGCTCAATGAGCGTGCTCAATAAACAAATCGATGCCGAAAGAGGGTTGCTGGTGTGAATGCACCAGCAACCCTCACGTCGTTGTTACTTTTTCAGTTTTTTTTCAAAGTATTCTAACAAGGCTTTTTCTGCCTTTTCGGCGTCGGCCCCCTTAAAGCCATGTCCTGCACCTTCAAGTGTCAGCAGATCGGCTTCGACCGTGGCAGCCTTCAGTTTGTCGACCAGCCACACCGCTTGTTCATGCGCGACGTACTTGTCTTCTGTTCCATGAATGCACAGGGTCGGGGCGGCGTCAGGCGTTACCCAATACAACGGACTTCCCTGAATGTGCAGATCGTGTTTGGTGTCGAGGTTGCCACCAAACCAAAGCGGCAGAACCTCGTGAGCGTCAACACTCTTGCCATAAGACTTTGTGAAGTCACTGGGCCCGTAAACATTGACTACGCAGGCAACCGTACTCGATTGCTCCGGATGACCACCTGTCCCTTCAAAGCGAGGAACATGCGCTGTGACCGCCAGGAATTGAGCCAGATGCCCACCGGCAGACCCACCGGTTACGCCAATGCGGGTAGGATCGACTTTGTACGTTTTGGCGTTGGCTCGCATCCAGCGCACTGCAGCCTTGGTATCATGAACAGCAGCAGGAAAGGGAAATTTCGGAGCCAACCGGTACGAGATCGTTACCGCGACATACCCACGCTCGGCCAATTTCACGCATAACAAATCGTAACCATCGCGCTTGCCGGCACGAAAGCCACCTCCGTGGATACAGATCACAGCAGGGAAGGGGCCCTCGCCGGTTTTTGGACGCGCCAGATTCAGTTGCAAATGCTGATCATCAGGATTGGTGTACTCGATACCCTCGGTCCAAACGACCGTGTCGGGGACCGGGGGAGCGGCGGAGGCACCTGACGTTGCCAGGATCAAAGATCCCATCAGAATGGCGAAGACAGACAATTTCATCATGGAGGTCCTTCCAAAGCGTCAAACGAATAACCCAATCGAACTCGGCAAAAGCTTAGCAAACTCCCGGCCAGAACGCTGCTTCTCGCCGAATTCCCTTCAACAGGGGCCCCAGCTGGAAAGAGCAAGAATTGTCTCGATTTCGGGAATGTTGAGCCGAAGTGTCAATTGGCCGCGCAATCAGACTCGACACGCAGGGGACTTCTGCTCAGAATCTAGGGAAGTCTGTCTGCAAAGAAATCCTGTTTGGTGACTGTTCGGCTTTGAGGGCTGAACTCATCCTGAAAGACCCGCCGATGACCGTGCATGCTGAAACTCATCTCTCCCCAGAGTCACACGTAATCCACACCGACCCACGGATTCAGCTGGCCGCCGCATTAAAGTTCGAGCCCTCGGAAGTACACGACTTTGATATGGCGGACAAAGCCGCAGGCCAAATGATGGGCAAACTGCTGGCCGTACTTTTCTGCGTTTTGCTGTTTTTGATGACCGGCGTAAACATCTGGATGCTGACCCACGCGTCAACCATCAAAGACACGGATCCCCAGGCGTTCGCCTATGGCAACGCAGCAGGACATGCTGCTGGGGAACACGCTGCCGATGGGCATCACTGACCCCGACAGAGCGTTCTCCACCATTACCATGAGGAAGGGGTTTTTCGTTCGGGAAAAATCTCGGGTAACCTCAGCGTAGCGACTTACTGGTCTGCAGCCTTCCAATTCGACGTATCGGCAACGTAACAGTCACATCACGTTCCAGGTGGGCTGATCGCTTTGCCATGCAGGGTGCGTCATCCCGTCCGATGCTGAAGAATGATGCCCCTGTTCGACGATGTTTTTTATAGTGAAACCCTGGCGATGCAGCCGCTAGACCTTATACAAGCGTACTCCGGTCGGTTTTTTGCAGATTTGGCAGGCGCGGATCGTTAGCCGGGACACACGATGTGTACGGTGTTTCGACAGCGGTGATGCGAGCA
>JBIKZJ010000204.1:0-11040 GCA_044354755.1 Schlesneria sp. | reverse complement strand
ATTACAGCATCTTGATCGCGAACCGGATACGGCAGTGAAAGAGACAATTTTAAGAGCCTTTGATCATCTGGAATTCAGTCGGGTCAAACCCGGAGATTTGAGTTTGATTAAATTGTACGCTGCTCGAATTTTTGAGTCAGATCCTTCGGCAAGCATTCACGGTCTCGCGGAATGGTTGATTCGTGAAGTGAATCGTACGCTACAATTAGATGTCTATGACTTTACAAGGAAAAAAGATCCCCTCGTTGGGGTGTCGTATGAATGGGATTTCAATGTTTTCAATCAAACGATGGTGTTGGTTCAATGCTCTTTATCAGATGAGGATCGGCAATTCTTCGGTGAGAATCCAGCGCCGCAAAATCAGTATCTGTTGGCCGTCATGAACAAAGAGGTGACCGAGAATTTGTATTCAAAAGTGATGGAAAGTTCTGGCGGTTCGGAATTTCCGAAGCGCAATCTCGATTCTCATCAAATGGCGTTGTTTTGTAATGAATTGAGCTTAAAGGAGGGGATTTCGCTGGATCAATGGTGTTTCGAATCCGTGCCGAATGCGGGACCACGGGGGCAAATGCGACTGGTGAGCGATTTCGGGCGACGGACCGGATTTCGATTGGCAACGCGTGACGAATATCGGAGGATCACTTGTTTTGGGCAAGATGGTTCCGAGGTGGATAAGGTGAGTCAAGGTTATGAAAGTAAGCGAATTGTTGTTTTTAATTTGACAAATCAACTGACCTGCGCGGCTGTTGCCAGACTGATGCCAAATCATCTGGGGATTTTTGATTTGCAGGGAAGCGTTCAAGAGTTGTCGGCGACGAGAATCGTCGGTAAGGATGGTGAACTACAGTATTATCTCGTCGGCGGTTCGTATAAAAATCATGACATGCAGGGGACCAATCAGACAATTCCTCATTACTATCGCCTGGCTGAGGCCGGATTTCGTGTGGTGAGAACGATGTCTTTAGAATAATGGCCCATTGATAAGCGGGTTGATGAATCCTCGTGACCTCGAGGTTGTGTCGGACGATGATCGAAATTCTGTGACAACGATTGGCACAAACGAGCGGAAAAAACGGAGTGGTCTACGACTTGTTGATGGAGCACCGATGTCCTATCGCACATTGAAACGATTATTGGGCGAGACGAGCCTCGAGAGAAAGTGCCGCCTGTTATTTGGTGGGGGATTGCTGCTGCTCATCTCGGGAAGTTTTTATTTTTATTCGAAGCAAACGCAGCAGATCATCAGTAATCAGAATACCGAGGTGGCCCAAAATCTGGTCCCTACTGCAATCGTCGCGAAGCATGCAGAGTATTCGCAACGGGCTTGTGACGAGCATCAGAATTTCGCCGCGATGGTGAAAGACTTGAAGCCCGAGAATCAAAAAGAGCAAAGTTGGGCACTGCTCAAATCCGTGAGTGAGGCGTCGACGGGAAATCTCGATGATGCCGCATCCCGCCCAACCGATTTGACAGACCATGATGCCATTGAAAAGCTCAAGTCAACTCGATCAGGCGTGAAGCGATTTTGGGAAACCGTTCTGAAAGATCCGCCGCAGTATCGGTACTACGCCCAAGTGCGTGCTTCTGAATCCTGTCTGGATTGTCATCGGAGTCACAACAATAACCCGCAATTACAGGTCGATGATGTTCTCGGGATCGTGAAGATTTCGTATCCACTCGCAAAGATTAATAGCGACCTGAGCTGGAATAATGCGATGCTGCTGGCGACGGCCATTATCACCACCGCCATGGCCTGGTCTGCCACTTATGTGATTGTCCGCTACGTCATCGTGAAGCCCGTGTTGCATTTGAAAGAGGTGAGTGACGCGATTACACGGGGAGATCTGGATCAGCGGGCCGATATTCGCACCGGGGACGAGTTCGAAGAGTTGTCTCAAGCGTTTAATCGGATGCTTCGTCATCTGACGACGGTGCAAGAAGATTTGCAGAAATTGAATCGGGGGTTCGAGTACAAAGTGGATGAGCTCGCTCAAGCCAACTTGCGATTGTTTGAGATGAATAATTTGAAAAATGAATTTTTAGCGACGATGAGTCACGAGCTGCGGACTCCGCTGAATTCCATTCTCGGTTTTAGTGATGTGCTGCTCAACAATCCCGCCAGTTTGACCGAAAAGCAGCAGCGTTATGTGGCTCATATTCGGTCCTCTGGGCGAACGCTGCTCAGTCTCATCACGGATGTGCTTGATCTGGCGAAGATCGAGAGCGGAAAAATGGAGCTGCATCCAGTGAGGACTTCTGTCGCGGATCTGGTTGAGCGGGTTTCGGGGGCGATGATGCCGATTGCGGAGCGGAAGAATCTGGACTTGAGCACGGATGTGGATCCGGAATTGCCGCTCGTCTTTCAGGATGTCGGCAAGCTGCAACAAATTCTGAATAACCTGCTTTCGAATGCGATCAAGTTTACCCCGGAAGGGGGGCGTGTGCGGGTGCGGGCTTCGCAGCAGAACGAGAACCTGCTATTGACGGTGGAAGACACGGGAATTGGCATTCCTTTAGAAGATCAGGAACGGATTTTTGAAAAATTTCGCCAAGGTTCCACATCCATGGGGGGGCGAGATACGTTGACTCGCGAGTTTGAAGGGACGGGGCTGGGGTTATCCATCACACGGGAATTGTCGAAATTACTCGGCGGGGGGATTGCCCTGCAGAGCGAGTTTGGAAAGGGGAGCCGATTCACTGTGATGGTCCCACTGGAAATCTCGGTCGCAACGGATGTCGAGCTCGCGAAACCTCGTTCGCTCTTGGAAATCATGGATCAGGTAGGTGATCGTCCTTCCGCCTTCGGTCGTGCGCGTGGGGCGAAAGCTTTCGATGAGACTCAGTGAACATAACGCTTGTTTGTCGTTTTTATGGAGTAACTCATGCGGTATTTCTCGTTAATCCCCCTGTTTTTGATGGGAACGTGCGGCGTCCTTGCCGCAGCGGAACAGAGCGATTTCGTGCCGTTATTTAATGGCCAGGATCTGACCGGCTGGGTCGCCGTCAATGTCGCTCCTACGACCTTCACGGTGAAAGAGGGGCTGATCATCAGCACCGGGGTTCCGACCGGAACCTTACGAACAAAGCGGATGTATGAGAACTTCATTATCGAGTTGGAATGGAGGCATCTCAAACCGGGTGGGAATGCGGGGCTGTTTGTCTGGGCAGATCCGATCACTCATGTCGGGGTGCCGTTTTCCCGCGGCGTTGAGGTGCAGGTGCTCGATGGCCAAGAGACGCCGAACTATACGAGTCATGGCGATATTTTTCCGATTTGGGGAGCCAGGATGGTTCCGAAGCATCCCCATCCTGCCGGTTGGGATCGGTCGCTTCCGAGCGAGAAACGATGTAAGCCATCGCCCGAATGGAATCATTATCGTGTCACTTGTAACCACGGGACCATCGCCCTGGAAGTGAACGGTAAGGAAGTTTCGGGGGGGGCGATGTGTACTCCAAGAAAGGGGTATCTCTGTCTCGAGTCAGAGGGTTCGGAATGTCATTTCCGCAACGTTCGCCTCAAAGAACTCCCCTCGACCAATCCTGATCCGGCCGAGGTGGCTGCCGTGGATCTCGGATTTCAGTCTTACTATTCGGGCCTGGATCTGAGCGGCTGGAAAGCCACGGACAAACATCTCGGGCATTGGAAACCGACGGACTGGAAACTGGCTTATGATGGAAAATGCGATGCCGCAGACCCCAATCTCTGGACCGAACGGGAATTCGGTGATTTCGAAATGATCTGTGACTGGCGCTGGACTGCTCCCCCCGTCAAAAAACGCTGGCCACAAGTCTTACCAACAGGGCTTGAGGCGATCGGGGCCGATGGCAAGCCCGTCGAGATTGAGGTCGACGATGCGGGAGATAGCGGAATTTATCTGCGTGGCAGCAGCAAGGCTCAGGTCAACATGTGGTGTCGTCCCTGTGGAAGCGGGGAAGTCTACGGTTACCGCACCGATAGCAGCCACACTCCAAAAACCGTCGCAGATCGTCCGATTGGCCAGTGGAATCGATTTTTAATTACCATGCGCGGTGATCGATTATCGGTAAAGCTGAACGGCCAAATGGTGATCGAAAATGCGAAACTGCCGGGGGTTGCTGCCAAAGGGCCGATTGCTCTGCAGCATCATGGTGACCCGATTGAATTCGCCAACATCTTCATTCGAGAGCTTCCCTGAGAGTTGACGCAAGTACGGATCACCGCACGCTGTTGAAATCGCCTGTGTGGCCCGACAGTTGTGATATTACGCGGTGACGGAACCAGATGGCATGGTGACGGGCTCGCGGACTGCCGGGCGTTTTGAGAGATAACAGATGAAACCAAGGTTAATCACAAACAACGTGATGCTAACCAACTGAGCCGTCGTTAACGTGGTTTTGAGTTGACCTGCTTCATCCGCACGCAAGAGTTCCAAGAGAAATCGGGTGACGGGGTAAATCAGCATCGCCACCGCCAGGACTTCTCCATTACGGCGTCGATAGCGAAAATACCAGGCGGTGATTGCGGCGATGAGGAAACCATCGATTGAGCTATAGATTTGTGTGGGGTGTAGCGGCGGAGTGCACACGGCATGGATCTCGACGAGATTTTTTTCGAGCATTGCACTGAATGTCGCACTGTCGCGAGGAAATCGAACGGCCCATGGCAATGAGCTCGCTGCGCCATAGCAGCAGCCATTTAAGAAGCAGCCGATTCGTCCAAATCCGATCCCGATAAAGACCGAAGGAACAATGATATCGGCCAAAGCCAGTGGTCGAATTCGGCGGAGGTAACAAAAGGTAAAATAGCCGATCGCTCCCCCGATCAGGCCACCATAAAGTACTAAACCACCCTGAGACAGGTTGAGTGCATCCATGAACCAAGCTGGGGTTGGCGTTCCCGTAAAGACTCGGTCACCGTACTGAATGAGATAGTACAGACGGGCTCCGATGATCCCCGGGATGAAGAGCCATGACGCCAAGTCCCAGATGACCTCACCCGATAATCCTTCCCGCTGGGCTCTCAAGGTGGCGAGCGTCGTTCCGACACTGAACCCGATAAACATCATCAGTCCATACCCAAAAACGGGCAATCCTTCTTGGAATGCGGGCGATCCCTGTGCTCGGAGGTAGGCACCGACTCGCGGAGCGACAAACACAATCAGGCTGGCAACAAACAGCCAATTCAGGCCGGGCCAGAATTCGCTTGAAAGCGTCCACTTTTCGCGGTTTTCACGGCGTCTTAAGATCACCGTTCCCACACCTACCAGAGACCAGAGCAGCAGCACCAGTCCGAATCCAAAGCCAGGTACTTGGCCAAAGGGGCCAAGATTCCAGGGGCGATCCAGGGGGATTTGAAACAAAATCTGACGCATCAAGTAAGCTCCGCGGAGACTCAGTTTTACATTCGTAAGATCAGATTATCGATCAATCGCGTTGTGCCGACTTGTGCTGCCACAAGAGCCACCATGTTCGGTTGAATTGCGTTCAACTCGGCCAGGCTTTCCGAGTCAACAATCACCGCGTAGTCGAGGTTTACGCCGGCCGTATCCTCGATCTGCTTTCGCAGGCTTTGCACCAGCAGGCCGAGATCCTGCTGGCCGGCATCCAGCTGCCGTTGAATCTCGAACATTGCCCGTGACAGACACAGTCCCTGTTGGCGTTGCTCGGGGGTGAGGTAGGCATTTCGACTGCTCATAGCCAGTCCATCGGGATCGCGCCGCGTGGGACAGGTGATCACTTCCGTTGGCAGATTCAATTCACGAGACATGATTCGAATCAGAAGTTGTTGTTGATAATCCTTCTGTCCAAAATAGGCTCGATCCGCACCTGCAATCAAAAATAATTTCGTCACCACGGTGGCGACACCACGAAAGTGTCCCGGCCGGATCGCCCCTTCCAGGATTTCTGACAATCCTTGCACTTCGACGAAGGTACGGAATCCAGCGGGGTAAATCACGTCCACCGTAGGATAAAAAACCAAATCGGCTCCGGCCTGACCACAAATCTTCAAGTCCTGTGCGCGAGGTCTGGGGTATCGCTGGAAATCTTCTTGAGGGCCAAACTGAGTCGGATTCACAAAAATACTGACCACCACCATGTCCGACTCGGCCCGGGCCCTTTCGATGAGGCTGACATGTCCTGCATGCAGTGCCCCCATCGTCGGAACGAAACCAATCGATTTCCCGGATTGTCGTGCCGCCAGAATCCGAAGACGAATTTCCGCGAGGGTTTCTGCCACAGCAGGTGTTGGCGAATGGAGAGAAGTTGTTGTCATCGGAATGAATAATTCTTATTGTTTTTGTCGAAGTCGCTATCCGTCAAATTCTGGTTGATTTTCAAGTCGCTGTAAAAGTACTCTTCGACAAGGGGCGGTTCCTTTTCTTGTGCGGATGGGAAGCCGAGTTGCTGGACACCAATGGCCAACCCGGTTTTCTCTTCGATCCACAGTCGTGTCGTCTGGTACTTAAATTCCTTAGCGGGTTTTGCATGACTCGCTTCATAGATCGTGCAGAGCTGACCCGAGAGGGGAAGTTTTGCATCCGAGCGCTGTTGGACCGTGGTCCCTGTAAATTTTGCTTCCGCTTCCCATTGGGTGATCACTTTATTCAGCATGTTTCGGATTCCAATCGAGGTGATCGGATATTTGTTTTCGGCTAAGGCATCTGTTCCGCTGGGGGCCAGTGAAATGACGCCGATAATGGCCTTGAAGCCCGCTTCACGGACGAGCAGGTTATTGTTGTATTGCCCTTTTACAAACAGAACTTCGCGTCCTGGATGATTGTCGACGTATTTCAGGTAAACACCAAATGGATCTTCGCGTAGCTTGAGTTTCATGGTTGTTTTCAGCAGCTTCTTCCCAATGAGCTCGCGTTTGCTGAACGTACCTTCGTAGTCTCGAATCTCTTTCAGTGGCTTGAGGGCCTCGTAAGCCTTGTTCAAAGGGAGGGCGAGAGGGTGTGATTTGTCAATTGTTGGTTTTTCGCTGGTCGCCGCTTTGGTCGACTCAGTCACGGCGGGTTCCGCTCCGGTTTGCGCCGAGCAAGGGATCGCACTGATCGTGGCAACGACCAGAAAGCTGCACAATCTGGTGGTCCAACTCGTGGTCCAAAAAACCTTCCGGCGAATTCCGCTGACATTCCGTGGCATGAGAACGATCCTTCCAAATCAGCAACGCGGTTCTCACCTCGTCCAAGTGCATGGTTCAGAGAAGCCGCAAATCCAATTCCAGACATTATCCGATGGTTTCTGATCGAGCAAACCCAAATTCAAGTCGTGGTGGGTTGTTTCCGATTCGTCGCACGAGTGGGGCTGTCAATCCGGGGCGGGATGGTGATAAGCTATGGCGTTTGTAACAGTGTCATCGAATGGTCAACGAATTGCATCCTGAAGGGATTTTGATTGTCGGCAACGACCCCCACCGCCCCCACCGAACGCATCATGAATTTGGAGATGGCGGTCGCCCATCTCCAGCATGAATTGGAACAGATGCACGCGGTGCTGCTGGCTCTCCAGACCGAATTAAAAACCGCCCGCGATCAGGTTTCAAAGCTCGAACGACGAATCGTGCTGGTGCAAGAGGGTGAGGACAATCGGAATCTGGATGACGAACGACCGCCCCACTATTAAGCTGGGATTTCGCGTAAGCTGGAATTTCGCGTCTTTGTAATGCTCGCGATCATCGGTTCTTGATCCTCTGGGGCAGAGACGATCGCTTCCCTTTCAGCCAGCGGATCCGCCGGCGGATTCACCGGAACAGAGCAGGTTTCGAATCAGAGTCAGTCGTTGTTCGAGCATCTGTTGAGCTTGGTTGGGATGATCGCCATACGCCATTACCGTGCAGATTGGCCACTCGGATTCGATTCGTACCCCCGCGACGGGAATATCTGCCAAGAAAGGGACCTGCCAGGGGTCAGACCCTGGTAACCATTTGCTGAGGTCCGGAGCGGTCATCGTGGACGACGCGTACAGAATCTGCTTGATCACAACGGCATGTCCTGGTTTACCGCTGGACATTTCTGGATTCAAAAACGACCGTCCGCTCGCCAGTTCGAGCACTTCGACCGAGGCGGTGTATCGCGGATTGACTTCGGTCAACCAGACGGAATCTCCGTCCAGTCGGAAGTCGAGGCCGACAAGTCCCCGCAGTCCAGGGGCATGGCGGGCGAGGGTTCTGGCGATCCGAATGAGCGTCCCCCGCGCCTGCTGAGGAAGGGTTTCGATGGGCCCTAACGAACCGCAATAGGAATAGACCGTTGGGGGTTGCGAATGGGGCGACGCGTCCAGTTCTTGTGAAGCCCCCAGCCATTCCACGTGACTGTTGTCGATGCGAAATATCACAGAGAGCCCCAATCCGCGAGCGTGGGCTTGAAAATAGTGTGGTTCCGGGAACGGGTTGTTGGCGGCGTCCCGGTTCCACTTTCGAATCAATCGACCCCCGGCACTCGCCAACGGCTTTTGCAACCATCCCCCATCCAAGGCTGGAGGAGTTGACTGGCTGACGACATCCAGTGTTGGCAGCCGATGCTGGCGAAGGATTTCCGACAGCCAAAAGGGGTCGCGGACTTGTTTGAGTGGATCGGGTGATGATCCCCATAACTGGCCAGCATTCGGGACCTGGGCCAGTATTTGTTCGATCAAATCTGGGTGATTTTCGAAAGCGCCGGTATAAAACCAGCCGTCGGCCTGCACCTGCGCCACATCCTCGGGAAAACTATCGGGATAGTGACGGGTCGGAATGACTTCGGCGGTCGCTTGCAAATCAAGGTCGGCAAAAATATCGGCGCAAACCGGTTGCCAACCAGCCCGTCGAACCGAATCGGCTGCCGCCCTGGTACTCCCTCCAAGAATGAGCATGCGTCGTTGAGACATATTTCGGCAAGCCTTGTCTGCCACAGGATTACAGTCCTCATCAGGTCCTGGTTTTTCCTTTGGGGCGAGTAACTGGAAAATGAACGAGTGAATGTGGTATCACATTGTTTCGTTCTGTGGCAGTGTGCTGCGGGATTTCGGTCGCAGGATCGAGCTCGCCTCCTCACCGGAGGGCCAGAGCGGTTGGTCTGAAGTTACTTTGTTAGAGGATTACAGCATGTCATTTTTCGTTGGTGAAGCTCTGTCCGGTGAAGGCAATGAGATTGCTCACATCGACCTGTTGATCGGAGACAAGTCGGGTCCTGTCGGCGTCGCATTTGCTAATGCACTCGCCAATCAAAGCCATGGTCACAGCAACCTGCTGGCCGTTTTGACTCCGAACTTGGCCGTGAAGCCTGCAACCGTCATGATCACCAAGGTCACGATCAAGGGTGCCAAGCAAGCCGTTCAGATGTTTGGTCCAGCCCAGTACGCTGTTGCCAAGGCCGTTGCTGACTCGGTTGCCGAAGGGGTGATTCCCAAGGATCAGGCCGAAACGCTGTGCATCGTTTGCGGCGTCTTCATTCACTGGGAAGCGGCTGACGATAAGAAGATTTTCCAATACAACTATGACGCCACCAAGCTCTCGATCGCCCGTGCGATGAAGAGCGAGCCCAGCGTCAGCGAAATGATCGCTCACAAGGATACCGCCAAGCATCCGTTCTCGGGTGTTTGAGCTGCGGTTGCCAGCCGTTTTGTCCCTTTGATGGCTGGCAACATTGTTCTTGCCTGAATAAAACCTCAAGCCCACAGAATACGATTCTGTGGGCTTGAGGCCATTTCATAGAAAATCTTGACGAACATGAAAAAGATTCTGATTCAATTGGATACGGATTCGCTTCCCAGTACCTTCGACCGTGTTGTCGCCATTGATGCCGGGGTGGACGAGTTATTCAGTTATGGTGGTGTCACCCCGGAAAATGTCGAATCGCTCGTTCACGGAGCGATCTTTACGCGTAAGCCTTCGGATCTGGCCAATACGGCAATCTTTGTTGGTGGGAGCCAAGTCGCTGCGGGGACCGCTTTGTTGCAGGCGGTCAGAAAGGCGATGTTCGGTCCGTTCAAGGTTTCGGTCATGATGGACTCGAACGGGTCCAATACAACGGCCGCCGCCACGGTCCTCGCCGCCGCCCGTCACCTGGATCTGGCGAAGTCCACCGCCGTCGTGTTGGGGGGGACGGGGCCTGTGGGGAGTCGCGTGGCTCAACTGCTGCTCGGTCAGGGTGCCACCGTGCGGCTCGTTTCCCGTTCGCTCGAACGATCCCAGGGGACTTGTGAAACGCTCGCCAAAGTCGTCGAGGCAAGCCGCTTGACGGCCTATGAATCCACCTCCGAGTCGAGTTTGAAAGCGGCCTGCGAGGGGGTTGATCTGGTAGTCGCTGCTGGGGCAGCGAAAACTCAGCTGATTTCCGCCCATCAGCTGGCGGCGATTTCGTCGCTTCGGCTCGCGATCGATTTGAATGCGGTTGCTCCCATGGGGATTGAAGGGATTGAGGTGATGGACAAAGGCCGAGACCAGGGGGGCGTGCTGGTTTATGGTGCTGTTGGAGTGGGTGGGTCGAAAATGAAAATCCATCACGCCGCGATTCAGCGACTCTACGTGAAAAACGACCAGGTACTGGATACCGCCTCGATTTTTGAGCTGGGGCAATCTTTGGCATGAGGAATTCGGTCGTTTTGAACCTGAATTCGTACTGATTCCAAAACGAGTTGTTGACGTCATCGAATTTGGTCGAGAAAATAATACGGATTCGATTTTGTAGGAAAGTTGGCCCTTGGGTCGACCGGCAGATTTTGCCGAAAGGGGTTCTGTCATGCGACGGCTTGCCTGTGTCACGATCCTTCTGTCCGTTATTCTAATAGCCCCCCTCAGTTCCCACGCCCAGTTTGGTGGTACCAGTAATGCCGGTGGGGCATCACGTAACGGTTCCATGGGTGCAGGAGGAGGTGGTGGTCTGAATGGCGGTGGCTTCGGTGGAAGTTCGATGGGTGGTCAAGGTGGCGGTTTCGGTGGACAGGCGGGAGGTCAAGGTGGCGCATTCGGCGGTCAGGCAGGAGGTGCCGGTGGTGCTTTCGGTGGTCAGGCGGGGGCGACCGGTGCGAACGGCATCAATAACCAGCAAGGTCAAGGTTTTCTGGGTCGTAATACCAACC
>JBIKZJ010000586.1:0-3330 GCA_044354755.1 Schlesneria sp. | reverse complement strand
GCCCCGTCGACCAGCAGACGGCCCGGAGTATGGGGCGCGATTTCTCGGCGGGAACGGAGCAACGCTTCCTGCGAGAGCTGTTGCAGTTCGTCCGACAGCCAGTGGAAAAGATCACTCATCGCCGTATTTCGCCAAGGGAAAGAATTCGTTCAGAATCGATTATAAGTATCCATGGCT
This sequence comes from Schlesneria sp., assembly GCA_044354755.1. Classification (GTDB taxonomy): domain Bacteria; phylum Planctomycetota; class Planctomycetia; order Planctomycetales; family Planctomycetaceae; genus Schlesneria. The sequence goes on along the minus strand of JBIKZJ010000586.1, from coordinate 3,153 downwards.
GCATCGAAATCGAAAACCCCTTCCGGAAATGATCGTTTCCGCCGAGTCTTCGACCGTATTGAAAAACAAAGTTCGAATCGAAAGTGACTCGCAGCAACGGGTCTCGGTCAAAGTCAACCAAGTCAAATTGCGAAAAAAGCCGAGAACATCTTTGCAGATGCTCTCGGCCGTGACAAAGCTTTCAAACAAAATCGTCCGGTCAGTGATCAGGTTGAGTGACACTGACCGATTTCAATTTCGGTTTAGTGTTCGGAACCACCGTAGACTTCATCGGGTCCCCCGGCAGCAAGTTGGACAGCCTTATATCCCCCTGTGGCTTGGAAGTAGAGGATCAGCAGCAGGTAAAGTCCTGCCATGACCAACGGCACGAACGAGGTCAATATCAGGGCCTGTCGTCCCCCGTAGAGCACAGCTTCGTTGACCAGTTTTTTGTCCCCGTCTGCGGTGGTTTTCGCCGTGTCCCACCATCCGGCCAATTTTTCTTCGGGCTTTCCAGCCGTCTTCAAAATTTCGTTGGCGCGAGCCAGTTCCTTCCCTTCATCATTCAGCACACCGACTTTAGCACCGTCCAGGCCCACGACAGTGTAACCAAGAAAGCTGTTCGGGCCTTCAGCCTTATACTTCTCGTAAACATCCTTGGACGACTGTTGCAACTTGTAGGTCGCATTATAATCTTGCTTGAATCCGATCCCAGGGCCCCCGAGTAAACCGGCCGAGAGCATACCGAATCCACCCAAGGCACCAATCGTGATCGCCCCCCCCTTCGGGAAACGTTCCGAAGCGACGGCGAGCATGGTTGGCCAAAGGAAAGTCTTTCCACAGGCATAAACGGTGACGGCAAGCACACACAGGATGATCGAATCGGCACTCCCCAACAGCTGCAAGCCAGCGAAGCCCAACAGGCTGCTGACGAAGAGCAGCCCCAGTGGCGAAATTCGATGAACGATCGGTCCGGCGAAGAACCGCAGTACGAACATCAAGCCCGAGGTGTAAACCAGCAAAAGGAGTCCCTTCTGTGGCGAATCCATGATCGAGCCGGTGATTTTGGCAATCCACGAGTCGGTTCCGAGTTCCACATAACCAACCAGGGCGTGCAGGACCAGCAGAATCAGCATCAGCGGGAAGAACAATTGGGCGATCATCACACCATAACTGACCCCAGCGTCACTCGCTTCCGATTTCGGAAACTTCTGTCCGAGGAGCATGACTCCGTAAAGCACAACCGGAATCAGGAAGAGAGACATCTGAATCATCCAGTGGACAGGCTCTTGCTTATCTGGATTCATGAAGTAAGCAATCAAACCACCGATGATCAATCCACCCGGCCAGCCAGCATGTAGAATGTTCAAATAGTGTGATTTGTTCGTCGGGAACAGGGTGGCCACCAAGGGATTGACGACCGCTTCACAAATGCCGTTGCCGACGGCAAACAGGAACATTCCGAAGTAAAGGCAGTAAAAGGCAGCGTCTTTCCCGGCAGATGCATACACGGTTCCAGTGGCCAGTGTCAGTACGGCTGAGGAAAAGTGGGCAAGAAACGCCAAGGCCATGAGTTTACCGTAACCGACTTTATCGGCAATAAACGAGCCCGCCAGAATGATCAGGCCCGCACCGACAAATCCTCCCCCGGTGATTTGACCGAGTTCGGTCATCGTAAATCCGTAGCGATCAGCCCATTGGCCCAGGATGGCACCTCGGACCGAAAAGCCAACTCCTGCGGCGAGAATCGCCATAAACCCCGCCCAAAGCAATCGCTGTGCGTTGGACGACGAAATACCTTCACTGTTACCCACACTCATTTGTTGAATCCACCATCAGAAGTTTTGAGAAGGCGCGTCCCTGCGAACGATTCCCTGCAGCCACGATTCTCTCGATGCCAAACCATGATCTTGCGACATCAAGCACGGCAGGATAACCACTCGGCCCCGATCTTTCCATGAACGGGAACGGAGTTCTTGATGCGTCCACCGCAATTTTTTTCCCACGAATCGTTACAACCCGAGCGCCGTCCGAGTGATCGAATGCGTAGTTTTCGGTGAGTTTGCGGCTAGCAATACCGTAAAATCAGGATGCATTCCGTTTGAAACCGAGCCTCAATCTGGTGCGGAAAGACCACCGCCTGGCGTGTGACCAACAAATCCGCCAGACGGTTCCAGTGATCAAATCCCATCCCCTGTCGGGGCCATGCTTGCTGCTGCCAAAGTTCTCGAAACATTTCTCGCACCAAATGGCGTGGCTGATTTTTCAATCTGCTCACATCGATGCGGCAGGTTTTCGGTTGCCGATCTTGCAGGCAGGAATTCAGGAGCTCTTTCGCCGCAGAGCGCAAAATCTCGTCAATCTCGCTCGCTTGTTCCGCCAGGCGACAAAGTGCCAGATCGACTTGCGAATTGATTTGTTCTCGAAGCATCGGCAGCACCACATGCCGCAAGCGGTTCCGAGTCATCGCCAGATCCTGATTCGTCTGATCGGTACAAAACGGCTGGTTGATTTGCTTAAGAAACGCTTCGACGAGCGTTCGTCGCATCCCTAGCAGGGGACGGACCAGCAGGGACCCCGATTCAGTGGTACGAACGGCGGGGATACCACGCAACCCCGCAATGCCGGTCCCCCGCAGTAAATGATGCAGCACGGTCTCGGCCTGATCGTCCGCAGTATGTGCCACCGCGATGACGGGGCAATCCAACTTGGCCGCAGCCTGCTGCAAAAATTCATAGCGAAATCGACGCGCTTCGTTTTCGTGTCCCCCCGTCACGGCTCCGACCGCCTCGTCCGGGACCGTACCGATTTCACAGGCAAGCTCAAGTGTCGCAGCCAGATCGCTAACCCAGCCCGCATCCGCCGCGCACGCCGCCCCTCGCAGCCGATCATTGAGGTGGCCCACCACCAGCGTCAGCGAGAACTCGGGAGCCAATTCCACCAACCCGCGCAGCAGGGCCACGCTATCGGCCCCTCCGGAAACCGCAACCAGTAGTCGCGAACCAGCAAGGTGGCAACGCTGAAGTCCCTCGCGTAATTCATCCAAAAACGGGTGCATGTCAGTTTTCAGTTTTCAGTTTTCAGTTCTCAGTTCTCAGTTCTCAGTTCTCAGTTCTCAGTACTCAGTACCTTGATACTTCTCCTCATCCTATTCGTGTTATTCGTGTTATTCGT
>JBIKZJ010000203.1:0-11082 GCA_044354755.1 Schlesneria sp. | reverse complement strand
TCCAGGTAGCCAAACTGGCGTAGCAACAGCCCCAATCGATCTTCGAAGTGACCAGGTGGCGAAACGTGTCCCGTTGCCTCCCATTCGACAAATTGACGGAAGATCCAGGGATTTGCCAACGCCCCGCGCCCCATCGAAATCCCCTGACAACCGGTCTCGGCAAACATCCGTTCACCATCCGCAATCGAACGAATATCCCCATTTCCGATCACGGGAATTCGCTCGACCGCTTCAACCACCTTGCGAATTCCGGTCCGATCCACCGCGCCACTAAACCCTTGCTCGCGAGTTCTTCCATGGATCGCCACCGCCGCCACACCGACCTGCTCGAATTCACGAGCAAACTGAGGTGCGGTCAATTGTGAGCTGTCCCATCCCAACCGCATTTTCACGGTGACTGGAATTCGGACCGATTCCACCACGGTTCGGACGAGATCAACAGTCCGATCGACCTGGCACATCATGCTGGCACCCGCCCCCCCTTTGGTGATGCGTGCCACGGGGCAGCCCATATTGATATCGATGGAATCGACCTGGCGCGCCTCGAGAAACTGAGCGGCATCGCGCATGACAATCGGGTCGCTCCCAAAAATCTGCACCGCAAACGGCCGATCTTCCGGGCAACTTTCAATCAGATGCAAGGTCTTCCCACCCCCATCCAGCAGCCCCCGCGCGTTGACCAGATCGGTGGTTCCCAGCCCTACCCCTCCAATTTCCCGCACAATTCGGCGAAACGGAAGATTGGTAAATCCCGCCAGCGGCGAGAGCAAATAGCGGGAACCGAGCGTCAGCCCCCCATAAGCGAGGGGAGGAAGCCGATTCAGCCGCTCACGAGCGGACGAGGTGCCGGTCAGGGGGAGGTCAGAATTGTCGGGCGCAGTCGACGCCATGGGGGCGGTCGTCGCGTTGGTCGCAGTGTTCGCCGCACTGTGGACGGACGAGGTGTTGAAATCGGCAGTCGTCATAGATGCGTCTTGAGAGAACCAAAAAAGGGGAGTCATCAACAATAATGAGAGATCATGAACGAATCATCTCTTGGCGACAATCCAGTCAGAAACTATCCTCCAGGGCCAAATTCGCGGGATGTCGCTCAGCTTGGCCAGTCCCCTTCGTCGAAATCTTGGCTTTGCACAACCCGATTGGCACGCAGCGGATTGCGTACAATGTAGCGTATGACAATCCATTGTAGCGCATGACAGTCCATTAATGCGCATCATCCTGAATGGCAAATGCCTGAAAGCGTCCTTGTCATAAGTGATCACTCCCCCGAGAGTGCCGAAGATACCGACACACGTGCGCGGTCATCAGCCTCTGCATCCACCAACTCAACTCGTCGTCTCAATTCGGTCAGAGCACCAGATGAAAAGGTTTGTCATCAGACGGTAGACGACCAATCGCATCGGAACCTTTTCGTGAGCCTCCTGCATCAGCCTCTCGAAGGCAGAGTTGTCGGCATCCTTATGAAAAACATCAGCCCGCCAGTTGCCCCGATTGAGCACGTGATCAACGAATCCGCGCTGCCAAGCTCTGTTCTTCCCGGCTCAAGAGCCTACTTCGAACAGGTCATGCAGTTAAGTCGAATGTCCCCTGCGTTTTTCCAAATGCCATTCCCCCCCATCACCTTTTCCCATACACTCACTGCTTTGCTACGACCCCGAAAAATTCGGCCTTTCGTCCGCTTCGTGGTGTTTTCGCAAGATCAAAATACTTTCGTCTCTCCAAGATGTTTTGGAACCGACACGCTTCTTTTAAGGTTATTGAGGGGCAATTCCCATGGCTGCTTCGACGTCAATTCTTTCGGATAAACTGCACGAGTACCCAAAACACGATTTGATCGACGGAACCGGCGGAGCAACGGCTGCGATTCTCGATGGCTGCCTTAATAAGTCCGGCGGGGTGTTGCAACTTCTGCACCGCTACGCCGGCCGGACATTTTGTACCCCAGGTAAACGCCTTCGCCTTGATGCCCGATCGTACTATCCGGACTACATGAACGGTACCGGTCTCGATGAAGTTTGGATGTGTTGCACCGTTCCCATCGTGACGGGTGTCATCGATACGCGGACGAAGAAGGCGCCGTTTCGCGAAGGAGAAGCCCACGCCCTCACTTCGGATGGGCAAGTCATCTCGCTGCAGGATTTGATCGCCGCCAACCCGAAGGCTGTCATCGGTGACAAGATTTCTGCTTTTTCGACAAAGCTGTTTGGCAACCCGACTTGGCCGATTGTGTCAAAGAAGTTCGACAATTTGAATCCGATTCCGCATCACCTTCACTGGTCGAAGTGGGAAGTGTATGACATCAATTCTTTCGACAATCCCGGAGTGAGTGCATCGCATTATCACACCACGGCGATGGGTCTGTACGCGTTCGTGACAAAGGAGCAGTTCCTCGCCAGCATGAAGCGCTTCGGAAAGGGCGAGTATAACGGGATTCGCCACTTGTCACCGCACGTGATGATGCAACTTGACGACGGCTTCGTGATGCCAAATGGTGTGTTGCACTCGCCAACAAACCTTTGCACCCACGAGTTGCACGTCACGATGGATGAGCACTTCCTGGCCGAGGACCTGACACTCGACGGACGTATCGGCGCTGCAGACGCGTTTTACGCTTGCCGGGAAGAGGACTATCCCAAGGCCCGTCACGAAGACTGGGAATACTTGGCAGAAAAGTTTGATTTCGCAGCGAACCAAGACCCAGACTTCGTCCTGAAGAATTCGCGTCCGGCAATCCCTGCCGAAGAATTTCAAGGCCACGGAGTCGACGCAAAGTGGATCGTTTACGGTGATTTTCTCGGCGACCAGAAGTGCTCGATTCTCCGGCTCACCGTGCAACCTGGCGCGAAGACGAATTTTCACCCCGAGTGTCCCGCGTTGTTCCATACGAACTGCGGAAGCGGCCGGATTGGAAAGCTCGAAGTCCATTATCACCAAAATATGATCCTCGGCGAGATCTATCCCGAAATCGGATTCATCACTCAGGCGGCGCTGGAAAACGGCGGCGTGGAAATCGAGAACACGGGGACTGAACCGCTGGTGTTGACCTTCGACTTCCCGCAGTACGCGCATACCAAAACACCAGGTGTTGCCCGTTTGAAGTAGTCGGTCGATTTTGGGACTCCGCATCCAGAATTGCCTGATTGGTCATATTGACCGAGGCAGTTTGACCACGATGATGAGAGGCTTCGAAAAGGGGACTGGCTCCGTCCGCGGTCCCTTTCCCCTTTTTCCAAGTTGCACCCTTTATGCTTTCCCGGACGGATGCAGTTACGCAGAGTTCAACTGGATGCGTAGAGGGGTCGCGAGGAATCTGATAAAACCTGTTTCACATACTCATTGAGCTTCTGAATCGGTTTTCGGTTGATGTCGGGGTCAAATTTAATATCTTCCCTATCCACTTCAATGCCACTTCTGGCGATTGACGATGACCCGGAAAAAGTTCCCGTCACGATCGTCGATGAAATCGATATGCGGATATTCCTTCAGGGCACGGAGAATGCCAGTCCCAAGACCGCGGTACGGCAAGATTTTGTTTGCGTACGAGCTCAAAATCGGATTGCGCATGTTCGAATTCCCGCTTCGGATATTCGCAACGGTCAGATTGTTCGGCAGATGACCAGGACTAATGATCTCAATCCGATTGTCGAAGATGAAGATGCGAATCGGTGCCGAGATGAAATAGTCCCGGTGGACCAGCGCATTGGCAACAAGTTCCTCAAAGACAATGCGGGGAATCTCAGGAAGACCCGTCGAGTTCACCCCTTGATTCCCCTGCTCCCAATGAATGTTACGCAAGAGGAAGCCAAGAGCGTCTTCGAACTGCTGCTGAATCCGACCGTATAGATCAGTGCTGTCAATGTATGCCGAGGCGTGAATGTCGCTCCCTGGATAGCACACCGCCTTCACATGGAACACTGGAAGGATTTGGTTGGGAGCCTTACCAAATAGCATCAGCCCCGCAACGGTTAAGGAATCGCCGTTCAGCAAACGCATGTTGCTGAGTACCTGCCCCAGGGAATTCGCCTGTTCTTCTAATTCTTGTCCGAATCGAACCTTGAAGAACTCCCGGAAAACGTCCAAGTCGATATCTGCGATGGAAGTTCCAGATACGCGGATGTCATCGCCATGAACAAGCTGGGCGTTTTGAAACATCCGTTGAATCTCTTCTCTTGCCGTCACCTTTCTCTTGTCGCTTCCCTGCTTGACCCAGAATACACCGGCATGATCTTGATATGGCTTTTCGGGCCCGTCGGGGACGGTGACAACCACCACCACGCCATTTCCCACAGTCACATTCTCACTCGTCACGTTGATGGGGGGGCGAACGCAATCTGTGGAAGAGTTTGCAACCCGCTGATTCAATGCCCGAACCTGTGCCGTATTGAATTCATGGGGTGTTCCATCATCTGCAATCCCAAAAAAGATCCGACCGCCACCCGAATTCGCGAACGCAACAATCTCTTCCGCGAGGGACGTCGGATGCGTTGCCTCGACTTTAAACTGGTGCTTGCTGTCCTCGCCTCGTGCCGCGATCTCTAGGAGTTCTATTGTTTCCATCCCTGGTAAATCTCCTTTCGCCGTTGGAACGCTTTGCTACCACCTTCCATGATGCTCACGATCTTCTTCTGCAACACCGGACAATCGATACTCCCCACCGTGATTTGTATTGCAGGTTCATCGTAGGCGCACGCCACGATCTGTTCTGCATCACCGAGAACGGGGATGTTCGGATTATGGGTTGCAAAGAGGAATTGCGTTTCAGGCTTCAACCGCCGAACGAGCTTGACGACATCCTCAAAAATGGTCTGATTGTCGAGGTCATCCTCGGGTTGGTCAATCATGACCACGTCGTTATCCCGCTGGCTAAGCACGAATAAGATAAGGGCTGAGGCGCGTTGTCCAATCGAGTGATTCTTCAACGGTTTCTCGTGATATTTGATTGTGAACCGGTTTGGGACTTGCCAAGTCAGTAGTGCGCTCAGATTGTCGGTGAAGTATTGTTCGAAGGTGGCTGCCGATGCTCCAAGCATCTCTTTCACCTTTTCCAAATCCCGGTAGATGGCGGCTCCGTCGGCGAATTTCTGTACCACTTCACAAAGCGTCGCTTCACGCAATTTACTCCCGCGAAACAGATCCTTCACGTACTTCAGAAATGCCTCTTTGTCCCCCTTATATTGGACCTCAATTTGCAAAGCGGTCTTTTGGGCGTTGATGACATCGAGTTCACGCTTGATGTGGGTGAACTCTTGATGCCAATAATCATTCAGCTTCGTTAACTCTGAGGTCAGCAGCAACTTCAACGAGAGTTGTTGCTCCTTTTCCCTGGCGAGTGCGGTCAAGATTTGTTTGGCGTTCTCGATCGACTTTCGCAGTTTGAGAAACTCGTCGGGTTCGATCGCAGTCGAACCCCTCAATTTCAGCAACTCCGAAAGATTCCGCGAGACCTCAGCGAACTCTTCTTTGAGCGAGTTCTTTAATACATCAAAATCGGTGACCTTGCCTTTCAACTCGCTTGCGGCCACCTTGGCGAATTCAGCCGTCTTGCAGATCTCCTGAAACCCACTAAACACCCGGCCAAAGATCGCAAAGACCTCTCTGAAGAACTCGGGGTTCTGTTTCGATTCGTACTTTTTGCGACTTGCAAACTCATCGGAGTACCGCGCGACAAATTCTTCAAGCTCTTGAAGATAACCGGTGACGAATTCGCGAAGATCCTTCATCGTTCTGGCGTCTTGCTCGTAGTCGATTTGTTTTTGCAGTTTCTCTTCGACCCCCTGCTCTTTAAATACGCGAAGCCGGAACTCAGCATCTTGCTTCTTTGACTCATACTCCTTCTGCTTCTCTGCGACATCTGCGAGTTTCTGCAGTCGTCTGATGACTTCTGTCACCTCCTGACGCTGCGACGAGATTTGCGCTCGAGTCTCAATTAACTTTTCGCCGACGAGTTTCTCAACAAGGTCGTTTTCAAATCCCTGTCCCGTGTTCGATAGATCTTTTTGCCCGAAGTAAATGGGCTTATGAACGACGGTTTCACGAATGCTGATCCCCGGATGAAGTGTTCCCCCCACATAGACATCCGGATGTTCCCCAAGGATACGTCTCACTTCATACTCACGTCCGTGTCGATCCATGGCGGTCAGAGTAATCTTTCCTCCACTTTCAAGACCATTGCGAAGCGAGCCTTCCTTATACTCGCGGTCAGCAGAATTTTTTCCAAACGGAATGTCTAAAACGTATCTGATCGCTTCGAGAATCGTCGACTTGCCACTTCCACGAATACCGATGAACGTGTTCAACTGGGGTGAAAAGTCAATACTCGTTCCGCCAAGCTTGCCTCCCCCTTCAAACGCGATCCGCTTAATGAAGGAGTGCTCCCGCTTCGGAGGCTCGTCCCTAACGCGATTCCGATGATCGAGGAGAGCGAACTTGACCGACTCAAATGCAAACGCACCAATCTTGAGAAACGTCTTATTGCCCTTGCCGATTTCAGCAAGTGACTTGCAGTCACATCCATCAACCTCGGCCGGGTACCATTTACCAAAATGGGTTTTGGCCTTCTCTTGTTTGTCGCGAGTTCGCACCTTCTGGAATCCAAGGGACCGCTGACGGAATGGATCATGGGCAGAAAGTTCTGTCAGACGCCCGCCAGACAATCCACCCCAGAGGCCGTTGTCAGCCTCAACGTGAGCGAAAACAAGGAAGTAGTCACGTCCGTACTTATCGAGTTCACGGATGGTGTCGTTCAGGTCATGATTTGATCGGCCGTTCTCGTTCTCAAAATTCGCCTGACCCGCAAACGTCACACTGAGAAAACTTTGTATGTAATTGTCATTCTCCTGATTCTCAATCCAATCCGGATGAAATACAACCAGCGTGTGGATGCCGTGCGAGCCATCCTTCACGGAAAGCTCGATACCAGGAAGCAGTAAGATTTCTTCTTTCCAGGCCCCTTTTTTGATCGCCTTGAACTCATTATGGTCAAACTTGTTGTGATTCGTGATCACAGCAACCTGAATGCCTGCTGTCTTGAGTGCCGCGACGTAGCTCGCGACGAATGAATTGCTTTCTCCCTCGAAATCAAATTCCTTATCAGCCCGTGTGTGCATATGAAAGTCAGCGCGGACCCATGTTGAGCCGTGCTGAAAAACAGCGGGGCCAGTTTCGTCAGCAGTCATGCAAACTCTCCTCCATCGAGAATTGGCCGCCTCGCCATTGCGGCGGTAAGCAGGTAGGCAACTGGCATCTCCATTCGCAAAGTCCAATCATGATGTGCCTCCTTCCTCGCGTTTCAGTCGATCATTTTCTTCCAACCAGCGATCAATCTAAGCCTTGCGAAACCACCAATTTTCTCCAAACAGAGAACCTTACTTCCTCGGCGAATTTGTATCACGCCGAGATCGCGATCTTCAGGTAGACCGCGAGAACATCGATCGTCAGAATCTCTGCGAGTTGTTCGGTCAAACGTCGACTCTTTGAATCGAGACTTCAAATTCGCCAAGAAAAAAGGAGGATTTCGCCAGATTCTACTGGTTTGTGGCAGTTTCTGTCCATTGCCGCAGATTGCGGTAGGGAGTCGCGAAGAACCGCCGCAGCAACCCGGCCTCCCACACCCCCAGCCCGGTCAAAAAACGTTCAATATTCATCTTTTCGTCCCGACTTTCCCAATGCCGTCGAGACGGTGCGGTCCGCCATTTTTATTTGATCTCGGTACGTTTACCCCTCGAATACAATCTTAGAGAGCAGATGATCTTGACCGACCATGCTCGGACGATGGTGGACCAAGATACGTTCGTCGTCGCTTCCGCCGACCGTATTCCCGTCGCCACTTCGTTCGTTCACGACGACCACTGCTGCTCAGAGCACAACAAATCGAGGACTGCCGCAAAACCCTTTCTTCGAATGCATGATTGGGGCGCGACCCTCTTGGCGGCCTTTATCATGCATTTTGCGGTAACTCAGTTTATGGTAGAAGTGTCATGTAGCGAGCGATCGAACATTGAAATCGAGCCGTGACCAGTCATCGCGGAATCGTTGTTGGTCAGCCCGTGATGCCAACCCGAAAACATTCTATTGGCGTCCGGTCCCACAACGTAGATGTGACTGTTACGAAAATTAAAAGAAAGTCGAGTTTTCGCAAATGAAACGCATGAGCATGAAGAATGCTGGCTTGGCAATTCTTTCGATGATTTTCCTCGGATGGCTGTTTTTCATCTGGGCACCGATGGTTCGAAGAGATCAATACTCATCGGAAAAAAGTGAAGAATTGATTCGCGATACCAAATCTTCTTACGAGAAAATACGTCAGGAACTCGACCAAATTCAGAAAACCCCACTTCCTCAAATTCCGCAAGTTCCGCAAGTCCCCGACGGAAATGGCGAAATCCTGTAACTTCGAGACGATCAGGAATCCTCGCCAAACGAAAACGGATGATCGACCCAGGTGCAGTGGCAGGATGGGGATCTTCGAATTCGAGAAATCCCGTCATGAAGAAATCCCATCCTGAAATCGCGAGTGTCTCTTACGATTGAACTCATTCACGCATGTTAAGCAACTTGAGCCTCAAACTTGTTGCTTTTTGGTTTTTCAGCTTGATGCCAATTTCCAGGATCTGGCACCGGCTGCCCAATGAAGCGGGAGCCCCAGCGATCGAAAAAAAATCCCTCCCCCGGCAACCGCCAATACCAGCGGGTTTCACCCCCCGGTTCCTGTTCGTTGTTCGTCTTACAACCCAAGCTCCGAAACGCCCGCCTGAGCGAGGCGTCGCGGATTTCGTTTTCGGCCGCCTCGGCCTGAATCTCAAAAGACGAGACACTGCCGTTTTGGAGGCGATCGTAGAGCCATTGCGTGACGCGATCGTGTTCGTATTGATGTTCGCGTGCTCGCGAAGGGGGAGGCGACAAGATCGCCTCCCTTAAAAAATCCTCCCCCTCGATTCCGATCGGTTCTGCATCCCAGACCACTTTTCCCTCATCCAGAAAAAACGCAAACCCGTGGCGATTCATGCTGTAATTCTTTTTGATGGGGAGCAGCATTCGTCCGGTGGTGTTCTCCAGATCGTGTACGACCATCCAGACTGTGCGTGCGACCGTCGAAATTGCGTAAATCCCCGCCATTCCCCGCGGTCGATTCGGTCGCAGCATCGCCGCCGGCGACACATTAGCCGCCAGGACAATCGCCACCTTGAACTTTCTCGCTAGCTCGGCCAGTTTCTCGACCTCCGCAGCAAGGAGGGACCGCCGCTTGGGGGACTCGACAAAGCCATCAACCGAATCAATCACCATCATGGAAACCTCGACCCCGCTGGCCCGCAGTCGTTCGAGTTCCGCTTCGAGCACCGGCAGATCGCGATGCCACTGGAACATCCGCGGCCGCAAACTCGAACGACCAGCCACCGCATCCGCGTCGGCAGGGATTTCGCCAGCCCCGCGAGCCCCGCGAGCAGAAATATTCCCGACATTTCCTACAGACACGCCCTTCGAGTGATCCCGTCGACCTCCACCCGCCCCGCCAGTTTGCACGGCTCCCCTATTTCGCTCGTCGTCAGGTCGCGTCCCTGCTTCGAGTTGACCCTGGTCTTCGAATTGGCCCTCGTCTTCGAATTGGCCCTCGTCTTCGAATTGGCAGAGTGCATAAACCTTCCTCAGATCCGCCCCCGCCTGGACCAATCGCGGCCGAACGGAATCGGCTAGCATGTTGGCCGTGGAAAAGATCACCACCGCCGCCGGAGTCGGTTCGGCGCGGGTCGGTTCTAACTGGTTGGAATCTAATGACTTGGAATCTAATGACTTGGAATCTGCCGGGGCGCCGCCTAGGACGTAGGGCGAGCGGCGCTGATCCGTATCGTGTGGGCGAGCGGCACCCCTCTCGACCGCTGATCTGGCCGCCGAGGTTTGATGGCGATTTTCTGAGCGGTCAACCTCGGAAACGCGCCCCGACCCGTGCCGTACCGGATCCGGTACTCGGAGCGCATCATCCTGGCAGAGGGCACCCCGAGGCCCCGGCATTCCGCGCGTCACATTGGCGATCATTCCCGCAAGAAAAGCACTTTTACCGACTCCCGCCTCCCCGGTAATGAGCGTCAGTTCCCCTCGCGGAATCACCCCCTCGACGACCCATTCCAGCGGTTTGTCCACGATCTCGGTCAGACAGAAGAGCCCCACCGGGGGATCGTTTACGGCTTGGGGACTGAGCGCCCCCTTGGGATTCGTCGAGCCGCTCTTCGTGTTTGAGTCAACCTTCTTGCTCGACTCAACCCTGTTGATCGAACCGCCCCCGTTGCCTGATACCCCACCCAGATCCACAGCAACTCGCGCGGGTCCCGCGGACATCGACGCCGTTTTCGGACCCGCAGAACCTTCGACATCCCACCCGTTGGTCGCGGAATTGTCCGCGTACTCGGGATCAGGAAACGCCCAGGCAGGGGAAGTACTCAGACAATTTTTACGCATCAGTTAACTCCTGTCGAATTCGGAGGTTCACGAAAAAACACCGGAGCAAGTGCAATCACCATGGGGAGAGCGGCCCGCAATGGGATCTGATCCGGCAAATTTGTGCGAACCGCTGTGATGTCGAGAAAACGCTGCCGTTTTGGACGACCAGCACGACGCTCATCAGTCGATCTTTCCACAAATTACTTTGTGAAAAATAATAGAGATTCAACACAAAAATGTCAAGAATTTTTTTAAAAATTTCTGGATGTTTGGAAAAGGGATTTTCTCTAAACCCCACCGTGATATTTTCCAAATCCGGGTATTTTGCAAAGTCGTGCTGTGGAAGACGAGGATTTTCTGTTCGAAAGACGAGAACTCCATTTCGGAATCCGTTCACCGCCCGGCGTCCGTAGGGTGCTCACGATCCGAGCTGCCACTGTGCATGGACTCACAATACGACGTCCCCCCAGGAGACGATCTTACCAGACCACCAGTCGCAGAATTGGTAGTGAATCGGACAGTTCCATCACCGTTCGCCCGCGCCTCACAACTTGACTCCGGAAAAGTGAAACGGGGACCGAGCCTGGTTTTTCCAATCCCTTCCTTGGTCATTGCCCGCGGCCTGTCGGTCAACTTCAATGTTTCGAGAGT
>JBIKZJ010000585.1:0-3350 GCA_044354755.1 Schlesneria sp. | reverse complement strand
GAGTCGATGATCCATACGGTTGTAGGTATTCGCTTGATCGATGTATGGCAGAAGTTGCGTCGGCGTCGACACCGTTTGATAGGTGGTGGTGTTGGAACCCGTGCTGTCGCACTGACCGGGTGATGGCAGCAAACGATAAGTACTTTCGAAGTTGTGAACAGCGAGCCCTACTTGCTTCAAATTGTTCTTGCACTGAGTTCGACGAGCCGCTTCCCGCGCTTGCTGAACAGCAGGCAACAAGAGGGCAATCAAAACCGCGATAATCGCGATGACAACCAGAAGCTCAATCAGCGTAAAACCTCGTCGGTCACTTTGCTGATTCGGGGGAGCCGTGAGGCGCCGAAAGTGGGGATGCTTGGACATGCTTGATCCTTCTTAAAAACCTAAAAACAGAACACTGACTTGCTAGATGCCACGCATCCAGACACAAAATGTGAATCGTAAATCACAAAACCAATTCCGCAGATCGGAAGTTACAGCGAGTGACATTGCTTCAATATCTAATCATAATCAATCATCATCAATTCGTCAACTAAACAGAAACACAGCAAAATTCAGAAAAACGAAACACTTCGCCGCTGCAGTTGTGGATCGATGAAGCCCTGCCACTACAATCCGGACAGTTTGCTTGACAAATATGAAGATTTCGTGAAGCTTTTGTGAATCAAATGTGAAATCCAGTTCCGCACATTCTGCTGACGTCGATTTGTCGTGTTCTTTGTCCACGAAAATCTCAGTCAACCCGTGATGGTGAGTGAATGATCATTTCGGAGAGGACTGTACCCATTGAATGTGAAGAATGAATGAAACGTTTGTAAATCAAATGTGAAATCCAGTTGCGTTGATACCGCTGACGTCGATTCATCGTATGCTTTAACAACGAGGATTTGACTGCTCCCCTCAACGCGGCGGCATTATAATCGTCCTCCCGAGCATAACCAGTTCAAAAAGTATTGTCGTTTCTTTCAGTTTTTCAATGGGTTTTTTGCCATGGAATCGTTGAACCTGAGTCATTTGTACTACTTTTGGACCGTGGTCACCGAGGGGACGATCGCGCGGGCGGCTGAGAAATTACTGCTCACACCCCCCACGATCAGCACGCAAATTCGGCACCTGGAACGCTCGCTCGGAGCCAAGTTGTTCAGTAAATCCGGCCGAGTGCTCAAGCTCACGGACACCGGCCGAACCGTATATCAGTATGCCGATGAAATCTTCGTGATCGGGCGGGAATTGATGGATGCCGTCAACGGGCGCTCGGTCAAGGGCGTTAGACAGATCGTTGTTGGCGTGGTCAATGCGTTGCCGAAACTGATCACCTATCGGTTGCTCGAACCGGCCCTCAAACTTCCTGAGAAAGTCAAATTGATCATTCGTCATGACACCTTTGAAGTCCTGTTGCGCGAGTTGGCTGTTCATGCGATTGACGTCATCTTGTCAGACAGTCCTCTGACGTCAGTCACGAAAATCCGCGCCTTCAACCATCTTCTCGGGGAATCTCCGTTGTCGATCATGGGGACTCAAACGCTTGCCAAAGCCTATCGCCCGCAGTTCCCCGCATCTTTAGAAGGTGCCCCGTTTCTGTTACCGTCGCGGCAGAATTCTGCTCGACGCGAACTGGATCGCTGGCTCGAATCCCACGGACTACGCCCCGAGATTCGCGGAGAAATTGACGACAGCTCGCTGCTCAAAGTGTTTGGACAGTCGGGTGAAGGTCTATTCGCCGTTCCCACGGTGATCGAGCAGGATGTCTGTCGACAGTATGACGTCGAAACCATCGGGCGGATTGACGGAATACGAGAGCAGTTCTTTGCCATCGCGGGGGATCGAAAGCTGAAGAACCCCGCTGTCATTGCGATTTCAAACGCGGCCAGGCACCAATTATTTGATCTCTCGAAGTCTGAATTCAGCGAAGGGAATTGAGATAATCGGGACACGGGTTTAGCTTGAAAATGCACTGCGAATTCGCTCACGTGATCCGAATCCTCTGGTTTGATCACGTTTGGTTTAGAACGCGCTACGATCAGGGGACAGGTCCATATCAATTGGGATCTCTCTTCAAGTTCTGGTTTGCAGTATCATCTACGGTTATTTGCTGAGCGAGGATTAACGAAGTGAAGTTCGGTCATCATGTTTGTAGTTCGGGCGGCGAAGTCGTCAACGTAGCCATCATCGCTCCGCGTGATGAGGCTTGATCACGAGGCGATGATCGTTATGAGCTCGCCTCCAACAGATTCGGACCATCATTCTTGGCCAGATTCGGACAGAAAATCAATCAGGAAATCCAGTTTTACAAGAACCGATCACGTTCTCGTTTCACCAGGATGCTCTCGTTGACTTACACGTAATGATGGCAAATTCGTCGGTTTTGAACGGTTGTTTGGTTCACGACGGAGCCTCATCACGCTGATCGATGATGGCTACGTCTGGTCAAAGCCGCAAGCGACTTTGACCAGACGAAAGTCCTCAACGATCCGGGCAGGAAGGACTGATTGAATTCAGTCCCCCGTCCTTCCGAACCGTACCGGCGGTTCTCACGCATACAGCTCTCCGGTCAGTAGGTTCCTCTGTGTTGTATGAAACGCAACGAGGCCGTGTCCCCTGATCCTGTTCGCCACGCGCTACCGAATTTCCAGTCCTCCGCTCGTTCGCAAAGTTCGGCCCTGACGGGATTCCGTTCGACGTAGCGCAGAACCGCATCAAGATGATCGTCTTCTTCGATGGGAAACGCCTTAAATCGACCTTGGTAAAGATGCCTGGTCCCTTCCGTGTGGTAGTGAGCATGCCCACGCATGAGATGTGTGTGTCAACCACCGAACGAAGTCCGAGAGCGGATTGTCATTCGCTGGGCGAACCACAAAATGCCAGTGGTTGGGCATCAAACAGTAGCACAAAAGTGGCAAAGGAAATCGGGCGTGAGTTTCGATGAGTACCCGTTCAAACGCCTCGTAGTCCTCAAGTTTTTCAAACAACGGCAGCCGTGCCACGGCTCGGTTGAGCACATGAAAACAAGTTCCGCCAGGACATATACGGGGGCGACGAGGCATACGGGGAGGATAAAGACATTTTCGCGAGAGGTCAATTTAATGAGCTGCGTCCCCTTTTCTTTTCCACCCCGTGGATTTCTTCCAACGTAGCCATCATCGCTCCGCGTGATGAGGCTCGCTCACAAGACGATGATCGTTTCAATCTCGCCTCCAACGAATTGAGATCATCATTCTTGTATAGATTCGGACAGAAAATTCATCAGAAAAATCTGGCGTTATGCGAACCGCAAACGGTCTCGTTTTGCCAGAGTGTTCGCGTGGATTTAGACTCATTGATGGTGAAATCGGCGGTTTTGAACGATTGTT
>JBIKZJ010000584.1:0-3359 GCA_044354755.1 Schlesneria sp. | reverse complement strand
CCGCGACTACTGGAAGCAAGACGCCCTCGAAGTCGCCAAAACGGGTTATGACAAAACCAAAGCGGCCCTGGCGAAGGCGTTTGCCTGAGCTGGCTGGTTTCTTCGTTTCATGCAAGAAGAGAAGATTGGGATTAACCACAGAGGCACAGAGGCACTGAGAAGATAAAAGCAAGGAATCAAGGGAAAAGCCGCAGAATGCAGTGGAACGCTGGCTGGAATTTTCGGACAGAATTTTCGGACAGAATTTTCGGACAGAATTTTCGGACAGAATTCCGGTTTTTTTTACTAAAAAAAATAAATCTTAAGATGAGGGGCTGGCGATTTCTATCGAGTGCAGACTAATAAAACCCCTCAATCTCTACTTGTTTTTCTGCATTCCTGCTCGGTTTTTTCTTCTCCGTGCCTCTGTGTCTCTGTGGTAAACCGCGTTTTCTCTTCGTCTTCAGCAGGCAAGTTGATTCTCAACGCTTTTGATCGAAGTTTGGGGGACATTTTGAAGCGTTACCACGTTGCCGCAGTCTCCGACGTTCCGCCGGGTGCAGGGCGAGAATTTGTCGTCGGGGGACGGATCGTCGCATTGTTTAATACCGATGGGGCGTATTACGCCCTGGATGGAATTTGTCCCCATGCCGGGGGGCCGATCGCCAAAGGAACGTTGTGCGGAACTGTCGTCACGTGCCCCTGGCACGGCTGGCAATTCGATGTCACGTCCGGACGACATTGCCTGAATCCCCAGCTGAAACAACCCGGATTTCCGGTGGTGGTCGAGGGGGACCAATTATGGGTCGAATTGCCCACGGAATAATTCGCCGAGGTTCGGGACAACGATGTGACGGGATCGAAACGATGTATCGGGATCGAGTTGCCTTCCGTCCTGCCACTTCGATCCCGTTGACCTTATTTCCTCAAATGACCTTGTTTTCCCAAATGAAATTGTTCCCCAAAAAAACGGAACGGCGTTGACCGTCGTCGACGTGATGGATTCTGGAAGCCTCAGCGGGTAAAACTCGATTGTCCAGGACGTCGGTTGCAGATGACAATACGTTTACTCAAGGAACGCCACTTTGCCGGAATCCCTGTCACAACTCGAACAACTGAAGAAACTGACTGTGGTCGTCGCCGATACCGGTGACTTTGAGTCGATGAAACAGTACCAGCCGCGCGATGCAACCACGAATCCGTCGTTGATTCTCGCCGCCGCATCCAAGCCCGAATATGCCTACCTCGTCGAAAAGGCGATTGCCGATCGGGCTGGGTCCGGATTGACGGGAGCTCGACAACTGGACGATGTCATCGACCATGTGCTGGTGAATTTTGGCATCGAAATTCTCAAGATCGTTCCGGGTCGAGTTTCTACCGAAACCGATGCCCGGTTATCGTTCGATACCCCCGGCACGCTGGCCAAGGCCCGGCAACTGATTGGCCTGTACGAGAATCAGGGGCTTTCCCGCGACCGGGTGCTGATCAAGATCGCCTCGACCTGGGAAGGGATTCGGGCGGCCGAGGTGCTCGAACGAGAAGGGATTCATTGCAATCTGACGCTGCTGTTTTCGTTCGCTCAGGCGGTCGCCTGCGCCGAAGCGAAAGTTCGGTTGATTTCCCCGTTTGTGGGCCGAATTCTCGACTGGTATAAAGCCGCTTTCAAACGAGATTACTCGGCAGCGGAAGATCCCGGCGTACAGTCGGTGACCCAGATTTTCGAATACTACAAAAAGTTTGACTACCAGACCGAAATCATGGGGGCCAGCTTCCGGAATAAAGGGGAAATCACTGAACTATCCGGCTGTGATTTGTTGACCATCAGCCCGGGATTACTCGGTGAATTGGCCAGTTCCACGGAATTACTCCCCCGCAAGCTGGATGCCACCGCCGCCAAATCGACAAACTGGGATCGGATCACGCTGGATGAAAAGTCGTTCCGGTTCCGCTTGAATGAAGACGCGATGGCGACAGAAAAAACCGCCGAAGGGATCCGGAAGTTTTCGGCGGATATCGTGAAACTGGAACAATTGATTTCTGCCAAAATCGGCTGATGGATTCGGCAAAACCCGCTGCGGATGGATTCGATGAAACCCGATCGTGAAAAATGTTCGACGTGTTTTGAAGGGTGATTTCTGATGCCAATCAACCTCGCCAGGATTCGTTTGCGTCAACTGATGGCCGCCGAAGGCTATCTGGAGTTGAAGATGCCCGATCACGCCTTGCGAGAAATCGAATCGATCGACGAATCTGGCGGACAATGCTACCAGACATTGATGCTGCAGGGTGAAGCCTGGCTGCTCAAGGAAGATCAGCAGCGAGCCCTGGATGCGTTCCGACTGGCTCACATCGAGAATCCGACCGATTTAATGGCGCTCATGCGGATGGCGTGGTGTTTCAAACGGACTGACCAACTGCCATTGGCGATCGAGACCATGAAACTGGCCTACCAGTTTCATCACGAGGTTCCGGTCGTGCTGTACAATCTGGCCTGCTATTATTCGCTGGCAGGAGACCGGGAAAATGCTCTCTCCTGGCTGGGGCGAGCGTTTCGGATGGACCGTGAACTGCTCAAACTGATTCCCGACGAAACCGATTTTGACCCTTTGCGTGATGATGCGGATTTCCAGCATCTGATTGAATTGACGGAAAAGAAGCTATGAACGTCTACGGGATCATTCCTGCTCGATTGCAATCGACACGCCTCCCGCGAAAACTGTTGCTGGCCCAGACCGGCAAGCCGTTGCTCGAATATACCTGGAATTCCGCCTCACGCGCCACCTGCCTCAACCAGCTCATCGTCGCTGCAGATAGCGACGAAATCGTCACGGCGGTGACTCGATTCGGCGGACGCGTGGAAATGACAGGCGAGCATCCCAGTGGGACCGATCGGATTGCCGAAGTCGCCCGGCGATGTTGTCCCGCAGGCGAAATCTTCGTCAACATTCAGGGGGACGAACCCGAAATCAATCCGGCGAATATCGACGCCCTCGTCAAAGCCCTGGTTGACTGTCCGACAGCACAGATGGCGACCCTCGCCACCCCCATGCAATCGCTCGAACAAGTGCAGGCCTCGTCCTGTGTCAAGGTGGTGCAGGGGGGGGATGGACGAGCCCTCTATTTCAGTCGCGCGGCAATCCCTTTTTGCCGCGATCGGGATCCGGCCGAGGTTTTGGCGAGCCACCATCCGTGGTTGTTACACATCGGAATTTATGCATATCGCCGCGACTTTTTGCTCGAGTTGGCGCAACTCGCCCCTTCGCGGCTAGAGCAATGGGAAAAGCTGGAACAGTTGCGGGCGTTGGAAGCGGGTGCCCGGATTCAAGTTGCGATTGTTGAGCATCACTCGGTTGGCATCGACACGCCGGAGGACTATGCTC
>JBIKZJ010000583.1:0-3362 GCA_044354755.1 Schlesneria sp. | reverse complement strand
AGGAAAATGTTCTAATTCTGAAAATGTCGAATTTCAATCTTCTCAGATTTGGAGTGGAATCATGTCTCGCGTGGCTCGAATGGAAGTCTTTGCACCGAATGAGATCGCAACGGTGTTTGTGACGAACCATGTGGTTCGTCGCTGTTTTCTGATGGGGATCGATCCGATCACGGGCAAGAACTTCAATCATCGCAAGGTGATGATCGAAGGACAGTTGAAGCGGCTGGCCCGCGGATTTGGCATTGATTTGCTTGGATATGCGTTGCTATCGAATCAGATCGATTTGATCATGAGATCTCGTCCGGATATCGTCGCGACCTGGAGCGATAAGGAAGTGGCTCGACGCTGGTTATTGGTCTGTCCGGTCCGGAAAAATGCGGAAGGGATTGCCGAAGATCCTAATGAGGACGAAATCAATAAGATCCGCAAAAACAAGGAAAAGCTGGCAATCATCCGTTTGCGGTTAAGCGATGTCGCCTGGTGGATGCGGGTCTTGTGTCAGTTCATCGCCGTGCGTGCGAATCGCGAAGATAACGAAATCGGCAAATTTTGGCAGAGTCGATTTCGGGAAGTTCGGTTGCTGGACGATGTCGCCATTCTCGCCTGCGCCGCACATGTCGATCTGAATCCGGTCATCACGGGAACGGTGAAGACGCTCGACAAAGTCACCTTTACCTCGGTGCATCGCCGCATTCGAGCCACAGCACCTCCCAAAACCTTTGCCGTGAAAGTGGCCCGCAAAAAGGCTGCCAAGCCAGCAAGTTCCGCTGCCGAAGCCCCTGCGGTGCCGTTGGCTGCCGATCGATTCCTGGCCCCCATCGAATTGGGTAACAAAGGAAAGGGAAAGCCTGGCATGCAAGTCAGTCGCGACGGATTCCGTTGTAGTGACAAAGGGTTTCTCCCGTTGACGCAGGCCGAGTACCTCGAAATCCTCGACTGGACCGCACGACAGATTGGTCCCGGTAAAGTCTTGACCAAGCCAAAGTCGGTCCCGGCAGTGGTGGAACAGCTGAATCAACAACTCCCCTCAACCGCCGTTTGGTGTGAGCTCGTACGCGACTTCCATAATCTGTTCGGAGCAGTCGCCGGCAACCCAGGAAGTGTTGACGCCATGCGAAGTCTGGTCAACGGCTATCGATATCGTCTCAGCCCACGAGCACGGGTCCTGTTGCCTGCGACGGAATCACCTGCAACGGAATTATCCGTGACGGAATTATCCGTGAAGAAACCCTCCGTGAGGAAGTCAGCGGCGAAGAAGTCATCGGTGAAGAAGTCCTCCGCAAAAAAAACATCCGCGAAGAAGTAATTTCGCGATGACTCCTCTCGATCATCCCCCGTTCTCAGTGCATGGCCAGGGCCGCAAGTCCCTGGCCATGCCCCTTTTCTGACGCTTGAAGCCCGAACGCGATCGAACGCATTCGACGAATTGAATTCCGCAGGGTCACCACGCCGCAAACGAGAACCGGTTCGTGTCGATCTCGATGAATCAAGCCTTCGGCCTGAAGACAATCAACGCATCAAGATTGACAATTGTTACTTTGCACGCCAAAGTTGCTTTCGATAGGGATCTGTCGTGGCGATCGGAAACGGGTTTATCTCGCTGGAGAAGTTACCATGAGTCTTTCCATGAACGGTTCAAGCCCGTCATCTCGCTTGTTCTCTCCATCGATTTCACGTCGTCAGCTGCTTCAGGCAAGTGGTGTCGGTGCCCTGACGATGGGTTCGCACGGTATGGTGGCGGCGGGGGTCGATCCGGTTCGTGGCCTCGGGCGGGGAGCGGCCGAAAAGTCCTGTATCTTCGTTCTGCTCTGTGGCGGCCCCAGTCATCTGGACACCTGGGACTTGAAACCCGACGCTCCTGCCGAGATTCGCGGTCCCTATCAACCGATCGCAACGGCGGTCCCCGGCATGAGAATTTCGTCACTGCACCAGCGAATGGCCGCATTGACCGACGACTTCAGTCTGATTCGTTCAATGACCCATATTGGCAATATCAGCAATCATTTTGATGCGATGCATCACTGCCTCAGTGGCCAGGCAGACGCGCCGCTCGACTCCCCCTATCTCGGTTCGATCATGGCGAAAGTTCGCCCGAATCAACGCGGAGTTGCCCCGTATGTCTGGCTCATTAAGTGTGTCGGCGATCCGGTTTTTTGTGCCCCGAATATTTCTACCGGGGGACACCTGGGTGCGGGGCATAGCCCGATGTTTGTCGGTTCCGCCACCAATCACCCCGCCATGCCCACGTTCAAAGCCCCCGAAGAACTGCTCCCCGCAGTCGAGGTAGAACGACTTCGCGAACGGCGGCGACTGTTGGGAGGACTGAATCCCTACGAATCGGCTGCCATGGAAAATCGGGTGACCAAAGACTGGGAAGATTTGTACGGTCGGGCCTTTGAATTAACGAATGGCGCCGGGGGCCGACAAGCCTTTGAACTGGAACGCGAGCCGGTTGAGGTTCGTGACCGCTATGGCATGCATCCGCTCGGCCAGAACCTCTTACTGGCCCGCCGATTGGTCGAATCAGGAGTCGGATTCGTCACAGTCAATGGCTGGACGGGACCCGCCCCCGGCGAAGCAGGGGGGGGGCCGCCGAGTTCCAGCTGGGACATGCACGGCGGAGAAATGGGGATGGGGAACGCCTTCGGCACAGGGTCTTACGGAATGGGTTGGTCCCTGCCGCGACTCGACGAAGCGCTTTCGGCGCTGTTGATTGACCTGAAAGATCGTGGCCTGCTGGAAAGCACGCTGGTGGTGGTGGCGGGCGAGTTTGGTCGGACGCCCCACATCAACGCCATCGCAACCAACCCCGGTCGTCAGCACTGGCCTTCGTGCTACTCGGCAATCCTCGCCGGTGGAGGGATTCGCGGCGGTGCGGTTTATGGCGAGTCTGACAAGATTGGAGCCTACGTCAAAGACAAACCAGTTCGCCCCCAGGATTTGGGTGCCACAATCTATCACGCGTTGGATATTCCATTGGAAACCCGCTTAGGAAAAGATGGTTTTACTCGACCAGTCAGTTCCGGTCAGCCACTGCTCAGTCTGTTTGGATAAGCGGCTCCGTCGAAGCCTGTCTCAGGATCGACAACGGGTCTCATCGAGCGGGGTTCTTCGCGTAGCAGCTAAGCTCGCTGGGGCGAAGCCCGTAAACAGCGTCGACCGCGATATCAGGATCGATCACCCGTCTCATCCCCCTCCAGCGATGCCGGTCCCCCTCATCGATGAGGGGTCTCAACGGTTGGGTGAGGGCAGGTACATGGGGACTGGCAGGTGCAGCAAGGGGCGAGTCAGTTCCGACAGGGACTGTTGCTGCTGTCCGTTCTCAGTAAAGTTTTCCGGAGCCAGCCAAGTCTGAAACGCCT
>JBIKZJ010000202.1:0-11143 GCA_044354755.1 Schlesneria sp. | reverse complement strand
GTGGAATCGCCGCTGTTTGTTGAGTGATCGCGGCATTCGAGTTACTCTGAGCGTCTCGACTGATGAGAGGTTTTTACTCCTGCCGCTGAAAGCCCCGCCGTGGATTCTGCTGCCGAATTTGATCCGTTGCCCTCGTTTGACTTCGACCCAAGAACACGTGTTGTTTTCGGATCCGGAGCCATGGCCCGTCTCGGCGAGTTCGCCAAAGAACTCGGCGGATCGCGGGTCTTATTCGTGACCGACCCCGGCATCGAGCGGGCGGGACATGCTGCGAAGGGAATTCAATTTCTACACGATGCCGGGTTAGACGTGAGTCCTTTCGATGACGTGCAGCCAAACCCGACCACCGAGGATGTCGATCGCGGTCTGGCGATCGCCAAAAAACAAGAGGTGAATTTGATTGTCGCGATCGGTGGCGGCAGTGCGATGGATTGTGCCAGGGGAATTAATTTCCTTTTGACCAACGGGGGTGAGATGCGGGACTATTGGGGGGTGGGGAAAGCCACCAAACCGATGTTTCCGTTGATTGCCATTCCAACCACTGCGGGGACGGGGAGCGAAGCCCAGTCGTTTGCGCTGATTGCGGATGCGAAGACGCACATGAAAATGGCGTGTGGTGATAAAAAGGCCGCCTGTCGTGTTGCGATTCTGGACCCTGATTTGACATTGAGCATGCCGGCAGGGGTGACTGCCACCACCGGAATCGATGCGATCAGTCACGCAATCGAAAGTTTTGTCACCACCAAACGGAACGCAATCTCACAACTGTTTTCTCGCCGAGCCTGGAGATTGCTTGTAGAAGCGTTTCCGGTCGTCACGGCGGCAAAGCTCGATCTCCCCTCCTCGGGCACGGCATCCAGTCTTACTGGCCCTGATCACGCGGGACCCGATGTTTTGGGTGAGCGATCCGCGATGATCAAGCGGGTCGAAGCACGGGGGCGAATGCTCTTGGGAGCCCATCTGGCCGGGGCCGCAATCGAAAATTCGATGCTGGGTGCCACGCACGCCCTCGCCAACCCGCTGACGGCACATTTTGGAGTGACTCATGGCTGCGCGATCGGGGTGATGTTACCTCACGTGATCCGATTTAATGCCTCGGCGGTTCCTTCATTGTATGGCAGGCTTGCTGCCGATCTGGGGTTATGTGCCGCTAACGATCCGGGTGCGGGGAATCTGATTGCGGATTTGATTCAACGATTGGTGTTCGCGGCCGAGTTACCGACCTCGCTGCGAGCCTGTCGCGTGGATGCTCAGTTGCTTCCCACCTTGGCCGAAGAAGCCTCGCACCAATGGACGGGGACATTCAATCCACGGCCTGTCGATGCGATGAGCTTGCTCAAATTGTATCAGTCAGCCTTCGATTCCTGATTCCGAGTCCTTATTGTGGCCGAGTGGCCTTCTCTCTGGGGATCCGATATTCATGTTTGCAATCAGCCGTCGAAATGTTGGTGGCGTCAATCAGGGATCGAAGCGGGATTGCGTCGCGGCAACTCGACGGGGCGATCCGGCGTTACCTTGGTCCGCGTTTCGAATCGCGGCAACGTATTCGTTCGTCCTGCTCTCGATGATTTCGACATTGCGGGCCGCAGAACTTGGACCACCAGGAAAAAGCAGCTGGCCATCGTTTCGGCATGACCTGACTCAGACTGGTGTCGCCTCGTCTGCGCTACCGGATCCTCTGGAAAAGCTTTGGGAAGTGGCATTGGGGGATCAGATTCTGGCGACGGCAGCGATTGTTGGAGATTTCGTCTACGTACCTTGCCTCTCGGGTGAATTAACTTGCTTAAAACGTTTAAGCGGAGAAAAAGTCTGGGTCTACAAATCGGTCGAGCAGGTTGCGGCCAATTCCTTTGCACCCGGATTTAAATCCTCGCCGACCGTGACATCGGATGCGATCTATCTCGGCGATGAAGAGGGAGTCTTTCATGCGATTGATCGCAGCACTGGGAAGCGGTTGTGGACGTTTGTGACCCGAGGAGAAATCTATAGTTCTGCTGCGGTGACCGAGGGGCTGATCCTGTTTGGCTCGTACGACAATCATCTCTACTGTTTGAATCAGGACGGGACACTGGCCTGGAAGTTTGAGACGCAAGGATATGTTCACTGTGCTCCGGCAGTGATTGACGGTGTGACGTTTATTGCGGGCTGTGATGAACACTTACGTACGATTGAGGTCAAGACGGGAAAGCAACGAGCCGAACTCAAGCTGGAAACCTATCTGATTGCCTCGCCCGCAATCGTGGGTGACATCCTTTACGTCGGCACTTACGGCAGCGAGGTCGTCGCTGTTGACTGGCGAAAGCAGGCCGTTGTTTGGCGATACCAGGGGGGGAATGGGGATTTTCCCTTCCATTCATCGGCAGCGGTGACGAGTGAGCTGGTGGTGGTAGGAGGGCGGGACAAGTCCGTGCATGGTATTGAGCGGCAAACGGGAAAGAAAAGTTGGACGTTTCCCACTCGAGCCAAAGTGGATAGTTCGCCCGTCATCGTGGGGAATCGAGTTTTTATTGGTTGCCATGATGGCAACCTTTATGAACTGGGGCTGACGGATGGCAAGGAACGCTGGAAATTCAATGCAGGAAAGCCGATTTCGGCCGCTCCCGCTGTCGGCGAAGGGGTGCTGGTGATTGGGAGCGAAAGCCGGGACGGCAAAGTCTATTGTTTCGGGGCGAAGTGAGCCACGGGCGGGGGTTCTTGTTGAAAGCCCCCTATTAACGCCGCATTCGTTCCAATCCGTGGCGGTTCGGCCGCTGATTTCGTTGCAGGCCTGATCGCCGGATCACATGTTGGTCTTAGCGTCGCTCGCTTCACCCAGGACGGCATTCAGGGCGGAATTGAGGACCTGATCATACTGATGATCTTGGGAATAGATCCGGAATACGCAAAAGCTGATCGGAAGTGCTCGAAACAAATCATCGTCAGACAGCTCTTGTGGGGTCCCCACCGCCGGATCCAGCAGAAAATTTTGACCGCTGGCGGGGAGTCGGCTGCTGGGTCGGTGATAGTGTTTGGCGACATCAATCTTAAGCTCGAGTGATTTCAACTCGCGCGAGAGACGTTCTCGCACGCGGCGTAACACGAGATCGGGCTCTGAGAAGATCGAGGTTCGCTCGGCACTGCCCGAGTGAAAGTTGAGGGTTCTTTCGCAGGCCATTTTCCAATGGACTTCGCGACGAATCACTTTTTGCCAGCGATCACCGAGTTCGCGCAGCGAGGGGTCATTGCTGTCAGCCCAGCGCTGCACATCGACCATAAACGTGGATTCGGTCAATTTTCGGTAGTCGTCGAGTTTCTCGAGCGGATTTCCCTGGAACAGATGCTGCATCGTTTCCGCAAACAGGTCTTCGAGTGCCAGATCGATGGCGCGGACCGTGCGATGAAAATAGATCGAGCGAAACAGATTGGCTCGTGTTTCGATGAAATTAATTAACGTGGGAAGTCCCCGTGCGTGGATCGTCAGTCCTGCCGAAGTAAAAAACGTATAGTGCAGGATTCGATTCAAATCAAACGCTTTGGTGTTATAGCCGGACATATAAGCGTCGCGCAAGACGAAATCCATGTTGTCGACAGTATAAATCCCACTGAACAGGGAACGAAGTTTTCGTAACCAATCGGGATGTCCCTCTTCGGAAGCGGCACCCGGTTTGGGTCGACGAATCAACCAGGCAATCTGCTGGGGATCCAACTCTTCCAAAGGTTGAAGTCGACCGTTGGGATTACGACGAACTCGCCTGAGGATCTCGGCCAGTTCCTGCTCGATGACGGCACTGCCGATGTCTTCATGCGTGATACCAAACTGATCCAGGTAGTGGTCATCAAAAAAGTGCCCGAAGGGGCCATGTCCAATATCGTGTAGCAAGGCCGCCATTCGCAACAAGCTTTCGACATAAGCCCGCGAGGGAACATTTCGGCAGGCTTCACAGAGCGAATCGTACCAGTGGTCAATCGCGACCGAAGCCAGATGCATCGCCCCGAGAATATGCTGAAATCGCATGTGTTCGGCGGAAGGAAAGACCCACCAGGCGGTTTGAAGCTGGTGAATGTGCCTCATTCGCTGGACCCAGGGATGGTCAATCACGTCTTGCTCGGCCGCTTCCTCTTGAGGAAGGCCAGCGCGGGCGATAAACGGGATGTAGCCATGAACCGGATCGTGTGACAGACTCTCATTCAAAAAATCGCGAACCATCAGCAAGCCTCGTCGTCTCTGCGTTTGGGGGTTGGTCCCCATATGTTAGCAGCCCGAGGAAAAAGACCCCACCGAGACTCGATCGTATTTACGCGACTCGTCGATGGGAATCCCAGTGACGATACCACTCCCGTCGCCACCAAGGCCATTCGGCTTGCTGGATCCGCTCGTCAAGTTTTTGTTGGGCACATTGCACCGAATTGATCCAGATTGCCGCTTCGGGAAATTCGGGAACAATTCGCTGCTGTAAATGCTCAAGCAAATCGACATAGCGTTGGGCTCGCTGTTGGAACCGTACTTTTTTTTCCGCGACGCTGGCACGTTTGGGAAACCACTTTTGGTATTTCAGCCCGATGGTTTGTCCGGAATGGAGCCGATATTTTGTCAAGACTTCAGTGGTTGTGCAGCCGGTTACGTTGAGGACTTCACAGAGCAGCACGAGCCAGTGATCGTGGATCCAACTGGCAGGAATTGGTGCCAGGTACTTCCAAAGGATTTCTTTTCTGAGCATCATCGTCGCCCCCGTGACGCAGTTGCTGCGTACCAGATAGTCGAAGCGTTTCCCCGGTGACTGCTCGAGCAGGAAGGGGAGATTGACTTTCTGCACATCCCACAAAGTTCGGGGTAACGTGCGACCACGGTGATCGATGAGCTCGGCGTTTGAACAGGCAAATCCCGCTTGGGGATTCGCTTCAAGCACTTCGGTGAGCCGCTGCAATTTCCGGGGATGCCAAAGATCATCCTGATCACAGAGTGCGATAAAATCGCTGTGGCAAGCCATCAACGCTTGCTCGAAATTCCGAGTGACGCCCAGATTACGAGAGTTAAATCGTAACTCGACAGGAAACGGCGATTTGCGAGCAAACTGTTCGAGTAGCGATCGCGTCGTGTCAGTGGATCCATCGTCACAGACGATCAGATGGTCGGGTAAACGAGTTTGATTCAGAATCGATTCGGATTGCTCTCGAAGGAATCGGTCACCATTGTAGGTACACATGGCGATGGAAATCGTTCGAGAAGCGGCCGAAGTCGCTCTCTGTTGCACGAACGCGTGCTTGGCATCTCCAGGTAAGTCACTCTTATTCATTTCGTAGCCAGAAATGTGTTATGATGGGCGAAGACATCGTTCACAATTTTACGAACATTGGTGGCGAGCTCACTAGGAGCCCAATGTGAGGGCAACACATCTGTATCGAAGGACATTGTCACGCCATTTGTGACCTCGGGCGAATAGCGCAGATACAGCGGTCGGCAGATTGTCTTCTCGACCACCTGCTGAATTTCCAAAATGGATGAAGGCTTACACGAGGCCAGCGTTGCCACGGAATCGGTTGCTAACAAAGGATCTTCAAATAGAATACGCGTAATATATTTCGCAACATCCTCAATCCAGATATAATCTCGCATCGTCATGGAAAAGCCTGTGATTTGACTGACTCGCTGCGCGAGTCCATTGGCAACAAGCGTCGGAATCAGGCCTCTTCGCTGATGGTTGCGAATATACCCGTATACCGAAGTCAGTCGATAAATCAACTTCGTGAATCGGGCTGAACTCTGCATCAGCAATTCTTCTTGTTGCAGTTTCAGTCGACTATACGGACGAATTGGCTGCGGTTTTGAACAGGCAGTCACCCCCCGCTGACCTTCAAAAAGGCCTCCTGCAGAGCTCATTAAAACCATCGTTGCGGGGATTGTCGGGTAACGACTGGTCATTCGTTCAATCGAAGACAGGACTTTACGATAAAGGATCAATTCGCGAGAGACCTGTTCATCGGTTGCAGCAAAACCCGCCGCACCGGCACTCCAGATGAAGTTTAAGCGATGAGGGTGATCGCCGACGGGCTTCCACGTGGCGAGCAGTTCATCTAACGTCGACTCGATGACGGTTAACTGATCGCTAAACGTTGTGCTGAGTTTCCAATCAAGTGGCAGGATCGTCGATTCGAACGGTGCGAATTGCTGAACTTCCGCGAGAATTGCGGCACCAACCGTCCCCGCGCCAAACAACAAAAACACAGGGAGACTGTCGCGCCCGGTATTACCCCCCTGCGGTGTCAAGAGAATCATGCGACCCTCCGTGATGCAAGCCAGTTCTTAAGTGGCTGATCGAGACTGCGATCAATCACGAGATAGGTCGGCTGGCCCTGGATTTTCATGAGGATAATCAGGATGTATTCGAGAGAAACACCCAGCATGACCGAACTGAGTCCACCAAAAAACATGAGGATGAAATAGAGGGTCGTCCAGCCCTGAATGGCAATTCGATCGGGAAAAAGAAGCTTGCCTCCCAACATCATCAAACCCAGCAGGACTGAGCCCAGCATCGAGCTTACCCCAATCGCCATACTCAGGCCAGGTCCGTTAATCTTTGACGAAACCAGCATCCGTCGCGCGTGACGCATCAAACCAAAAAAGTTGTATCCGCTTTGATTTTGTTCGATAAATCGTCGGTCTTTCAGCACGAGTGGAAATCGTCCGATCCGGTTTGTAAACCAACAAAGTGCAATATCATAGTAGGTTTCTGCCGACGAAACGGCGGCCGCAGCGCGGGCCACGTTGCCTCGAATCATGCGAAAACTGTTGAAACGACGGACATGGGGATTTCCGGTAAGTCGTCGATTCAGTGACTTGAATAATTTCGATCCCAGATCTCGGTAAGAGGATTCATGCACAGGATCCATCGGCTTTGCATAGGCCACATCCAGTGAATGCTCTATTGCATATTCCAGCAAGTGATGAATACATTCCGGAGGATGTTGTAAGTCTTCATCCAGTGTGCAGACCCAATCGCCACTGGTATGAAGAATCCCCGCGACGGTGGCCGGATGCTGACCAAAGTTTCGGGAAAGCTGTAACACGCGGATCCAACGATGCTGTTTCTGTAACTCCATCAAGATGTCGTAGGATTCATCGACCGACGCATCATCCACAAAAATGGCTTCGCACAAGGCAAAAGGGACCGATTCCGCCTGCCATTCCTCGCGGACCTGAGCTAAGGCTTTGACCAGTTCAGGTAGAAACCGTGCGCCGCGATACACGGGAATGACGACAGAGATCTGGACGATGTTCTCGGTCGGCTGCATCAGCCGGATATGTGATGAAGAGGAGAATTGTGTCATAGCCGGCATTCGCCTAAAAGTACCATCAAGCGTTCCGGATGGGAAACGGTTTTATGGTGTTTTTGTTTTTTCGGGGCCGTTGAAAATTGATCGATTTGTAATTTTTTATTTTGATATGACGATACCGGCAGTCGCCAAACCACTGTCGGTCGACAGAGGAGAAGAGAAAGTTTTCTGGGCGAATTTGGGCGAGGATTGGGAGTGCGACATATCTCCGCGAAACCCGGAATTGTGTCAAGCGGAGTTTCGAAAAAATACGAAAAAACCATTTCGTGTCGGATCGCAGCGCGGATTATTATTGAGCTTGTCCTGAATGCAAGAATTGTCTATTCAGTACCAATACCGAGTTGCATTAACAAAAGGACCTCTACTGATCTAAGTCTTTGAAATCTCATTAATCGAAAGATCTTGTCATGGCCGAATGTGCCGCCGTGCGCTCAGAACCGTTTTCACAATTTCAATGCATTCAACGCATCGCGCCGCAGCTTGTTGTCGTGCTGGCACTCGTTGCACTTCGCCTCGTGGCCTACTTTTCAGCTGGGGGACTTTGGCGAGACGAAGTCCATAGCGTCAATATGGCAACCTTGCCGATCGACGATTTGTTTTTTGTCCTGACCAATGATTCCATTCCCATGTGCTGGCAATCGCTACTCAGGACTTGGGTGTTTCTGTTTGGGAGCTCCGATGCGGCAGTGCGGAGTCTGGGGTTGGTGATCGGACTGACCACAATCCCTGCCATCTGGTGGTCGATGCGGCAATTCGGAATCTCATTTCCGTGGTGGGTGCTCGTCTTATTCGGCCTTGATCCCAGTTTAATGATTTTTGGTGGTGAAGTGCGTGGGTACGGATTGGGGATTATCACCTTTTTCCTCCTCGTGGGTACCGCCTGGCGAACCCTGCAACAGCCTTCCGGCTGGCAATGGTGTGGCCTCGTCGTGATTTCGTTGATGGCGGTTCAGTCTTCTTTCACGAATTGTTTTCTCCTCGCAGCCACCTTGATCGCGTGCGGAGTGGTGGCACTCCGCCGGGGACGAATTTCGCTCTGCGTTGGTATGATGATGGTCGGAATTCTTGCCGCGATGAGTATGGTCCCTTATGCAATCTACGTTGCCCCGAGACTGACTCGTGTGGTGAACCTCGTGCATGACCCCGTCCCTTTTCTGCTTCCGCTGCAGGTCTTTATGAAAACCTACCAGTGGGGGGGCCTGGTTCGAGGCTGGCTTGGAGTGGCGGTCGGATTGTTGGGTTTCTCGGAATTGTTGCGACAATTGTTTCTTGCCAAACGCGATCAAGCGACCGCATCCACCCCCGATCAGGACTTAGTGGTTTTCTTGCCGGTCTTCTTTTGGGTGGGAACGGCAGGATTCTGGTTTTATATGCGTTTTCTTGGGGTCCAGACGGCGAACTGGTATCACCTGCCGTGGATGGCATTGCTGGCGATCACCACGGAACTGGGGATGAGATTATGGTCCCAACAACAGCCTGAGCGGCAACGACTGACGATGCGTGTGGCAACGATGGGAGCTCTCTTGATTGCGATCGAGGTCGTTCCTCAGCTCCAATTCCGGCTCACAACTACCGATCTGATTGCACGTGATTTAAGCCAAAAGGTCAGGTCCGGCGATCTGGTCATCGTCACACCGTGGTATGTTGGAATCACATTTGGCCGGTACTATCAGGGAGTTGCCGAGTGGACAAATTTACCCAATGTTGACCATATCGACCATCACTTGGCCTATGAGCAGCAAAAAGAGAAAGTGATGCCTTGGCCCTCACCGCAGGGAATTCAGCAGGAACTGCAGAAGATTGATGCCACGCTTCAGGCAGGGGGAAGGGTCTGGTGGGTGGGGCCATTCAAACTGCTCCCTCCTGGCAAGTCCCCTTTGATTCTCTCGGGTGCGCCGGATCCTCAATATGGTTGGAGCGAATCCGCTTATTTAACTTCCTGGCAGCAGATCGCGATTGCGAAAATGCAATCGATTGGGGTGACTGTGCGACCATGGGCGATGCCTCGTCCCAAGGGTGTCAATCCGAATGAGAATCCTGCCGTATTTTTGGTGGAACGTTCTACTTCGCCTGCACTGCCGGTGGCGAGCTTGAACTCAGAGACACAGCGAGAATAAGCGAATTAAACCTTGAGCGATCCGGTGGAAGAAGTCGAAGCGAACAAGACCTTGATCGCATTGAGACCGAGCCGCGAGAAAGACCTGAACTTCCCAGCGGTAATACCGTTTATTGATGAAAACCGGAGGATTGCCGACTAACCGATAATCGACTTACGCCGATTGACGTAGTCCCAAACAACGAATCGGTCGAGGTCTCGTCCTGCGGTGAAGAAGACTCGTCCTTTCGTTGATTCTGCCAGCCGATGAGCAAAGCGAATGTCTTCACGCGACTGTGACCAGCTTGGCAACAGAAAGATGTTGATGACGATCCCTTCCCGCTGGCAAAGCATCGCTTCACGCATGGTCGCAACTTCCGTGGTGGGGTCCGAAGGATACAGCAGATAAAGGTTCGGGCCTTCAAAGTGAGCGGTCGGCAACCCATCGGTAATCAAAATCAGTTGCCGGTTGGGTGTGTCACGCGTGGAAAGAAACTGTCGACCCAGTTGCATCGCATGCTGGATATTCGTGAAGTGGGGAGGAATGTCGGATTCGCTGATGTCATCGCGACTCATATCAGCGCGTAACCGGACGACCGGATCAAATATCGTCACTGGCTTGGGTAATAAAGTGGCGATTTCACTAAAGTGCCGCGGCTTGGCAAAGCTGGCCATCTCGATGAACTGCAGAAAGTCACCAGGATATTCGCGGCGGATCAGCCCATCCAGCGCGAGTGCCATTCGTTTGACGTTGATGTATTGTCCTCCCTGTCGCATCGAACCACTCATGTCCATCAAAACAGCCGTGGCGCACTTGGGGTTGTTGCGAGTCCGGTGAATGACAATGTCTTCCGATCGCATTCGGAGTGGTCGCGACGGATCACGAATCATCGCATTGATCAAGGATTGCGGGATATCCATTTGCGCGACCGAGTCCCCAAATTCATAGTCTTTGGTAACAGGCATCTCAACCGCACCTTCCCCCTGGATCGGCCCCTGATGGCGACCGGTTCGGGAAGCCTGCAGTTGACTAAAAATCTGCTCCAGGAGTTTGCCTTGGAAGATGCGGTAGGCCTGGGGGTTGAGCTGATATCCCTGTTTCGTTTTTTCCAGACCTTGCTGTGCCGCCAGTTGCCGCACCATTTCCTCAACTTGCCGCTGCAATTCGTTCAGACCCTCCATCTGCTCGGCGTCAGCAAACTGGCTCATTTCCGACAAATCAATCACCGCGATTTGTGCGGTTTTTTCGGCCTCGTCGAGTTGTTTCAGCAGCCGATCAATCGTTTCCAACTCTTCTTTCACGCCGAGAGCCTCGGTGATCGTGAGGGGTTTACGGCCGGTAAAGTGGTATTTCGAGGCGAGTTCATCGATCTGATATTTGTCGCCAAGACGGTCAACCAGTTGCACGATCTGGCGTGCAAATCGGGAATTGTCGTTTCCCGATCGATACCACAGCTTTTCCAGATCACGAATTTGCTCGTCGTTTACCGCCTGCTGAAACGCCGATTTTAAGTCGTCAGGGGGATGCGTGTTATGAGCAAGCTTGGTGAAAGATCGTTTCGCTTCCTCTTGGACCTTTTTCATTTCCCACGTCGCCAGGATTTTGGCTTTGCGTTCGAGCAGCATGCGGCGTAACGAGTCGAGACTGGGGCCCAGTCCTGCGATTTGTCGAATGTCCAGCTTGATGGCGCGTGCGAGTTCTTCCTCGGTCAGTCCTCGTGTATTGCCGAATTCGAG
>JBIKZJ010000201.1:0-11147 GCA_044354755.1 Schlesneria sp. | reverse complement strand
GTCATCGGCTTTGCTGGCTTTCTTTTTCATGGCTGCGGCCAAAGCCTTCCGTTTGGCGGCAACGCGATTGACCACCCGCTTGGGACCGCTTTTCAGCTCGTCCATCGAAAGCTGGTGGTCATTGTTCCGATCGAACTGGCGAACAAACAGTTCGGGATTTTCTCGCATGAAGTCGGGTCGTTTGCTATCGACGTTGACAGATACGATTTCATAGACGGGCTTGCCATCGGTCGTCATTCGCCGCTCACTGATCCGGGGGAAGTAGGCGGCAAGCTGGTGAAACTGTTCGCGTTTCCAGACATCAGAGGGATGATCATGGCAATTAGCGCACTGCAACTGGATTCCGAGAAAGATGCGGCAAGCCTCGGCAGTCACATCTTCCGTCCTGGCACCTTGGGCAAAAATCAGCGCCGTTTCCGGATGTTCTTCAACATTCCCCAAGGCGGTCAGCATCGCGGAAACGGTGGAATCCCAGCCAAGCCCCTGATTCCAGCGGGCCGCCATCCACGTGGTGAACTCTTCTTGATTGGAACGGGAGCGTTGTTCGGTTGCCCGGATGTAAATCACATCCCGCCAGTAGCGCGCCCAATTGAGTCCAAATTCGGGTGAATCGAGCAACGAATCGATCAAGCGGGCTCGTTTCTGCGGATTGGTATCGAGGCAAAATGAAGTGACGTCTGCAGATGCGGGCAAGCGACCGGTGATGTCCAGCGAAGCACGCCGCAGAAAATCTTCGTCGTTGCAACGTTCCGCCACGGCCGCCTGAGCCCGGTGCAGTTCCGCCAGAATCTGCCGATCGACTTCTTCAGCCACCGAATGAGGAGCAGGAATCGTGACTGCAGATGAGGAGAGAGGGGTTTCTTCAGCCCTCGCCCCATGAATCACTAACACCAGCGAAATAAAAACCGGTACCAAATGAATCGAGGACCGTTGCATGATCTCCCTTTTCAGTCAAATTCGTGGACAACATAGATACATTCGAGCTCGACATTCTCGTCAATTCTTCATTTTTCCGAACAAAATGAAAGATCGCTTACGGAGTTAAACCCCATTCACAGGAAAAAGTTTCGAACTTCGTTGAGATTTTTCGGCGATTCTTCTAACGAGTACCTGACCCCGAATCGTGGTCTTTTATTGTTTCCAGCAGTCTGGCAATGATATTTTCGACCGTTTGCCCCGCCGCTTCCGCCCGATAATTAATCAAAATTCGATGTCGCAGGACGGGGCGAGCCAGAACTCGGATGTCTTCCCAAGTGACATTCGCTCGCCCGGAAAGGAGGGCCCGCGCTTTTCCCCCCAGAATCAGGTATTGGGCCGCGCGTAAACCAGCTCCCCACGACACCCAATCATTGATAAAGTCGGGAGTATGCGGTTGTTTGGGTCGTGAAGCGGCGGCCAAGCGGACCGCGAAGCGGACAACGTCTTCCGCCACCGGTACTTTGCGAACCAGGGCGTGAATTTGCTGGATATCCTGTCCGGTGAACAAGGCCTGGATCGGTTCGGACGCCCCGGACGTTGTCCGCGAGACAACGGCAACTTCTTCATCTTCTGGAAGATAGTCAATGACGACGTTGAACATGAATCGGTCGAGTTGGGCTTCAGGAAGGGGATACGTCCCTTCCATTTCGATCGGATTTTGTGTGGCCAGCACAAAAAAGGGTTCGTCCAGCACATAGCGAGTCCCCGCAGCGGTCACCTGATGTTCCTGCATCGCCTCGAGCAGGGCCGACTGGGTTTTGGGCGGTGTCCGGTTAATTTCGTCGGCGAGCAGCACATTGGCAAAAATGGGCCCCTTGACGAACACGACCTCCCGTTTTCCCGATTCCGTCTGTTCCAGGATTTCTGTTCCGGTAATGTCGGTCGGCATGAGATCCGGGGTGAACTGGATTCGCTGGAATTTGAGGTGAAAAACCTGCGCGATGGATTTCACCAGTAACGTTTTTGCCAGTCCGGGAGCCCCGGTGATCAGACAATGTCCACCGGCAAACAGCGACAGCAGCAATTGTTCGACCGCTTCCGACTGCCCGACGATCGCTTTCGACAGTTCCGTTCGAATGCGTTGCCGGCCCGTCTTGACCAGTTCGAGGACTCGCATCTCGTCGTCATCAGCGGGAGATAAGCTTGCAACGTTCACGGGGGGCTCCGACAGAAGTGGGTGGGAAAATTCATTGGAAAAAAAAACAGCGGTCGCGACGATTTCAGCGTTTGGTTGATCAACGGGGGAGGGGCCAAGTTGCTCGATCCCCGTTCTGTGCAGCAAGGGACCGGCCAACAAAAGATCAGCCGCTGTTTTTTCCTCGATGGTTAATGTGTCATAGCGTAAAAAATGATGTTGATTCCGAGCGGATAGGCTTTTTTTTCTGAGAATTCGGTGAAGTACCAGGGGTCTTCCCCTTCTCGCTCCCAGCCATCGCCGAGATCCGTATTATGGCAGATCAAAGCCATCAGCCGCCCCTGATCGTCAAAAATCCCCCGATAATGCGGGGTTTTGGCATCTTCACGTTCCCAGGTTTTTCCAGTGGAACGGCCATCGATGGCAATCCCGATCGCGGGGATCTGGGGCTTTTCCTTCAAATCATAGACGCAATGAAAAATGGGGTGTTCCAGTGGCAACTCGACCGGCTCACGTTCAGGAAAGACCTGTTTCATGGCGTTGTACAGAGCGCGCCATTCTTCCTCACCCCAGAAATCATCCACCATCAAAAATCCCCCATTGAGCAGATAACGACGCAGTGCCGTGATTTCCTCGGGCGACAGATAAATCCCTCCGGGTTCGATGAGGTAAATAAAAGGATAGCGGAACAGATCCGGGTCCGTCAGTCGCATGATTCGCCCGTGGGGATCGACCTTCATCGAGGTCAGCTGCTGCAGCCGATACGACAAATTCAAATCGGCATCGGGAAAATCGGTCAGCCATGATCCAGGGCGTCGCATCGAATCGAATTCAATCCGGACGAAGGTAAACACATCGTCTTTGAACGCGGGATCGACATCCCACAAGGGGACACCGTTGCGGTTATCCGGGACCGAGGTTTCGAGTCGACCAAGGAACCGACGGCCGGACGAGCGGATCTGTCCATAGGTCAGGCCCATCATGCCGAATGCCACCAGCAGTAAAGCGATGATGCTTATTCGAGGAAGAATCCGTTTCATCAGTCACTTTCCGGGTGAGCCTGTTTCAATTGGCAGGACGCAAGGCGTCCACGGGTTGGTCTCGCACAATTTTCAGTAGCAACCGCTGTGCTTCGCGATAGCGGGGGGCCGCTTCCAAGGCAGCCAGCAGGTGAAACTTGGCCTGCGGATCGCCCCGTGCATCGAGTAACTTGGCCAGGCGATAATGGGCTTCTGCGGGATCATCGGGATCCATCAGCAGCCACGCATTGAGTCCCTTGATCGCGTCGTCGGATTGCCCCAATTGTTCACTCGCAGTCGCTCGGGCTTTTTGGGCCTGAGGGAGCAACGGGTTGACTTCGAGCAAGCGGCGAACACTGGCCGAGACGCCCCACCAATCCTTTACGGTGGCTTGCAGCTCGATCAGCCTTAACAAAGCCGCTTTGGCATCGTCGGTCTGTGCCACGTACTGTTGTAACACGTGACGTTCGGCGTCGGGTTCGCTCAGTTCGCGATGCACCGCCGCGAGGAGGACGTAAGCGCTATCGAGACCAGTTTGCTCGGGATAAAGTTCGATCAGTTTTTCCAGCGATTTTTTGGCTTTCGGCCAGTCACGTCGCGTGACCAGTTGATCGGCGAGCATCGTCAATCCTTGAATGCTGGTGGGGTGATCTTCCATCCAGCGTTCCAAGCGATCTGGATCATCATCGTCTTTAATGGCGGACAAGTCATATTGTTCCCAATCAAGATCAGGGGCCAGCCGACGGGCCATCTCGATCGCGTAATCACGGAACTCGAGGTCAATCTGATGAAGGGAAGTGGTATGTCGTTCGATTGCGACATCCACCAATACACCTGCGGCGAGGTCATCCAACGTTTTTCGGAGGGATTCGATGCCATATTTTTCGACGAGGTATTCGACCAGCAGCGAAGATTGATAGTAGGCGAACTGCAGGTCTTCGGGGTTTTCTGGTCGTAAAAATGTGCCACTCATTTCCCGCACGGCGACGACCCCCCGTTCGAGAATTCGTTTGCGGTGGCGGGGAGTCATCCGTTGGCCCCAAGTCGAGCCCGCCTGCCGTTCTTCATAAACCGAAATTCCTTCACTTAGCCAACGAGGCATGCGATTGTGCGTTTTTTCCAACGTGACCACGTGGCAAAATTCATGCCACAGGACCGCCTGCCAGTTGACGGGATTCTCTTTTTGAGAAGCGGGACTGTTGGCCGTAATCACCTTGCCAAAACAGACACCCAGGAACCCCCCAGCACCGGGAAGACCGAATGTTCGGACCGCAAAGTCATTCGGATCGGGAAAGATCTCGACGGTAATGACTTCTTTCAAGTCCAGGCCATATTTCTCGCACAACGTTTTTCGGGCGCGTTCGAGCAATTCCAACACGTCTTTGCCGTAGATGGCTGCTTCTTTTGCTTCCATACGGACGCGAAAGCCCGCCGTTTCCAGCGTGATAAATTTCTCCATTTCATCGCGTAACTGGATCAGATTATAAACATGAACGTTGTAGGCATCGGCCTTGAGAGCCGCTGCACTCATGGCCCAGCCTTCTTCTTCGCGACCAAGCCGCAGCAGATCTTGTGCGAGCTGGACGCGTGCCGGTTGATAATCGGGCGAAAGCTTGAGCACGGTCTGCTGATGTTCAGCCCCTTCGGCGAAGCGATATTTTTGCGAAAGTTTTCGGCCGATCAGATAATCGACCATAGGGTTTTCGGGCCAGGGCTTTAAGGCCTGTTCCCGATAATCTCGTTCGCGGTCGAGGTTGTGATCGAGATGTGCCAGGACTGCATGGCAGGCCAAAGCGAGTGGATGAGCTTTGTTGATTTCCAGGATCTGATCGAGTTGTTCGGCGGCATCGCGATAATGCTCGGCATCGATCTCATGTTCCGCCCGGTAGAGCAATGCGGGTAAATGACGCGGGTTCAGGCGAAGTGCCTCGGAAAGATGGTGATTCGATAGTGGTGGCAGGCTGGAGGCCAAGGCTTGCGCGAGGCCAAAGTGCATGTCTGCATCGGCAGGATGGGCTTTGACACCCTCTTGAAATGTTTCCGCTGCCAGCGCATCATCCTTTTTGGACAAAGCCAATTCACCACTCGCCAGTAACGCGCCACGATGAGTGGGGGTCACTTTCAGGGCTCGATCGTAGAACGCTTCCAGAACCTGTCTGGAATCGCCACCAGTCGCCACTGCGACTTTGCCGAGTGCCACCAGACTTTCCGCGTCTCCACTGTAGCGCCAGGCAGCACGGCTGACGACATCGGCGATTTCGGCTTGCCAAACGGCCCCTTGCATCACATTTTCCGAGAAGCGAGCGGGCTCGATTCCCGCCTGACGGAGCCGTACGCTCCAGGCATATCGGGTCAAACCGGCTGAAATGGTTTCATAAGCCTCTTTGTAGCGGCCAACCTGCATTTCGGCTTCGGCCTTCAGCAGATACCAATCCTCGCCAAAAGCGCGGCTGTCGATCGCTTTTCCGGCCAGCTGAATGCAATCTTCGTAACGGCCCGTCAGCAGACGCAGCCGCACCTCATCGACCTCGGCGGCGAACGTTGCAGAGCCAAAGGCCAGTAACAGGCCAAAGAAGAGAATACGAACCCATTCGACGAGGGATCGAGTCCACAACCCGTGGGATCCTAAATCAGCAGTTCCTGCGGCCCTAAGCATTCACGAAGTCTCCTGAGTGACCACGATCAGTATAGCCTTCGAGCGCAGTCAACACGACCGATAACGAAGAAAGCGGTGGTTTTCACCACCGCGATCTGTTTACAGGCTCTGAAGTCTTGCCGAGCGATCGGTTGACAACAAAGATTTCATCAGGAATTTGGCATCAGCACAGTATCGTTAATGGGTGACCTGCGTCGCTCAAGAAAAACCTGTCTCCAAACCGGGAGGGCAGAGCCACCGACGACGATTAATACTCCTTGGCGTTGATCCACTTCATCATGCGGCGAAGTTGCTTGCCTGTCTCTTCGATTTGATGGGTTCGCTCGCGGCGCTTGATGGCCTGGAAGGTGGGTTGATTCGCTTTGTTTTCGAGAATCCACTCGCGAGCAAACTGCCCGGTCTGGATTTCGTGCAGAATCTTTTTCATTTCGGCCTTGGTCTGGTCCGTCACGATCCGAGGACCACGGGTGTAGTCACCGAATTCCGCCGTGTTGGAAACGCTGTAACGCATGTAGTTCAGACCACCCTGGTAGAACAGGTCCACGATCAGCTTGAGCTCATGCATACATTCGAAGTAAGCCATTTCTGGCTGATAACCGGCTTCCACCAGCGTTTCAAAGGCGGCTTTGATCAGGGCACTGACACCACCGCAGAGCACAACCTGTTCACCGAACAAGTCGGTTTCGGTTTCTTCGGCGATGGTCGTTTCGATCACACCACCGCGAGTTCCGCCAATCCCCTTGGCGTAGGCCAAGGCGAGTTTGCGACTGGTTTCGGAGGCACCCGGGGTCAATGCGATTAAGCTTGGAACCCCCCCCCCTTTTTCGTATTCGCTGCGAACGAGATGGCCTGGCCCTTTGGGAGCGACCAATGCGGCGTCAGTCCCTTCCGGAGGAACCACTTGGCCGAAGTGCATATTGAAACCGTGCGAGCACATCAGGAGGGCACCCGGCTTGAGATTCGGCTTGATCTCGGTCCGGTAAACGTCCCCCTGGGCTTCATCTGGCAGCAAAATGTTGACCAGATCCGCTTGTTTCGTCGCTTCGGCGATCGAAACGGGCTTAAAGCCATGACTGACAGCCAGATCGTAGTTTTTGCTACCTGGACGCTGTCCAATCACGACCGTACAGCCGCTGTCTCGCAGGTTTTGAGCCTGCGCGTGCCCTTGGCTGCCATAGCCAAGAATTGCAATGGTTTTTCCCTTTAACAGGGACAGATCGGCATCTTCGTCGTAGTAAACCTTAGCGGCCATCGTTGCTTCTCTTCAGAAAAAAGGGACTCTCAGTTCTACCTCTGATCCTCATCACGAAAATCAGACATTTTTCATCATCCTCACGGCAGAGACTTCATCTTGTCTCAGCAGAGCGGTCACTCATCAACCGCAGCACCGACAATTCTACTGCAGTGCGGCTTCTTCATAGGTCGGTGGGGGTTTCAGTGCATCTTCCACCGACATCGATTTTTGGCGTGCCAAAGCGATCCGTCCGGTGCGAACCATCTCAATGATACCAAAAGGACGGACCAGGTCGATGAACGCAGTCAGTTTGCTCTCGGACCCCGAAAGTTCGATCATGACGTGCAGGGGGCTGAGGTCGACCACTTTGCCGCGAAAGACATCGATCATTTCGCGAACTTCCGCCAAACGGTGATTCGCCGTGGAAACTTTGATCAGCATCAAGTCGCGCTCGACCAGATCCTGATTTTGATAGTCGACCACCTTGACGACCGTGACAATTTTTTCGAGTTGCTTGCGGACTTGTTCAAGCACCTTGTCATCGCCAGCCACCACGAAGGTAATGCGG
Source organism: Schlesneria sp. (assembly GCA_044354755.1). Classification (GTDB taxonomy): domain Bacteria; phylum Planctomycetota; class Planctomycetia; order Planctomycetales; family Planctomycetaceae; genus Schlesneria. Next base: position 3,557 of record JBIKZJ010000201.1, on the reverse strand, counting down.
GAAAACTCGGGCTGTTCGGTTTCACCGACAGCCAAACTTTCAATGTTGAATGCACGGGAGGCGAGCATTCCGGAGATGTGGGCCAGCACACCAGGCTGGTTCATCACCATCGCGGACAGCACATGCTTCATCGAACCAGGACTTTCCAGGGTAGGTCAGCGACAAGTCACTGAACGCCTACGACAGATTAAAATGATCAACGGAACCCTTCGATTCGTCACACCCGTTGGTCGAGGTCAAAAACCTCTTGAACACCATGACGATTCCAGTTCCCCTCGGAGGCGGGGATCAGACATGGTAAGCCCCGACGGACATGGATACAAGTTCCATCGATTCACAGAGTGCCACAAATCCTGAACCGGCGCGTCAAAACAGAACTTCTCTGCTGGGGCGGTGGTCGCAAGCGTCACAGTTTACCACTGAATCGGGCGGATCACCCCTGTCGCGAGCAACACCGCGAAAAGCATGCCGGTGATGGCAACCCCTCGCAACACCTTGACAGCGTGAACAGGACCAAACCAGCGAACCAACCGCTGACCTTTTAAAGTCTGGTCAAGAAACCATTGTTCTTTGATCAGGAGCAGTGCAAACAGCACGAAGACCAGAATCCCGAAAGCGACCGACTGTTTGTACATGATTCCCAGCGGATCTCCACATCGAACCCAAATTGAAAATCAAATCCGCGGGCCGGCAGAGGAATCATCCAGCGGGCTTGCCCAAGACACAGAACCAGCAGCAGCCTGAATAAACGCGACAAGCACCCCATAGCCGAAAAAAGAGGCTGAAAGAGAGATTGCCCGGTTAGGATTCGAACCTAAACTAAGTGAGTCAGAGTCACTCGTGCTACCGTTACACTACCAGGCAAGAAACCCACGGAGGGGCTCATGGTTCGGGAGTATAATGACCGGCTGCGGTTTACCCAAGCCGATTCTGCAGATTTTTAGCCGAAACCTTGGCTGAAATTTTGATGCCACCGATTTTCCCGCCGGAGACCACTGATTTTGGCGGAAATTTCCGTGGAAATGGCCAAGGGGTCAAACGCAGAAAATTCCGCCAATCCAGAAATCTCGGTTTTTTCATGCTCGCAGAGAACGGTGGCTGATTTGCCCTCGAAACAACTTGAATAAGACGGCGCTGCCCGGTAGCATCTCACGCGGGTCTTTCGGGACTCGAGAAACCTCTGCCGTGTTCGATACGGGGCTTGTGCGTTGACCCTACAACTTCTTCATGCGGGAGCAATCTCGTTCGGCTGCGTGTAAATCCGCTTTCGCACTTCGGTACGATCTCGGCTCACACAACCCGAACATGAGGCTCCCCCCTGAATCCTTTGGGTTCAGAACCTCAGCGGTCCAACGGCTCGGCGGAGGTCTCTTTTCTTCTTTTGCGGGAATGCACTTTCCGTTGGCTGAGACTGTCATAAGTCTTGCTTTGACTTCGGCGGGTAACCGAGGCTTTCTTGATTTACACGACGGTTCAGCGACGGAGCCTCGACTGGCAATTTCGTTCAGGGGATGCTGGAATGAGCCAGTTAACATCCCGACCTTCCCCACACGAATCTGATGGAGCATTCAAGTCATGGCGTTGTTCGATCGGCTGGAAGCGGAGCACCGCGAGTCGGTTCGCCCACTCGCGGCACGGATGCGTCCCAGGACGCTCGAAGAATTTGTCGGACAAGCACAAATCCTGGCTCCAGGGAAGCTGTTGCGGCGGATGCTCGAAGCGGACCGCATTTCCTCGGTCGTGTTTTATGGGCCACCTGGAACAGGCAAGACGTCACTGGCAGAACTGATTGCCAAACATACCCGTCGGACGTTTCGTTCGCTCAATGCGGCGGCAGCGGGGGTCAAGGAATTACGAGAGGTGCTGGATCAGGCTCGCGAAGACGTTTCGACGGGTGGCCACCGGACCGTACTGTTCATTGACGAACTGCACCATTTTAATAAGCAGCAGCAGAATGTGTTGCTACCGGACGTGGAAGAGGGGGTGGTGAGTCTGGTGGCGGCAACGACCGCCAACCCATTTTTCGCCTTGATTGCTCCTCTCTTAAGCCGTAGTCAGATTTTTGAACTTCAGCCACTGCCGAGCCGAGATGTCGTCACTCTGCTGGAACGCTGTTTGAAAGATTCGGTTCGTGGATTGGGGACCCGAAAAGTGATGGCAACCCCGGAAGCGTTGCAATTCCTGGCGGAAATCTGCGATGGGGATGCCCGGCGAGCGATGAGTGCCTTGGAAATCGGTGTGCTCTCGCTCGATCCTTCGCAAAAGTCATTTGATCTGGCGGCGGCAGAAGAGTCGATCCAGAAAAAACAGATTCGTTATGACGCAGACGGCGATGATCATTACGATGCGGCAAGTGCGATGATCAAGAGTATTCGGGGGAGCGATCCTGATGCGGCGATTTATTGGATGGCACGAATGCTCGCCGCGGGCGAAGAGCCCCGATTTGTCGCGAGGCGACTGGTCATTGCCGCCGCAGAAGACATCGGAAATGCCGACCCTCAAGGGTTGATTCTGGCCCAGGCGGCCGCCGCAGCGACGGAATTTATCGGGATGCCGGAATGTCGAATTATTCTGGCACAAGCGGTAACTTATCTGGCGCTCGCGGAAAAATCGAATGCGGCCTATAAGGCGATCGACGCCGCCTTGGACGATGTCAAGAACTCACGGTTGCTGCCGGTCCCGATGCATTTGCGTGATCGCCATTATCAAGGGGCAAAAAACCTGGGGCATGGCGAAGGGTATGAATACCCGCATGATACCAAAGAGGGCTGGGTGGCTCAGGACTATCTGGGGGTTGACCGTTGCTATTATGAACCTGTTGATCGTGGTGCCGAACAGGAAATGAAGCGGCGTCTGGAAAAAATCCGCAGCCAGCGGCGTACGCAAACCGATGCCGCACCGGGAATCGATGAGGGATCCGGCTGAGCGAAACTCGGATTTTGGCGATTTTTTTCCGCGAAATTCGTTGCTGTCGGTGCGGTTTCGGCAAGAACGACCAGAGTTCTGGACTTTTTTTCGATCTGACCAAAAACATTCCACGAAGTTGCGTCCATTCGTCTGGACACGTATTTCGGTTTCACTTATCAATCGCCCGCCGATCTCCTTTTCCCCAAATCAATTCGTTTCCTATCTCGTCACCTCAATGTGATGCGATCATTTCGTTATTGTGGAGGCTTCATGTCCACCGCTGTGGGTCGTAGTCCGCGCATCCTTGCCAGCAGTTCGCTGGGGTTGGTTTTTCCAATCCTGGTGGTGCTGTCAGTACTGGTGCTCGTGGCTCCCGTTCCCCCGTTTTTGCTGGATCTCTTGCTGGCAGCGAACGTGACCGCATCGGTGCTGGTGTTGCTGACCACGATTTCTGTGCTACGACCGCTGGAGTTCAGTTCCTTTCCGTCGCTACTACTTATGATGACGCTGATTCGGCTGGTGCTGAATGTCGCATCGACACGACTGATTCTGACTCGGGCTCATACTGCAGGAATGGATGCAGCGGGAGATGTAATCGAAGCCTTTGGGCAATTTGTGGCTCAAGGACAACTTGCAGTTGGACTGATCCT
>JBIKZJ010000200.1:0-11190 GCA_044354755.1 Schlesneria sp. | reverse complement strand
ATCCGTTAACGCGTAGGATAGGACTTGCAGGATGGCATACGAGGTTGTTTAATGAAAACTTAACGATGGCGAGGCTTGTAGGCAAGCCCTCTTGCTGAAGTCGGGTTCAGATTGTTTTCACAGGAATCCTCCAGACGGTTCCATGGCTCAGGGCCGCGTTTCGGCGAAAAGGGATGCGGTGGTTCCTCAGGTGATCAGGGAATCCTGGCCCCGACAACGGAAAATTGCCCGTCAATCTCGAAATAAAGTGAACGGCTCGGTCAGAAAGAGGAAAGCGAAAAAATCTCGTAAAAAATATCTCTGGGCCCAAATCCGGGTATTCAAAGTGTGGTATAGTCCCTAGGATTTGGCAGCATCTTTCAGTACGGGGCCGTCGATTTTCCCTGACTTTGGAAAATTACGTGTGGCCCGACTGAAGGAACACGTTCATGGACGATTTTTTTGTGTTTTCATCAGCTCATTTGGGGGGGATAAGAGAATGGCGGCCTTCTTGGTCCCCACAGACCTTTCAGTCTCCCCCATTCCACTGGAAAAGCCAATTATCCTGATCGGGCGGCAGTCTGAGTGTGATTTCCATTTGACCCAGAGTCGTAAGGTTTCACGCAGGCATTGTTGTGTGGCCCAAGTGAACAATCATTATGTCATCAGGGACTTGGGTAGCACCAACGGTGTTTATCTGAATGGTGTCCGAATTCGCAGAGAAGCAATGCTTTCGTTCGGTGATGAGCTCACTATTGGTGATCTCCATTTCCACTTGCAAAAAGAACTTCCTCCCTCTTCTGCGGTGCCAAAACGGATTCCCACAGAGTCAAAAATCGACGAAGAACTCAATTCCTTCAAGGATCCGTTGCTCAGTCTGGATCTTCCGATACAAATCTCCGAAGATTCGGTATTCAAGCATGTTTCTACCATGGCTCTTGCTCGTGGGCCGAGACGAAGAGATGATGTAATGCCGCTCAACGAGAATTCTGAAGACAAAGACGAAATGATGCGACTCGCTTCAGACCCCCAGTGAAAAGCCTTGCAGGTCTTTTCGTTATCGAAAACTATTACAACGGAAAACTGATTTCTTGTTCTCGTTCCCACGCCCCAACCTGAGAATCGCCACACGAGCCAGTCAGTTGGCTCTTTGGCAATCTCATTATATCGCCGATCTGATTCGTCAGGCGGCGCCCGAAGTTCACGTTGAGCTGATCCATGTCTCAACGACTGGCGATCGTGACCAGGTAGAGACGTTACGAACATTGGGAAGTTTTGGCGTCTTTACCCGTGAAGTGCAGCTAGCCGTGCTTGATGGTCGAGCCGACTTGGCCGTGCATAGCTTGAAAGACCTGCCGACGGATGGGCCACCGCAGCTGGTGCTGGCCGCAACCCCTGTCCGGGCTGTGACCCACGATGCGTTGATTCTGCCGGCGCACGTCACCCACCGATCAACACTCGCCGATCTTCCGCCCGCAGCACGGGTCGGAACGGGAAGTCCTCGACGACAAGCTCAGCTTCGGTATCTCCGGCCAGATCTCAAGTTGCTGGAAGTGCGGGGAAATGTCGATACGCGTTTGAGGAAAGTCGATTCGGGCGAATACGACGCCTTGATTCTGGCCTCGGCAGGACTGACGCGCCTAGGGTTGGCAAATCGAATTCACTCCGAAATTGCCCCGCCCGAGATGTATCCCGCTGTTGGACAGGGAGCGGTCGGTGTCGAGTGTCGGACGGACGATGCGGATCTACGCGAACTCTTGTCATACATCACCGATTCCGCGACGTTGTCTGCTGTGACGGCTGAACGAAGCCTGCTCTCGACCTTGCGCGCTGGGTGTCATGCCCCGCTCGGTGTGCGTACCCTCATTCGCCATCACACAATCCAACTGGAAGCGGTCGTCCTTCCCGTGGATGGTCATTATCGGTGGATGGCGAGTGCGACCGCCACGGTCTCGTCGGCGGTCGAGGTTGGCAAGCAGGTGGCTGCGCTGCTGCAGGATCAGGGTGTTGACCGCGTACTCCGAAACGGAGCCGTCTGAATTCCGCATGAAATTGCCGTAGGATTGCGATCGGTTCCGCCGGCATTTCATCGGGTAATTTCCCTGGAAATTTCTGCAGTATCAGGCTTTTCTTCGCCAGAGCCAAGCTTCAAAAACCGTGAACAAGAAATCGTTCACGGTTTGTCTCCCAAAGGCGAGATTGCTGCAAACAGTGAATTTCGGTAATGATATCGTCAGAAAAACCGTGATATTCTGCTATTTGATCCGACTGTCCGTATCTCGCCCATGAACAGGTCTGTGATTATGTCCGAGCTCATCATTCAATCCGGAAAACTTCAGGGGAAGCGGTTGGTGCTTCCGGCCAAAGAGATGGTTGTTGGCCGCGACGACAAATGTGACCTGCGGATTGGATCTGCACTCGTCAGCCGAACCCATTGCACGTTGAAGCGAACTGATCAGGGAATTGTCGTGACCGATCTGCAAAGTCAGAACGGAACGTATGTCAATGATTTTCCCATCAACAGCCCTACTCTATTGTGTGAGGGAGATGTGTTGCGGATTGGCTCCACATTGTTCTCGGTTCCAGTCACATACAAACCAAAACCGGTGGTTGAAGCCCCTTCTGATGACGACATTTCTCAATGGCTGACGAATTCGGGATCCAATAACTCGGGCGCGGATACGGCGGTGATCCCGACCTATCAACCGACAGCCGAGACGCCTGAGCCCCCCGCAACCGCAGCGGATCTGCAACGGGTTAACCCCGTGGACAGTGCGGCGACGGCCAACCGGAACATTTTTACAGATCAGGCTGCCGAATTGATTCGCCAGCACTGGGCAGAGATCAAAGCCAAGAAAAATAACGCTTCATCCGCCTCCAAATCCCGGTAAAATCCCGCAGGGCTACACCGAGATTTTTTTGGCACCGATGTAACGTCACATCGATGCTTCCGAATGGACTCCTGCGTGTTTTCAGCGTCTTACGGCAGCGCTCGCACCTGACGCTGTTTCCTGCACACCACTTCTGCGGCTTACATAATTTCGGTGATTGGCGAAACATGTTCGACTCCGACCAGTTTCTGATCAAGTCCACCGTAAAAATAGGAAAATGCGTTCGGGTCGAGTCCCATCTGGGAAAGAACGGTGGCATGCAGGCGTTTGACGTGGAATGGGGAATCGACTGCGGCAGCACCCAATTCGTCCGTGGAGCCGACGCTCACGCCTTTTTTGATCCCACCTCCCGCCATCCACATCGTAAACCCATAGGCATTGTGATCCCGTCCCGTTCCCATCGCATACTCGGCGGTAGGCTGACGGCCAAATTCACCACCCCAAACGACCAGCGTATCTTTCAATAATCCGCGTTGCTTCAAATCTTTTAACAAGGCGGCGATGGGTTGGTCAGTGTTTCCGGCGTGGTAGTTATGGTTCTTTTCCAAGTCTCCATGCGCGTCCCAGTTCGAGTCGTTATGGTTTCCGCCCGAATAGAGCTGAATAAACCGGACCCCCCGTTCGACCAGTCGACGGGCCAGCAGGCATCGCTTGCCAAAATCCTGTGTCCTGGGCTGGTTAAGTCCATAAAGTTTTTGAGTCTCGGCTGTCTCTTGCGATAGATCGACTGCCTCGGGGGCATGTTGCTGCATCTTGAAGGCCAGCTCGTAACTGTTGATGCGCGCCGCCAGTTCCGAGTTATCTTTCCGCGAGGCGGCATGCGAAGTATTGACATCGTTTAAAGCATCCAGCAGCTCACGCTGCATCGCGCGACTCGTCCCCTCTGGTGAGTTCAGGTCGATGATCGGTGCCCCTTTGGACCGCAGGATCGTCCCCTGGTAGGTGGCGGGCATGTAGCCGCTGGACCAGTTCTTGGCTCCGCTGATCGGCCCACCGGTCGGATCCAGCATCACGACAAAACCGGGCAAGTTCTCGTTGACACTGCCAAGCCCGTAATTGACCCAGGAACCGAGGCATGGACTTCCCGAGGTCACTTTTCCCGAATTCATCATCAGCATCGCCGAACCATGAATCGGAGAGTCGGCGGTCATCGAGTGCAGGAACGAAATATCGTCAACGCAAGTGGCCAGATGAGGAAACAGGTCGCTGACCCATTTTCCGCATTCACCGTATTGCTGGAAATTCCAGCGGGGCTCCACGATCCTTCCCTGATTCTTATGACCTCCCCGGCCAAATGTTTTGACTTCAATGGTCTGATTGTCACGACCCTTCATCGCCGGCTTGTAATCGAACGTGTCAATATGGCTGGGGCCGCCATACATAAACAGAAAGATCACGTTTTTCGCTTTGGGCGTGAAGTGGGGGTCCTTGGGAGCCAGCGGATTTTGGTGTCCCGCTGAATCTGCCGCCAAAGTCCGACCACCACCCAAAAAACCGTCTTGAGACAGCAGGCCTGAAAGTGCCGTTCCGGCGAATCCCGCACCCGATTGCCAGAGAAACTCGCGACGGGTTCGGCCGCAGAAGTTGGGAATTGTCATGGGAATACTCAATCCAGATAAATAAATTCGTTGAGGTTTAAAGTCATCAGGCAGAACTGTTCCAGTCCTTTTTCCGATGACAATCCATGTTTTGATTTCAGTGTTTCGATCAACGATAAGCCACGCCGAATCATTCGCTCATCCGGTTCGCGATTCAACGCCAGGCGATACGCGAGTGTGACTTGCTGGCGAACATCATCGCCAGCCTCTTGGCGAAGTCGATTTGCAAGATGAATCGCTTCCTCATTCAAAAACGCTCCGTTGAGCATCCCCAACGCCTGAGTCGGCTGCGTGGTAGTAAATCGAGCGGCACAACTGCTATCCGAATCCGCCACATCGAAGTCCGAAAGCAGCGGCAGTACGAGTGATCGTTTTACGTGGATATAGACACTACGACGTGCTTGTTCCTCGGGGGAGGACTGGCCCCAACCCGCACCAGGATTCGACTGACCCGCTTTGATTTCGTCACTGATTTTGGGATAAATTCCAGGGCCATACATCTTCCGATTCAAATCACCACCGACCGCAAGAATCGAGTCTCTCACTTCTTCCGCCCCCAGTCGCCGCATGTCGTGCCGCCAGAGCAGATTGTTGAGCGGGTCTGTCTTCAGGGGATTCGGGCGGCCCTTGTCTGCCACATCGGCCCCAGCAGTCGCATCAGCCACAACCCCATCAGCCAGAATCGAGTCTGGGGCTTGCGAGGACATTCGATAGGTGCTCGAAGTGACCATGAGCTTCAGCATTCGCTTGATCGACCAGGCTTTGGCGGGAACTGATGAGGGTTGTTGCGGATCGGGATTCTCCCCGCGTACAAACTCGATGGCCAGCCAATCCAAAAGCTCTGGATGAGTCGGGCGATCCCCCAGTAATCCAAAGTTATTCGGTGACCGAACGATCCCCCGTCCAAACAGGTGCTGCCACAAGCGATTGACCATGACGCGGGAACTCAGGCGATTGTCAGGAGCGGAAATCCAGTTGGCCAAGGCCAGTCGACGTCCAGAAGTCTTGGCACCGGGGGCGGGAGCGGGAATGTTGGCCACGCCACCACCGAGCGACGAAAGGAATGCTGGGACCACTTTCTCGCCGGGAGACTGTGGATTTCCTCGCTTAAATAACATGGTTTCGGGTGGGTTTGGGCCGACTTCGGTCACGCATAACGCGGAAGGGGCGTCAATTCGCTGGCGCTTCAATTCCCCGATTCGCTGCAAGAGCTGGATATACTCGCCGTGTCGTTCCGGGCCAAGGAGCGCTGTCCCCTGTGCCGCGATTATCGCGGCAAAATCCTTACGCTTCCCTTTTCCGTCAGCGACATTCGCATCCATGTCAGGATGCACAGAGAGATATCTGTGGACTACAGTCGGACCAGACCATTTGACAATCAGTCCCTTATCCCCCGTCGGCCCCTGGAAGTAGTCAACGCGAAGTGGGATTCGTCCTCGTTTTAAGGTGATTTTTCCCAGGCGTGGCTCACCGGTTCCATGGATCCCATCATGGACTGCGACCTGTTCGCCGTTAATTGTCAGACGTGATCCATCATCTGAATCGAGACTGAAGGTGTACTCGCCATCCTCGGGAACCTTTAAAATCCCAGTAAAAACGAATCCGAACGAGTACTCCCGAGTTGCCGGGGAAATATCCAGGAATCCCTGTTTCAGCTTGCCGACGGTCTCGGGCTTGAGGTTGTTGAAGTCGGGAAGCTTTTCCCAAGTATCGCGGTAAAAACGGTATTCCAACTCGTCCAGGTCCGGCGGCAGCAACTGTGGTCCCTGCTTGCTCAGTTTTTCTCGGAATTCCTTTTCAATTGTGGTCATCGCCAACTGCACTTGATCGAGCTGTTCCTGATGTGCTTTCACGGCAACGGCGTAGGCAACCTTTGCCTCTTCATTTTCAAAAACGGGCCGTTCGACATTCGGGTTCGGATTTCCATTGGGGGTCACACCCTGGAAAAAGGCGAGCAGACTATAGTAATCCTGATGCGGGACCGGATCGATTTTGTGATCATGGCAGCGGGCACAGTTGACGGTCAGACCCAAAAAACCCTGGGTGGTGGTGGTGATGATATCGTCTAAGCCATCGTACAGGGCCAGCAATCGATCGGCGGGTTCATCATCCCACTGTCCCAGCCGATAAAACCCCGTCGCAATGATGCCGTCGGCGCCTCCGTCAGGCAATTCATCCCCCGCGAGTTGTTCGCGGATGAACCGATCATACGGCTTGTCCGCATTGAAGGCGCGGATCACATAATCGCGATATCGCCAAGCATTCGGCTTCGGACCATCTCGCTCAAAACTATTGGTGTCAGCGTAGCGGACCACATCCATCCAATGGCGTGCCCAGTGCTCGCCGAAGTGCTGAGATTGCAACAGCCGATCGACCACCCGCTCAAAAGCCCCGCGGGCGTCGTCAGCCAGAAACGAGTCGATTTCAGCCGTGGTGGGGGGTAATCCTGTCAAATCGAACGTGACTCGCCGAAGCAGTGCCACTTTTTCCGCTGGCGGAGCGGGAGACAAACCTTCGTGCTCGAGTTTGCTCAGCACAAAAGCGTCAATCGGGTTCCGGATCCATTGCGAATTCTTCACTGCGGGGGGCTGTTGATGCTGTGGTGCGATAAACGCCCAATGCTCTTTCCATTCCGCCCCCTGCTCGATCCATTGTTTGATCAGCTCAATCTGGAGGCCGGTGAGTGGCGGTCCTTCGGGTGGCATCCGGTCGCTGTCATCGGTCGAGCTGATTCGCTGGAATAACTCGCTCTGTTCCAACTGCTTTGGGACAATTGCGGACTTGTTCGAAGCAAGCTTGACCTGAACGGACTCTTTCTGATTCAGTTGCAACCCCGCTTCGGCTTTATCGGGCCCGTGACAGGAAAAGCACCGCTTGGCCAGAATGGGCTGGATCTGCCGTCCAAAGTCGATCGGATCGGCGGTCTGGGCAGAGGCGATCGAGCTGGTGAAAACCAGTGCCAGAACCAGCAGAGCCTTCGCTTTGTTCATCGGGATTATCGTCATCATTTCTCGATCGTCCGAATGTGTCAGTGGTTTTCGAGGAAGCGGCGAGTCAATCTGTCAATACTTCACGAAAATCGCCAGCGTTAAGGGATTCAAATCCTCATGCGAGGCAACGGATTGCATCGGTATTTGAATCCATCCTCAAGACGATTTCCTATCTGCGTATTGTAGCATTCCTTGTCAGTAGCAAAAGCCAATCTCCCAGAGTTACGGATTTCACCTCACTCGGCCAGCGATTCCAGTAGCTCCCAGCGTTGGAATCCGTGATTCAATTCCTGTTCAATTTCTGCCAGGCGTTTGGTGGATTTGGCAATCACCTGTTTGTCTTGCTGGTAGAACCCAGTTGATCCCATCAGCGTGTGCAATTCTCGTTGTTCGATCTCCAGCAACTCGATCCGTTTTGGCAGTTGAGTTAACTCTTGTTGTTCCTTGAACGTCCTGCGACGGGCTCCTTCGGCGGGTACTTGCGCAATCGGACGCGATGGGGGAACGGAAGGGAGGCGATCTGAGGCCGTTTCGGCAACGGCCCGTCGTTGGTCGAGCCAATCATCGTAACCGCCAGAAAAATCGCGAACATGACCATCCCCTTCAAACACCAGAGTGTTTGTTGCCACGTTGTTGAGGAACGCCCGGTCGTGACTGACCAAAAGCACCGTCCCAGGATACCCCACAATCAACTCTTCCAGCAGGTCCAGCGTCTCCGCATCCAGGTCGTTGGTCGGTTCATCCAGCACCAGCACATTCGAGGGCTTGGAAAACAACCGCGCCAGCAGCAACCGATTCCGCTCGCCCCCCGACAGGTATCGGGCGGGACTGCGTGTCCGTTCGGGAGTGAACAGAAAATCTTCCAGATACCCGATGATGTGCCGCTGCTGTCCATTGATCATCAGCATATCTTTGCCTGCGGAAACATTTTCGGCGACCGTTTTTTCTTCGTCGAGTTGGGCACGCAACTGGTCGAAGTAGGCGACTTCGCGATTCGTCCCTAATTTGATCGTTCCCGATGTGGCCGTCAGTTCCCCCAGCAGCAACCGCAGTAGAGTCGTCTTTCCCGAACCGTTCGAGCCGATGATTCCAACTTTGTCACCCCGCATGATGGTTGTAGTCAAGTCGCGAATAATCGACCGCCCCCCAATCTCGTACGAGAGTCCCTTCACATCGACTACCAGCGCACCAGAACGTTCTGCCTCTTGAATTTCGACTTTGACATTCCCAATCTTGTCACGGCGGGCTTTGCGTTCTTCCCGAAGTTTTTTCAAAGCGCGAACGCGACCTTCATTGCGGACGCGACGGGCCTTGACTCCTTTGCGAACCCAAATCTCTTCCAGGGCCAGTTTCTTATCGAACAGTGCCTGCTGCTGTTCTTCTGCTGCGAGTGCCGCTTCTTTTCGTTCTAGAAATGTCGTGTAGTTACAGGGCCAGTCGAAGATGCGACCCCGGTCTAACTCGACGATCCGTGTGGCCAGTCGCTGGAGAAAGACGCGATCATGCGTGACGAAGATCAACGTGCCGCTGTATCGCTGCAGAAAATCTTCCAGCCAGCGAATGGCGTCGATATCCAGATGGTTGGTCGGTTCGTCCAACAGCAAGATGTCTGGCTCGGAAACCAGAGATTGACCCAGCAGGACGCGTCGTTTCATCCCCGAAGAAAGTCGCTCGAACGGAGTTAGCGGATCGAGCTGCATCCGTTCGAGCATCTGTTCAATCTGATGTTCGAGCTGCCAGCCGATATCATGATTCAGCGATTCGGCACGGCGTTCGAGTTCAACCCGTTCGAGGTCACTGAGCGCCGCATCCGGATGATGCAGGTGAAACTGGGCCGCTACTGCAATCCCTTCTGGACCCAAGCCCGCAGCCACTTCATCAAAAATGGTCCCTGCACGGCCAACAGGAACATCTTGCACCAGCCGGGCAATCCGAGCCCCCTGTTGCTGCTCAATCAAGCCCTGGTCGGGAGGAAGTTCTCCCACCATCAGCTTCATTAACGTCGATTTCCCGGTCCCGTTTCGGCCGAGTAACCCAACTCGTTCGCCTCGTTCAATCTGAAGGTCGACATGCGAAAGCAACGGCGGCGAACCGAAGCCAAAACTGACATCTCGTAAACTCAATAACGCCATCCCAATCACCGTCCTGCTGAAACAAGCCGCCACTCGCCAATCATCCTGCTGCGATCTTGTATGAGACCTGACCTCAGAACAAAAGGCGTAGCAAGCAAAACAATTTTTACACCCGTGTTGGATTGGGGACCACAAACCGCCGATTCTCCCGATTTTCCTCCAATGATTCGCTTACAACGTTCGCTCACAAAGACCAGGAATCGCGTAAAAAACGAGCCTGTCGTCCCAGAGAAGTCCCAGAGAAGTCCCAGAGAAGTCCCAGAGACGAAACGAGATCCTCCCGATTTTGCCCCCGTCCACAATTGAAAAACAGGCCGGTTTTCGTACGATGAACCGTCCCTTCGGACGTTCAGCGGAAATTCACAAGTCAATTTTTGCGGCGGCTTTGAACCTTCTCTGGCAGCGGAATTGCTGATGCGATCGGTTGCTCGCTGCCGACCGTCGTGTTGAAAATCCCTTTGTTGGATTTGGAAATCCTCTGAGATCGTGTTTCCCTAATTTTTTCCTGACAGGAATCGTAATGAAATCGCATCGACTTCGTTCGCTGATGGTCGCCTTGCTGACGACGAGTGTTCTCTTAGGAGTTTCTGGATTTGCACTCGGACTGCTCGTGCCAACCGAAACCACCGTGACCGAACTGGCTCCAGGGGTCTTCTTCCGCAAAGCTCAGTGGCAACCCGATTTTATCGGCTGTAATCAAGGCTGGATCATTTTTGAAGATTTCGTGCTCGTGATTGAAGCGAGTTTTCCGAATCAGGCGGAAGCGTTGATCAAGGAAATTCGCAAAACCACCGATAAACCGATCAAATACGTGTTCGATACCCACTGGCATGGTGACCACGCCGATGGAAATCCGGTCTTCGTCAGCGAAGGAGCCAGCGCGATCGCGTCCGAATCGAGTCGCGAACAGTTCCTCAACAAGGGAATCGCCTCGTTCGATAAGCAAAAACAGGAAAAGCCAACCGAATATGGCAAACTGAAGTACGGCGTCCCTGCGGTCTATTTCCCCAAAAAAATGATCCTCGAAGATGCGACCCAACGAGTCGAATTGATTCATCTCGGCCACGGACATACTCCAGGAGACGCGGTTGCCTGGCTGCCGAAACAGGGGATCTTGTTCACGGGTGATAGCTGCGTGAATGGAGCATTCAATTATACCGGAGAAAGCAATACTTCCAGTTGGATTTCGGTACTGACCGAAATGGCCAAAATGCCCATCAAGATCGTTTGCCCCGGCCACGGTGAACGGAGCGATGCCAGGTTGGTCGAAACGCAACGACGCTATTTTGTCGAATTGCGCCAAGCGATTCAGGAAGCCATCACGGCGGGGAAATCGCTCGATGAAATCAAAAAGACAATCGATCTCCCGTGGTATAAGGAGTGGGCGGGAGTCACCGTGCGGGAACGAGCCGAGAATATCGAACACGTCTATAAAGAACTGACCTCCAAGACCTGATTCTCCATATCGGTTCGGTTTTTGGTTGATGCATGGCAGCGGTCGTACCCCCCCCCAGCTGTCATGCATCAACATCCGTCCGGCATCCCCCACGGGGCCGATGCGAAATAATCTCAACTTTTGCCACGAGTGATCAGGTTGCGG